>JBKQKS010000246.1:0-55481 GCA_052147395.1 Roseiarcus sp.
CCGCGCCGAAATGCGCATTGCGCGACTTCATGGCGCGCGTCGCGATCGCGACGCCCACGGCGCCAGGCGGTGGCCCTTTCTTCGGCGCCTCTTCCTCATTGGCCACGAGTTGCAAACGCCGAACGGCGCTCATTGACGCTCTCCCTGTTGAGGAACGGATCGAGGCTCACGGGATCGGGTTCGCGCCGATCGGCCTCGAAGATATTGGCGGCCTCGAAGACGAGGTTGCGCGCGCCCTCGTAGAGGATGCGCAATTTGTGCTGGCTGCCGAGCCGGTCGAAGATCGGAAAGCCGACGCGCATCAGCTCAATCCCGAGCGCCTCCGACGCCTGGCGACCGTGGCTGTGGGTGACCATGAGATCGGCGCCTTCGGCGAGCTTCTCGAAGTCGCCGAGATCGCCGACCGTCACGGTATCGCAGGGCACATGTTCGAGAACGGCCGAACCCGTCGTCGTCGTCACCGCGGCGTGAATGTCCGCGCCCATGCCGACAAAGAAGGTCGCGAGCCCGTAGAGCAGATCCGGTTCGGCCGCGATCGCGACGCGCTTGCCGGAATAATGGAAATGGCCGTCGAGCAGCGCATCCTGCAATTGCGCGCGACGGCGGCGGATCGAAGCCGGCGCCGCGCGCCCCGAAAGCGTTTGCAGCATCGACACGAGCCGGTCGATGCTCTTCAGCCCATGCAATTGTCGGAACACGACATGGTCGACGCCGGTGAGTTCGCTGATGCGCTTGGCCGGCGCGCGCATATGCTCGCCGATGGCGATCGTCAGCGCCGCCTGGTTGAGCGAACGAATGTCGTCGATGCGCGTTCCGCCATAGGAGGTCGGTGTCCAGGCCTTCGGCACCGTGCCGTCGAGCGAACCGGAAATGTCGGGCAGAATGACCGGCTCCAGGCCGAACGCCTCGACGAATTCGCTGACGTGCTCGACATCGGCGACTGTCAGATGCGAGCCCGGCAGGACGTTGACGCGCTTGCCGTTGCGACGCGCCGGCGCGCCGCGCTGCGCTATACCCTCGATCACGGCCAGCGTCGCCTTGGTCCAACCTTCTTCGATCGCGCCGGCGAAATCCGGCGTCTGCGCAATCACGATTTCCGTGCCGGCGAGCTCCTCGGCGCGGCGCGATTTGATTGCTGCGAGTTCGCCGACGAAGTCCTCGCCGCGCGTTTCCACGAGCGCGGTCGTGCAGATGCCGATGAAATGCGGCTTGGTGCGCTTCTTCAGATTGAGGATCGCCTCCTCGAGATGGTCGGCGCCGCCGAGGATCGTCGCGACCTCGTCCATCGCCGTCGTCTGGAACGGGATTGTTTCCTTGAAATGGCGCACCAGCAGCACCAAAGCGAACGAGGTGCAGCCCTGGCTGCCATGAAACAGCGGCACGGCGCCCTCGATGCCGAGGTAGGCCAGGGCGGCGCCGAGCGGCTGCGACGATTTGAGCGGATTGACCGCAGCCGCCTTGGGGTTATGAAGGATACGCGCCATAGTCGGGCTCCTAGCACTCGCCCATTTCGTCGACGCTGGCGCCGACGAATTTCTTGCGCGTCAGGGCGACGAAGTCAGCGTCGACGGGCGTGGGCGCCGGCGAGAGGTCGGTCCACGGCGCCGGCTCGCGCACCTGAGCCCAGATCGGATTGTGAATCGCGAGGTCGATGCGCTTCACCAGTTCGACCATGCCGTCGTAGCCGGCATAAGGGTAGCTGCGCTCCTGGTTGATATCGAGCCAGGGGGTCTTCGCCTTCAGCGCGATGAACTGGGTGCGGCCGCCCGAGAGCATGATGTCCGCCTCGCCGCCGATCAACTTGGCGTAGAGGTCGCGCGGCGCGAGGCTGTCGAACGCGTGCTTTTCGTCCTTCAGCAGCGCCTTGATGCGTTCCTTGTCGGCGTCGGTCGACTTCTTGGTCATCGTGCCGACGATCTCGACGCCGATCTCCTGCAACGCCGCGACCACCGACCAGGACTTCACGCCGCCGGTGTTCAGCAGCACGCGTTTGCCGGCGAGGCGCTGGCGATAGGGCTCGAGCCTTTTCCAGACACGCGCCTCTTCCTCCGCGATCAGCGCTTCCGTGCGAGCGAGGAGATCGGGCGGCGCGCCTTGGCCGACGATGAGCCGGGAGAGCTGGCGCAGCGCATCCGAGGTATCCGAGACGCCGTAGAACGAGCCCTCGAAGAACGGAATGCCCCAGCGTTCCTCCATCTTGCGGGCGAGATTGATGAGCGCCGTCGAACATACCATCATGTTGGCGCGCGCCGTATGCGCGCCGGCGATGTCGGCGTAGCGCGCGTCCCCGGGAATGCAGGCGCGCACGCGCATGCCGAGCTTTTCGATCAGCGGCTTCACCGCCCAGAACTCGCCGGCGAGATTGAATTCGCCGATGATGTTGACGTCATAGGGCGTCACGTCGTCGGGTTCGAGCGAACCGATCACGTGATCGAGCAGCGCTTCGCCCGCGAGCTTGTTGCCGAGGTTCTTCGAGCCGACGAAACCGGGCGCATGAACCGGCACTACAGCCAAGCCGAACCGCTCGGAGGCGCGAAAACAGACAGCGTCGAGATCGTCGCCAATCAGCGCGGTCACGCAGGTCGAATAGACGAACACCGCGGCCGGATCGTGCGCCTCGACGATTTCGCGGATCGCCCGGAACAGCTTCTTCTCGCCGTGCCCCATTACGACATCGAGTTCGCTGAGGTCGGTGGTGAAGCTGCGCCGCCACAGGTTGGACCCCGACGAGCCGGCGCCGCGATTGTCCCAACTGTTGCCCTCGCAGGCGAGCGGGCCGTGAATGAGATGGGCGACGTCGGTGACCGGCTGCAAGACGATCTTCGCGCCGTCGAACGCGCAGCCGCCCGCCGCCGCGCCCGGCGTCAACGGCTTCGAGCAACCCTTCTTGCGCGCCGCCGTGTCCTTCGCCTGGTTGTTGGCGCAGGCAGGTTCGTCGAAAAGCGCCTGTGCGCGTTGCTGCGCCGATGACATGGGCTCTTCTCCTGAGATGCAAACTGCGCCGAGGCGGGGGCGGCCCCGGCGCATGGCCTTTTCATCGGGTCAGATCGAACGAATAGTCGGTCTTGCCGGGGACGATCGTGTCGAGGTCGTACTTGTCGAAGTTCTTGTCGAGGATCGTCGTCAGCGTGCGCAGCGCGCCCTGGTAACCCCAGAGCGGGAAGCGATGGTGGTGGTGGCGATCGAAGATCGGGAACGTCAACCGGATCAGCGGCGTGCCGGTGTCGCGTTCGAGATACTTGCCGTAGGAATTGCCGATCAGGAAGTCCACCGGCTCGGTGAACAGCAGCGAACGCATGTGCCAGAGGTCCTTGCCCGCCCAAATCTTCGCGCCCTTGCCGAACGGCGAAGCATCGAGGATCGGCCGCAGCTGCTCTTCCCAATTCTTCGTTCCGTTGGTTGCCAGGCAGTGCGTCGGCTCGCCGCCGGTTTCCATGACGAAACGCGCCATCGCGATGACGAAATCCGGGTCGCCGTAGATCGCGTATTTCTTGCCGTGCAGATAGGCCTGGCTGTCGGCCATCGCATCGACGAGCCGGCCGCGCTCCAGGCGGATCGCCTCGGGGATCGCCTTGCCCGAGAGCTCGGAGATCTTCATCAGCAATTCGTCGGTCGCGCGCACGCCGAGCGGATAGCTGAACGACGCGGTCTCTTGCCCGAACGACGCGGCGTATTCGAGGGTCTTGCGCGTGTTCCAGCGCTGCAGCGAGATTGTCGCCTTGGAATTCAGCGCTTCCTTCACGTCGTCGAGCTTGGTGCCGCCGTCGTACATGCGAAATTCGCCGTCGGAGGGCGTGTCGAACTGGTCGGACGCGTCGGAGATCAACGTGTAATCGACGCCCATCAGATCGAGCACGCGCTTCAGCTCGCGGTTGTTGCCGACGCAGAAGCCGTCGAAGCCCGGAATGATGTTGATGCGCGCGTTCGGTTTGCGCTCGACGCCCTTCCAGAAGTGCTCGAGCGTGCCCTTGATCATCACGTCATAGCCGTCGACATGGCTGCCGACGAAGGCGGGCGTGTGTGCGAAGGGAACATGGAAATCTTGCGGGACAGATTTCTTGTCCTTCGCGGTCTGGATGAACGACTGCAGATCGTCGCCGATCACTTCCGCCATGCAGGTCGTCGAAACGGCGATCATCTTCGGCGCGTAGAGCGAATAGGCGTTGGCGAGGCCGTCGACCATGTTGTTCAAGCCGCCGAACACCGCCGCGTCTTCGGTCATCGACGAGGAGACCGCCGAGCACGGCTCCTTGAAGTGGCGCGAAAGGTGCGAGCGGTAATAGGCGACGCAACCCTGCGAGCCGTGCACGAAGCTCATCGTGCGCTCGAAGCCGGCGGAGGCGAACACGGCGCCGAGCGGCTGGCAGGCCTTGGCCGGATTGATGACCAGCGCCTGGCGGGCGAGATTCTTCTCGCGATATTCCCACGACTTCGTCTGTTCGGCCTGCGCGTCGACCTTGGCGTCGGCGACGCCGCATTCCAACATCGCCTTCTTGCGCGCGAACATCTCCTGATATTCTGGCTCTTTGAACAATGGCGCGTGGTCGAGCACCTTTTCCGCAGATTGGGGCATGATGACGTACCTCGTGGCGCCCTGTCGCGCCATACGGCGATCAGGGTCTCAGGATTTGGCAGGGGCCGGACGCGGCGCGTCCGGCGGATGGTCGGTTATTCGGCCGCGAGCGGCAGCGCCGCGGATTTCTTCGGCGCCCAGGGCGCGTCGAACAGATCCCACACGGGATTGTTGATCGCCAGGTCCATGTCGCGCGCGAAGATCGCGAAGCCGTCGTAGCCGTGATACGGGCCCGAATAATCCCACGAATGCATCTGACGGAACGGGATGCCCATCTTCTGCACCGGGTACTTCTCCTTGACGCCCGAGCCGACGAGGTCGGGGCGCACCCGCTCGATGAACTTCTCGAGTTCGTAGCCGGTCACGTCGTCGTAGATCAGCGTGCCGTTCTTCACATAATGGCCGGTGCGCTGATAATCGTCGTTGTGTCCGAACTCATAACCGGTGCCGACGATCTCCATGCCGAGATCCTCGTAGGCGGTGATGACATGGCGCGGGCGCAGGCCGCCGACATAGAGCATCACCGTCTTGCCCTCGAGACGCGGCTTGAATCTGGCGATGATTGCGTCGGCGAGCGGACGATATTTGGCGATCACCGCCTCGGTCTTGGCCTCGATCTCCGGACCGAAGTGCTTGGCGATCTTGCGCATCGACGTTTCGATCTGCGACGGGCCGAAGAAGTTGTATTCCATCCACGGCACATTGTACTTCTCTTCCATATGCCGGCAGATGTAGTTCATCGACCGGTAGCAATGGATGAGATTGAGCTTCGCCTTCGGCGCCCGCTCGACTTCGGCGAGCGTCGCGTCGCCCGACCAGTTGCCGACGACGCGCAGGCCCATCTCTTCGAGCAGAATGCGCGAGGCCCAGGCGTCGCCGCCGATGTTGTAGTCGCCGATCACGTTGACGTCGTAGGGGCTCGCCTCCCACTCGGACTCTTTCTTGTCGAACACCCAGTCGCGGATCGAGTCGTTGGCGATGTGATGACCCAGCGACTGCGAGACGCCACGGAAACCTTCGCACCGCACTGGAACGATCGTCGTGTCGTGCTCCTTCGCCTTCTTCTTGGCGACCGCCTCGATGTCGTCGCCGATCAGGCCGATCGGGCATTCCGACTGGATC
The DNA here is from genome assembly GCA_052147395.1 of Roseiarcus sp. Lineage (GTDB taxonomy): Bacteria > Pseudomonadota > Alphaproteobacteria > Rhizobiales > Beijerinckiaceae > Roseiarcus. Next base: position 5,696 of record JBKQKS010000246.1, read on the forward strand.
GTCACGCCGTTGGCGAGCGGGAACAGACCCTCGACCTCATCGATCACCTTGGCGAGCTTCTTGTCGCCGCCGAACACGATGTCCCGCTCCTGGAAGTCGGAGGTGAACTGCATGGTGACGAAGGTGTCGACGCCCGTCTTGCCGATGTAATAGTTGCGGCGCTGCGACCAGCTGTACTGGCCGCAGCCGACGGGGCCGTGGCTGATGTGGACCATGTCCTTGATTGGGCCCCAGACCACGCCTTTCGAGCCGGCGTAGGCGCAGCCGCGGATCGTCATCACGCCGGGGATCGACTTGATGTTGGATTTGACCTCGCACTCGCTCAGAGGCTGGCTATCCCCGTGCTCTTCCGCCTCGCCCGCAGGCTTGGCGACCGAGAGATGCTTGCGCCGACGTTTGGCGAATTTGTCCGGATACTGCGCGAGCACGTCGCTGATGATCTGCTCATTCAGCTCGGCGTCGTGATGATGATCGTGGCTCATGTAGCCCACTCCTGTGAGGAGAGATTCGAAAGCGGACGGGATCGACGCGCGCCGCCGGGTTCAAGGGCCGGGCCGCGCATCGCCCCTAGGCGCAAGGTCAGACCGCAGCCGCAGCCTTCGCCGCGGCGGCGGCTTCTTTGGCCTGCAGCTCGGCAAGCGCCTGCTCTTCGGTCTTCATGATGCCGAATTCCATCAGCATTTCTTCCAGCTCTTCCATGGTGATCGGCGTCGGAATCGTGCCCTTGCCGGAATTGGCGTGGATCTTTTCGGCCAGCGTGCGATATTCCTGCGCCTGCTGACTTTCGGGTGCGTATTCGATCACCGTCTTGCGGCGCAATTCGGCGTGCTGGACGATGTTGTCGCGCGGCACGAAGTGGATCAGCTTGGAGTTGAGGCGCTTGGCCAACGCCTCGGCGAGCTCCAGCTCCTTGTCGGTCTGGCGCTCGTTGCAGATGAGGCCGCCCAGGCGCACGCCGCCGGAATGGGCGTATTTGAGAATGCCCTTGGCGATGTTGTTGGCGGCATAGAGCGCCATCATCTCGCCGGACATCACGATGTAGATTTCCTGCGCCTTGTTCTCGCGGATCGGCATGGCGAAGCCGCCGCAGACGACGTCGCCGAGCACGTCGTAGGAGACGTAGTCGACATCGTCATAGGCGCCGTTCTCTTCGAGGAAGTTGATGGCGGTGATGACGCCGCGTCCGGCGCAGCCGACGCCGGGCTCGGGGCCGCCGGACTCGGTGCACTTGATGCCCTTGTAACCGATCTTCAACACGTCCTCGAGTTCGAGGTCTTCGACCGAGCCGGCTTCGGCTGCGAGGCTGAGCACGGTGTCCTGCATTTTGGCGTTGAGGATGAGACGGGTGGAATCGGCCTTGGGATCGCAGCCGACGATCAGGATCCTCTGGCCGAGATCAACCAGCGCCGCGAGCGTATTCTGCGACGTCGTCGATTTGCCGATGCCGCCCTTGCCGTAAAATGCGATTTGACGAAGCCCAGCCATGTGTAGGTCCTTTCCGATTGGGAGATCGCGCGACCCCCGTTCAAACCTTCGGCAGCACGCTTCGCCGCCTCGCGCATACTGGTCTTCAAGGATCGTGCCAAGCTTTGGTCATCGGCAATTGCGGCGCGATAACAAATAGATATCGCCTCCATGGGCCACGCGCCGGTCGCGACGCGGTCGTGTCGCACACACGACAAAGGCGACAAAAACGCGCCGCCGCTCTGCGCATCGGACTGCGAGGTCGACAAAAACATTCGGGGACCGCCGGGCGCGCCGACGATCCCCGTTTGTTTGACGCGCCGCTCGTAGCTCAGCCGAGCGCCGCCTGCACCGCGGCGAGCGGCGCGTTGATTGGCGTGATCTCGCGCTCCTCGAGGAAGCGCAGCTCGTTGCGCGTCGCCGTCGCCGCGTCGATCACCGCGTAATGCGGGCCCTTGGAGCGCTTCATGATCTGGCGCGCGTAGGTGCGCAGCATCTGGTCGTCGAAACGACAACCCATGAACAGGAATCCGCGCGTCGTGCGTCGCGCTTTCACCGCGTCGGGAATCGGCGACTGGATGTCGATTTCCGTCATCGCCTCGACATAGTCGGAATCCGAGACGAGGAAATTCTTCGCCGGCCGCACGCCGCCGTGCGGCGAATACACGATAGTCCGTGCGTCGCCAGCGGTCGCCGGATCGATCTCGACGCCGTCGCCATTATAGGCGCGCGTCCAACCGTTCGAGAAGCCGGCGCGGGTCACCCCCTGGATTTCGACGAAGTCGCCGCGCCCAGCCGCTTTCAGCGCCGTCGCGAAGCCGTCGTCGTACCAGGAATTGACGACCAGCGCGAGGTCGAACTCAGCAAGCGCCATGAGCAGCGGCGAAGCCGGCGACGGCGCCGCGAAGATGTCGGCCATGAAGGCCTGCAAGGTCTTGCGATGGCGGCGGCCTTCGATGAACTGCGCGACCGACCACATGTTGGAGCGGATACGGCTCGGCGCCGGCGCGCGCTTGTTGAGCTGGGCGGCGACGTCCTCCGGCGCGCTCGGCAGAGCCGAACCCGACAGCGCCAGCAATCCGGGGCCGAGATAGGGGATCAACTCGTCGGCTGACAGCGCGCCGCGGACTTCTGCGATGAGGCCCGACAGGTCATGCAACGGCGCCGTTTCGATGAGATCGCTCATTCCTCGCTCCCGAGCTTTCTCGCGTTGACGGTGATCGGCAGCCGCGTGTCGGCGGGCATATCCGGCAGGATCAGCGTCCAGCCGTTGCGCAGCTTGACGGCGCCGCCCCACAGCGTTTCGCGCTCGGTCTCGACGATCGGTTCTTCGAGGTCCTTCTTCGCGACATAAGCCGACAGACCCTTGTCGCCGCGGCGGATCATCACTTTCATTGTAGCTGGTCCCTCTGGTAGGGCGCCGGCGGCGCCAGGCTTTCGAGCTCCTTGCCGCGCATGCCGACGAGCGTGCCGCTTTCGGTCCATTCGACCGCGTAGATGTAGAACTGCTGCAGGAAGACGCCGATGTCGCGGACGTAGCCGGTCTCGCCCTTGCGCACCAGGACGTCGCCGATTTCGCGGCGCGGATAGGTGCCGTCGTTTTTGACATATTTGGTCGCGCGCACCTTCTCGCCCGGGCGGAAGACCGGCGGGCCGCTGACTTCGACTTCCTGCTCGCGCGCCAGGCCCATCATTCGTCTCCCGCCAGCAGGCGCCGGCGCGCGACCTCGCGCACGAGTTCGTCCTCGTCGTCGACGAGCGGCCCGAGATCGGCGAGCGCGAGCCGCTCGGCGCAGACGAACCGGACGCGAAAGTCGGCGTCATACAGCATCAGCTTCAGCGCCCCCGGCGAAAGCCGGCCCGCGACTTCGAGCCGCACCAGCGGCTCGCGATCGCACGCCATCGCCGGCAGCGAAGCCACGGGAACGCGGCGCGCGACCTCGCGGCGCACAGAAACGTCGGAGTCGTCAATCAGCCGCACCAGTAGCGCCGGCTCGGCGCGCCGCGCCGCGGCGAGGCGCACGGAATAGTCGGCGTCATGGAATAGCGCGGCGAGCGCTTCGCCCTGCAGCCGTTGCGCCAGCGCGATTCTCACCCGAGGGTCGGGATCGTCGGCGAGCTTGCCGACGCGCGCCACCGGCAGCCGCAGCGCGACCATCGCCCGCACGTCGGGCTCGCCATCGTCAATCAACGCCGTCAGGCGGAACGGCGTCGCATAGCGCGCGGCGATCGTTCTGACCTCGAAATAGGGATGGTTCAGATGGCGATCGGCCTCTGCCGGCAAGGCCGCGAAAAAGCGGTCGATGCGGCGCGCGCGCCGATCGCGCACGCAGGTTCGGCCGAGATCGCACTTGCCGGCCTTGCGGATTTCGTCATGCGGGCAGTCCGCGCAGGAGACGGGATTGCCGAGCCAGTCGAACGGGCCATCCTCGGCCGCATAGGGCTCGTGGGGCGCCGCCGCGACCGACTTTGCCGTCTCCGTCAAGCCTTCACGCAGGTCTTGGGAACGGGGCATACGGCGTTGCATTGCGGCTTATCGAAATGCCCCTCGCATTCGGTGCAAATTTTCGCATCGATGATGTAGGTCTCGCGCTTCATCTTGATGGCGCCGGTCGGGCACTCGAATTCGCAAGCGCCGCAGACCGTGCATTGCGAGGTGATGATCTTGAAGGCCATGTTGTTCCTCTCTTCCAGTTGAGCGCCGTTCCCTCACGCGACGGCGCGCGCGGTCTCCTCGCCGAAGCGTTCGGCATAGAGCGCGCCGATCGCGCTCTCGATGTAGTCGTAGGCATAGGCGTCGCTGACTTCGATATTCGCCGCGTTCAGCATGTCCCTGGGGCATTCGCCGACCTTGGCGCACAGCACGAATTCGATGTCGGCGAGCGCGGCGATGGTGGCGTCGAGCGTCGCGTCCTCGCCGAAGCCGCCCATGCAGTAATTGTCGACGCGGCGGTGGCCGACGAAGGCGACGCCCTTGGCGGACGCTTCGTAGACCTGGAATTCGCGCGCGTGGCCGAAATGTTCGTTGACACGGCCGCCGCCTCTGGTCGCGACCGCAACCAGCACGGGTCGCCCGCCTTGCGCCGCCTGTTTGACCGCCTCGTCGGCGACGCGTTTGGCCGCCACATGATCGCCGCGCTCCTCGGCGACGATCTCGCGATAGGCGGCGCGTCGGCTCGGGTCGTAAGCTGCCTGTTCCGGCAGTTTGTCCAGCAGGAATTCCTGGCCGCGATCCTCGCCGATGAGACCGACCGCGTCGGCGCGGCACTGGCGGCAATGGCGCATCATCTTGGCGCCGCCTTCGAGCCGGTCCTGCAGCGATTTGAGTTCCGCCGCAGTCGGTCCGCGCTGGCCGACGAGCCCGAAATGCGTACCATGCGCGGCGTCCGAGATCAGCGGCATGATGTTGTGCAGGAAGGCGCCGCGCGCCTTCACCCAGGCGTTCACTTCGACGAGATGCTCGTCGTTGACGCCCGGGATCATCACCGAATTGATCTTGGTCAGAATGCCGCGTTGCGTCAACATCTCGAGGCCGAGCATCTGCCGCTCGTGCAGCATCTTCGCCGCTTCGGCGCCGGTCCAGCGACGGTTCTGGTAGAAGATCCAGGGATAGATCTTCGCGCCGATCTCGGGATCGACCATGTTGATGGTGATCGTCACATGGTCGACGTTCATGTCGACGAGTTCGTCGACGCGGTCGGGCAGCGACAGGCCGTTGGTCGAGATGCAGAGCTTTATGTCGGGAATGACAGCGCGGACTTGCGTGAAGGTCGCCTTGGTCTTCCTCCAGTCGTAGCAGGCGTCGCCCGGACCGGCGATGCCGAGCACGGACAATTGCGGCGCCTCGTTGGCGACGGTGATGACCTTGCGCGTCGCCTGATCGGGCGTCAGTTTCTCCGAGACGACGCCGGGGCGGCTCTCGTTGGCGCAATCGTATTTGCGATTGCAGTAGTTGCACTGGATGTTGCAGGCGGGCGCGACGGCGACATGCATGCGCGCGAAATAATGATGCGCCTCTTCCGAGTAGCAGGGATGATCCTTGATGCGCTCCCACAGAGCAGCGTCCATGTCCTCGGGCGCGCTGGAGGTCCCGCAGGACGACGACGAACAGCCGCCCGACGTCGCCGCCGCCTTCATCGCCTCGAAGTCGATCGGGGCGAGCTGGTCGAGAGAGATCGCTGCGCTCATGGTCGGCCCGTCCTGTGACAGATGGTTTCGACGACCTCGCACGCAAACGCCGTGCCAGACGGTGTACTTCAGAAAATCAAGGGGTTAGACTCTGTGTCGGGTGGGCGCGGCGACAACAGACACGTCTGTGTCAGGATGCCGACATCGGCGTTACGAATTGCCGGGCGCCGATGTAGCCGAGGTCCCTCATGCTGAGCTTGTCGAAGGACGACCTCGGCGGGTTCCGCTGCCGGGAACGTGCGGCACAGAGCCGCTGGCGCGAAGGCCGAGGTCAACGACCTCGGCTACAGCCGCTTCATCTCGATGCGATATTTGCGCAGCGCGTAACCGATCTGGCGCGGCGTGACGCCGATGAGGCGGGCGGCTTTGGCTTGCACCCAGCCGGTGCGCTCCATCGCGTCGAGCAGGCGTTCCTTCTCGGTCAGTCGCGTATTGGCCGGGCATACGGGCGAATCGGCGTGATCGCAGGGCGCCGGGTCGGCCGCGCGCGAGGCGGACGGAAGCGCGGGCGGCGACGGCGCGCGTTCGGGCGTCGGCGCGGCGATCGTGCGGCCGCGCGCGAGTTCGTCGATCGGGTCGGCAAACACCCCGTGGCTGTGGCCGGTCCACAGCACCGATGACAGACAATCGCCCGACGCGCAGGAGAGGTCGTCCTTGGTGATCGTCTCGCTGGCGGCGAGCGTCGCCGTGCGGCGCACGCAGTTTTCCAGCTCGCGCACGTTGCCGGGAAAGTCGCAACGCTTCAGCATTTCGACGGCGCCGCTCGACAGCGTGAACTTGCGGCCGTTCTCGCTGTTGAAGCGCTCGAGGAACGCGCGCGCGAGCAGCGCAATGTCGCTGGGCCGCTCGCGCAGCGGCGGCAGGAATATCGGTATGACGTTGATGCGGTAGTAGAGATCGGCGCGAAACGTTCCCTTGGCGACGGCCTCTTCGAGGTTCTTGTTGGTCGCGCAGACGAGCCGCACGTCGACCTTCAGCGTGCGCGTCCCGCCGACGCGCTCGAACTCGCCTTCCTGCAGCACGCGCAACAGTTTCGCCTGGAAGTTCGCCGAAATCTCGCCGATCTCGTCGAGCAGCAGCGTGCCGCCGTTGGCGAGTTCGAAGCGGCCGGCGCGCTGGTTGATCGCGCCCGTGAAGGCGCCGCGTTCGTGGCCGAACAATTCCGATTCGAGCACGCTTTCGGGCAGAGCCGCGCAGTTCAGTTTGACGAAGGCTTTGGCCTTGCGCGGGGAAAGCTCATGGAGGGCGCGTGCGAAAAGTTCCTTGCCGGTGCCGCTTTCGCCGCGCAGCAGCACGGTCGAATTGGTCTTGGCGACGATGCCGATCGTGTCGAGCACGCGGCGGATCGCCGGGCTCTCGCCGACGATGCCGCTGACCTTCGGCGAAGGCGGGCGGCTGCGGGCGTCGATCTGCTCGTTGAGCGCCTTTTCGAGCGCGTGCTTCTCGTCGATCAGTTTGACGCGCTCGGCGGCGAGCATGCGATGCAGGCGGACGGTCTGGCCGACCAGATTGGCGACCATGCTCAGGAACCGCAGATCGTCGTCGAATCCGGGGCCGCCTTGGCCGTGCCAGGCGCGCGCGATCGACAGCGTGCCGACGACCCGCTCGCGGCTCTTGATCGGCACGCCGATGAAGGCGACGTGACCGTCGAGACGGCTGGCGATGCGTTCGGCGACGCTGGCAAACAGCGGATCGGCGAAAATGTCCTCGACGACGACTGGCGTTGCGGTCGCGACGATGCGGTCGATGACGACGCGCGGCAACGTGTCGATCGGCCGGCCTTTGGTCTCCCCCGCCCAGCCTGAGCAAGCGACGATTTCCGGATCGCCGCGCTCGTCGAGGATCGCCGCGATGCCGAGCCGCATCTCGAGAAAACTGCTCATCACGTTGACGACGCCGGCGAGCGTCTGATCGAGGCGCGCCGGGTCGTTCAAGATCTTCGAGATCTCGTAGATGCCCATCAGGGCAATATCTGGCGAGCTGTGCCGCCGCCGCCCGAGGTCGTGCGCCGCGAACGCCACAGCAGGTTCGATCACGGACATATTCCGCTCCTTTCAGCGCCGCGCGAGAGGCCGCCTGAAATCGAAAGCTGCGCAGAAACTATGCCTGAAAGCGCATCACAATTCGCGTTCAAAGAATCAGCAAACTCGCACGAACATTGCTTACAATTGAATCATCTGCCGAGTATCCGATCATACTGGCGGGAGATGTTGGACGAATTTCCGCTCGCCGCGCGTCTCGACAGGGAATGCTTCACTGTCGAAGTCGCGCCGGCGGTGACAGTCCAGAAAGCAATAAGTCGCCGAGCGCTTGCTTCGGGACGTTTTGTGCGTTTCGGCGCCTTCGCAGGACCGGCGATGAAGTTGCATTCAATTCTCTGACACGACGGTGAAAACGGAAGTTGAAATGGGGTCCCGGTCAGCGCCGATCGGGACCCCGCGGGTAGCGCAGCTATATGTGCGAATTCAATTGTCGACACTTATTCGAGAACGGGTCGGCCGCGAGTCCGCTCTGGTCGACTTGTATCCGTTATACGGTTTCCGGTCGATCCGCTCTGTTTAGGCGCCGGAGTGCGGGATTTCCCCTTCTCCCCCTGTGGGACTCCGGGGCGCCTTGCACCGCCTCGGGGGGGCGCAAAGCGCGGATGAGTTTCCATGCGCTTTTGCGCACCTTGATGCATGAAAGACCCCCAACTGTAGCCGCGGTCGTCGAGCGGCTGCCGGGGTCAGCGACCCCGGCTACAAGGTTGCCTTTCAGGAGAGGGGTTGCATCCGCATCCACAAACAGCGCGACCTCGTCGTCGCCCATGGAATTCAAGGTGTTTTCGTAAGCAGCGATGATAGCCTTGTGGGCTTTCTCGTCGCCCCCGGCCTCGATCCGGGGGTTGCGCGAGATGACTTCGGGCTTGCGATATTCGAGACCCCGCCGATGCAGCACCAGCGCATTGGCCCGCCGCGTCACGCGGCAAAGCGACGATCCGTCGCGCGCCAACGCGAACACAGCCCTGCGATCCTCTTATCTCGGAAAGCCGCCGCGAATCATGGCCCCATCCGAATCCGGACAACTGCCAAACGCAAGCCTTTTTTGCCGGCTCTTCAACGAGTCGGGGGATATCTCGGATTCCGATCGAAAATGTGTGTCGCGCTTCGGGCTATGATATTCGCCCTCACCAATACCGTCGATGGATTCGCGCGAGGGCCCGTTCGTGAAATTCCCTTCCAGGTCTGCGCAATTGAGCTTGGCGATCGAACCCGCCGAAGACCCGCCGAAGCGCGCGCGATCGCGCGATGATCTCATCGAACAACTCGCGCGAGCGACGCCAGCCGAGCGGAGCCTTCTCGGGTTGAAAGCGCTGGTTGGCGCAGCGATCAACAAAACCGACTTTCTCACCCTTTTGAACGGATCGGGGGTTGCCGCGCCGGGCCACGGCTCATGGAGCTACACCTCCGTCAACCCGATACTGAACCGACTGTTGTCGCTCGGGCTGTTGGATGCGGATTTTTCTTGCGTCGAACCGCTGCGCCACGACCTGGCGATCGAAATGATCGCCGCGCCCGAGGGCGCCACAGCCGCCGAGGCCGTGCGCCGGATGTTTCCGGCGGAGGCGAGCCGCCGCTACTATTATTCGTCTTCCCCGCAATCGGATCCCGGCCTCGGCGTCAGATTGCGGCTGGCGATCTACCAGAACGATGTCGAGGCCTTCCGCCTCGTAATCGACGAATACGACAAAGCCCACCGCCTGGCGCCCAGCCGGCATATCCTGGAAGAGCTGTTCGCGGATGCGATGCTGAACGTGTCCTGGCTCGCCGGTCTCGCGCCCGATATTCAGTTTCGGCTGTTCTGGGTCAAGCTCGCGGGTTTGATTTCGACGGGCGAAGCGAGCGCCGACATGCCCGCCCTTCTCGCGCATTACCGCGAGCGCGAGGATGAGCCAGGTTACGCCGAATTCAAATGGGCGCTGTTGCGTGTCGATATTCTCGCGGGCGAGCTCGTCGCCGCGCGGCGGAAGATCCTCGCGATGGCGGAGGAGACGCCGGAAACCAAGCCTTACAATCGCGATCTTCTGCTGGCGTCGGTGGAGTTTCTCGAGGGCCGCAACGACGAAGCGCTCGCCGAATATCGCACGGCGCTCAAGCTCTACAAGAAGGAAACCGGCCGGAGGAAGGCGTTTTTCGAGGGCTACAACGGGCTGTTTTTCCTGCTGGCGCTGATCCGGGCCGACGATGCCGCGCTGCATGCGGAAATTGAGACCCATCTCGACGCGATCGGTAACGACGGCACGCCGTTCGGCGCCGGATTCCAAGCCATTCAGGCCCTGCTGTTGCTGCTGCGGGGAGCGGAGGCGAAGGCCCGGACCCTGCTCGGGGCGCTGAGAAAAGCCGCGGTGCGCGAACCGGTGTCGGCCGCCTGCCGCGCGTTGGTGGAGTTCCTCGTCGATCCCGCGCTGGCCGAGGCCTCGATCGTGGACACTGCGGCGCGGTTCGTCGCTCTGCGGCGCACATTGCCGCTGATCGCCGGGGTTCACGCCGAGATCCTGGCCAAGATCTCGCCGCGGCCCGCGCCCTACGAGGACTTTTTGCTCGAGCCGCGGGACCGCGCCCCGCGGATCGCGTTCACCGAGCTCATAAAGCTGCAGCAGCCATGGGAGCGAGGATTCGATAGCCTCGCCCAATTCCTCGGCGCCGGCGCGCCGGCGCCGGTCGTCGCCCCCACGGCGGCGAAATCACGACGGCTCGTGTGGTTCGTCGATCTCGAAACCAAGCGGATCGAAGTTTTGGAGCAATCGGCCAAGGGCGTCGACGGCTGGACCCCTGGCCGCAACGTCGCCATGAAACGGCTGCACGACCAGGACCCCAAGCTCGACTATCTCAGCGACCAGGATCGGCGGGCGCTGCGCGCCATCGAGAAGACCTCCGTCGGCCATTGGGGTCAAGAGAATTTCGAATTCGACGACTACGCGACCCTCCTGGCGCTGGTCGATCATCCCCTGGTGTTCGACAGCCGGCGCCGCGACCAGCGCCTGGAACTCGTTGCCTATCCGGTCGAACTGGTGGCGAGCGAGCATGCCGGCGGCTATCGTTTCCAGCTGTCGCACCGTGCGACCCAGCCGACGGCGTTCCTGGAAGCTGAGACCCCGACGCGATGGCGGGTCGTGGATTTCGCCGCGCGACTGCTCGCTGTCCAGGAAATTCTCGGCGAGAACGGCCTCCTCGTGCCGCGCCAAGGCCGCGAGCGCGTGATGGCGCTGGTCAGGCTTCAGCATCCGAGCCTCCCCATCCGCGCCGACATCGCCGATGCCGATCTGCCGGCGATGTCTGGACGGCCCGAACCCGTATTGCAGATCCAACCCGTCGCCGACGGGCTGAAAGTGACGTTCGTCACGCGCCCGTTCGGCCCCGAAGGTCCGTTCTATCTCGTCGGCCTCGGCGGCAAATCCGTGCTGGCGGCGATCGATGGCGTCCGCCAACGCGCCCATCGCGATCTCGACGCCGAACGCGCTCTCGCGGACGCGCTATCGGCCGAGTTGACGCTGCTCGACGCGCGAGAATCGGCCGCCTACGAGTGGAGCCTCGAGGACGCCGGCTCGGCCTTGGAGTTCCTGCTGCAAGTTGGCCAGCATCAGCCGCCGATCGCGGTGGAATGGCCCGAGGGCAAACGGCTGAGCGTCCGCGGCGAGGTCTCCGCCAAAAACTTCTCGCTCAAGATCGCCCGCGCCCGCGATTGGTTCCAGATGGAAGGCGAGGTGAAGGTCGATGACGATCTCGTCCTCGATATGCGCGATTTGCTGTCGCGGCTGGAGAAAGCTCGAGGCCGGTTCGTGCCGCTCGCCGATGGCGGGTTTCTGGCGCTGACGGACCAGTTTCGCCAACAACTGGAGCGATTGAAAGGCATCTCGGAGGATCACGGCAAGGGGCGACGGTTGCCGATGCTCGCCAGCGTCGCCGCGCGGGACATCGCGGGGGACGCCGGCAAGCTGAAGGCCGACAAGGAGTGGAAGGACTTCGTCGAGCGCCTCAGCGCCGCCGGGCGGCTCGAGCCAAAAGTCCCCTCGACGCTGCAGGCGGAATTGCGCGATTACCAGCTCGAAGGGTTTCGTTGGTTGTCGCGGCTGGCGTTTTGGCAGGCGGGGGCGTGTCTGGCCGACGACATGGGACTGGGCAAGACGGTGCAAGCCATCGCGGCGATGCTCGATGAGGCGCCTCACGGGCCCTGTCTGGTGATCGCGCCGACGTCGGTCTGCCACAATTGGGAAAACGAACTCGACCGTTTCGCCCCCAGCCTGGCGATCCGCCGTTTCGGCGCGGCCGGCGGCAGAGCGGAGATCCTGGCGGGTCTCGCGGCGATGGACGTGCTGGTCATCAGCTACGGGCTCCTGCATCAAGAGGCGGACCGGCTGGCGGAGATCGACTGGCGCATGGTGGTTTTCGACGAAGCGCAGGCGATCAAGAACGCGGAGACCCGGCGCGCTCAGGCGGGTCAACGTCTGAAAGCGCATTTTCGCGTCGCGCTGACGGGAACGCCGATCGAAAACTATCTCGATGAATTGTGGAGCCTGTTCGCCGTCATCAATCCGGGCCTGTTGGGCTCGCGCGAAAGCTTCGGCCGCCGCTTCGCGACGCCGATCGAGCGCAATCGCGACGCGAACGCGCTGCATTCGCTGCGCGCCCTGATCCGGCCGTTCATGCTGCGCCGAACCAAGAGCGCGGTGCTCTCGGAACTGCCGCCGCGCACGGAAGTCACTGTGGAAATCGACCTGCCCGAGGACGAGCGGGCGTTCTACGAAGCCTTGCGTCTCCGCGCGCTGGAAACGCTCGCCGAGCTCAGCGACAGCGGCGGCGGCCAGACTCGCATTCACATTCTCGCCGAAATCACGAAGCTGCGCCGGGCCTGTTGCCACCCCGGCCTCATCGATCCTACGACGCCATTGCCCGGCGCCAAGTTGCAGGCGTTCCTCGAACTCGTCGACGATCTCATCCGCAACAAACACAAGGCGCTGGTCTTCAGCCAGTTCGTCGGCCAGTTGGAGCGCGTGCGCGAAGCGCTCGTCGCGCGCGCAATCGCACATCAGTATCTGGACGGCGGGACTCCGGCCGCGGAACGCCAAAAACGGGTGGCTGCGTTTCAGGCGGGGCAGGGCGACCTGTTCCTGATCAGCCTGAGGGCCGGCGGCACGGGGCTCAATCTCACCGCCGCCGATTATGTGATCCATCTCGACCCCTGGTGGAATCCCGCCGTCGAGGATCAGGCCAGCGACCGCGCCCACCGCATCGGCCAGCAGCGTCCCGTCACCGTCTACCGGCTCATCGTGCGCGACTCGATCGAAGAAAAGATCGTCGAGCTGCATCGCTCGAAACGCGACCTCGCCAACGACCTGCTGGAAGGGACGGAGGTCAGCGGCAAATTGTCAGAGGAGGATCTGCTCGATCTGATACGTTATTGATCGCACGCTCCTCGTCGGCCGGCTCGCTCGAGACGCATGTCGACGGCGAACAATGAGACCGTTTCTCCGCGGCGCCCTCATCCATGTCGATCGGCCGAAGGATCGACGCACGATTCTCGAGCGCGAAACCCTCGAACGCGATTCGCGAGCGGTTCCCATCCCGCGGATCAGGAATTATGCGCCGAGCCAAGTCGCCGTCCAGCCAAGGGCTCGTTCGCTCGCAATTCGAGATGATGTTCGCAGTTTTGTCTCGACTGTTGTTGCAAACGGCGCGCCGCTCAGGATAAGACGGCGAACACGTATGTAATTGAGATAGAACTTGAATTATTGATGAAACGCCGCAAAAACCCATTCTCGAAATGGCGCGCCCGGAGAGGCTCGACCTCAGGCCGCCCGCTTAGCCCACGCTACCCACGCTCAACAGCGAGGAACCAAATGAAACCGGGAGGGAACGACGTGAAGCTGGCGATCCTCATCACGGGGGATGAGCTCCACGAATTGAAGCGCTTCACAATCGACATGGTCGAGGCTTTTGGCCTCGACAGGCGGGTTGAGGCGTATTCGGGCAAGCGACCGATCGGACTTTACAGTTGGGATGTCGATTGCTTGTTGGCCGTGATCGACAACGCCCTGAAAGATCAGCGCGCATATCCCGATGCAATGTCGTCGGCCTATGCGGCGCTCAAACGGTTGCGAGGGAGGTTGGAGAACGAGTCTCGAAACGCCTGGGGATGAAGGGAGTGCGTCGAGAAGGCTGACAATTTTGCCTCACAGGTCCGACAATGTAGCCCGCAGAGACCTGTTCACGAGACCTCCGCGACCAACGGAAAGAATCAGACATGATCGGGCTGCGCCGTCTGCTGACATAGGCCCCACACGAGCATGGGCGCGCCCGCCTATGGTCACGCCCGGAGTGACATATCGGCGCCACGGTGCGCTTTCGGGAACCCACGTTTCCGCTTGGCCGACCTGGACGGCGCGCCCATTCAGCCGTCTTGGAGGCCGCGCGGCGGCAAGATATTGCACCAGCGTCGGGCGCAAATAGCAAATTTCGCGCGTACAACGGTTCCCAGGATTTTTGCTCGGCCCACAACCGAAGTATGAATAGCGAAACGCCCGAATCAGTGGGAGCTCGACTTATGATCTCGGAAACGCAGGCCGTTACCCTGGCAAGCTCCCATGAGGCCTGCCTTGCGGCGTTGAGGTCGAGAAAAATGTCGGCGCCACAAATCGCGATGGCTGCGCGGCTGTCGGTCAAGAAGGTGATCCGGTCGCTTGCCGCATTGGAGTCGTTAGGGCTCGCCGAGAGGAGCGGCAAGCGAGTGATCGTTTGGCGCGCAACGCCTCTTGGGGAAACGTGTCTCATCATCCCGGAGCGTGCCGGCGAACCTAGCGACGATAACCGAGAGCCGTCTCCGAGCGGTCGCCGATTGCTGGAAATGTTGGATCGACCCGTAGAGGGACGAACCGTCGCCGGGAGACTTGGCATTTCACGGCAGGGCGCAAAACACGTCCTGCGCGCTGCATCGCCAGGGGCATGTGAAGTTCGCCGATCCCGATGACCTCTCTTGGTGGGTGCTGCGCGCTGATGACGAAACCCAGCTGCTAACGCGGGAACAGGAACGAGTTCTCTCGGCGATTCCACGCCATAAGCGGCCGTTCGCGAATGGTGCGCGGACGTCCGCGTATGTCGCGACAGCGGTCACGCGAAGCTGAACGGGTTCGATTGGCGCCCCTGATGGCGCCCGCGGCGCCACAGCACGCGAGACAAACGGCCAAGTCTGCGTCGCTCATCGCCATTTGCCGCCAAAGTCTCTAGCCGAGAGCGCGAGGAGGGCGATCGCCAGCGCCAGGGCGATCAGCTTCCAGACCGCGAGCGGATTGCGCTCGTAGAGCGGCGGCCTGATGGGCGACGTCGGCGCCGCGAGCTTCGCGCCCTGTTCGAGTTCGTAGGCGAATTCGATCGCGTCGCCGAAGCGCTGCGCCGGTTCGACGGCGGCGGCCTTGCCGACGACGACGTCGAGCCAGGCGGGCAGGTCGGGCCGCGCGCGCGAGATCGAAACGTATTTGCCGAATCGCGGGGTCATGAACGGCTCGACCTCGCCATAGGGGTAGCCGCCGCAGAACATGCGGTAGACCGTGACGCCGAGCGCATAGAGGTCCGAGGCTTCGTCGCCGGCCTCGCCGCGGAACAGTTCCGGCGCCATGAAGCTCGGCGTGCCCGGTATGTCGCCCGCGGGAAACTCTTCGAGCCTGGGAACGCGCGCGACGCCCAGGTCGACGAGCCGCAGCCCGCCGTCGGAGGTCAGGATCACGTTGTCGGGCTTGATGTCGCGGTGAACGACGCCAGCGCGATGCAGCGCATCGACGGCGCGCGCGAGTTTGATCGCGACGCCGACGCCCTCGACCAGCGAGATCGGCGAGCGCAGGAGCCGCCGCTCCAGCGTTTCGCCGTCGTAGAAGGGCATCGCCGAATAGAGGCGCGTCTGTCGCCCGGGCGGCAGTTCGATCACTTCGCCGATCCAGGGGCTGCGCATGCGCGCGGCGACCCAGGCCTCGCGCACGAAGGCCGAGCGATAGGAGGTCTCGGTCGCCACCCGCGGATGCGGAAACTTCAGCGCCAACTCGCGCCCGTCGACGCCGTCGGTTGCCCGAAACAGCCGGCTGTAACGGCCGTCCGAGATCACCGGGCCGAGCAGGAACCCGTCCACGCTGTCGCCCGACTCCGGCAGCGCGAGGATCGGCAGTTCGGCGATCGCATCGGCGAGTTCGTCCTGGTCGGCGGCGGGCAGATCGACGACGTCGAGCACCAATGCCGTCGCATTGTCTCGACTGCCGGCGCTCAGCGCCGCCTCGACAACTCTGCTAGCCGCATCATCCGGCGCCGTGCGCTCGTCGAGCAGCGCTTTCAGCCGCGCGTCTGCCAACGCGCCATGCACGCCGTCGGAGCAGATGAGAAACCGGTCATGCGGTCGCAGCCCGATGGCGAGGTGGTCGACCTTGAGGAAGGCCTCGAAGCCCACCGCTCGCAGCAGAACGTGGGCGAGATCGCCGCGCCCCGCGACATGGTCGTTGGTCAGGCAATCGAGCCGTCTTTCGCTCAGACGATAGATCCGGCTGTCGCCGACATGAATGACATGACCCGCTCGGCGCGACAGGACGAGGCAGGAGAAGGTCGCGCTCATGCCCGCGAGTTCCGGGTCGCAGCGGCCCTGCGCATGAACCCATTGATTGATCGCCTCCAGTGCGCGCGAGGCGGCGCGCTGGACGCCGAGCGTCGCCGGCTGCGCCGCATAGCCCTCGATGAAGCTGCGCACCGTCAGTTCCGCCGCCTGCCGGCCGCCCTTGTGGCCGCCGACCCCATCCGCGACCGCCGCGACGATGTCGCCGCCGCGCAGGCCGTTGGCGCCCAAATGCGCGCCGACGTAATCCTGATTGTCCGGCCGGCGGCCGGTCTCGCTGGCGAAACCGAGCCGGACCTGCAGGCTGCGATGGACGGGCGGACTCAATCGACGGCTCGCGGCGGAACGCCGAACGAGGCGACATAGGCCTCGATTTCGTCGGGATCGAACAGGCGGCCGTCGAAAAAGCCGTCGGGGCCGAGCACCATCTTCCCGTAGCGTGAAGCGACCGGTGTCGGGACGGCCAGTGCGCCCTCGACCTTGGCGTTGGCGCGCGGCAGATCGACGCCCGAGCCCGCCAGCGCGGCGCGATAAAGGTCGGGGCGATAGACGCGGCGAACTCTCTCGGCCTCAGACTTCGAGAACTCGACCTGACCCCAGCGCGCCATCTGCGAATAGAACCACAGGGCGTGGCTCTCCCAAGGAAAATTCGCCGCGCCGGTATGAAAGGCGAGGAAGTCGGGAATTTCCTCGGCGCCTGCTCCGACCTTGCGCACGAGCCGGCCGCTCAGCGCGCGCAGGACGATCTCCGCCGGGGCGGCGAGACAGTCGGGCGCGGCCAGCCTCTCGGCGAGTTCGCCATGGTTCTCCGACCGCTCCGCCCATTCGGACGCTTTGTGCAGCGCCCGCAGCAGCGCTGCGAGAGTTTCCGGCGCGCGCTCGGCGAAGTCGGCGCGCAGGCCCAACACCTTTTCCGGCCCGTGACGCCAGATCGAGGACTTGGCCGCCACGATAACGCCGAGACCGGCTTGGACCGCCAGCGAGTTCCAGGGCTCGCCAACACAGAAGCCGTCGATGTGGCCCTCCGCCAAGGCCTCGACCATGAACGGCGGCGGCAATACGACGATGCGCAGGTCGCGATCCGGATCGATCCCCGCTGCGGCGAGCCAATAACGCAGCTCGTAATTGTGGCCGGAGAAGGCGTGGACCACCGCGAGCGTAAGCGGCGGCGCGCCTTCCTCGCTGCGCTGCCGGATCGTCGCCGCCAGCGCCCGGCCCATGGCGGACGGCCCGGACGCCAGATCGGCGCCCTCGCGCTGCAGCCGAGCAAACAGGTCGCCTGACAGCGTAATCGCATTGCCGCCGAGGCCGAGCGAGAACGGGGCGATCATTGGCGTCTCGACATGTCCGATCCCCAATGTCGCGGCGATCGGCAGCGGGCCCAGCATATGCGCCGCGTCGAAATGGCCGAGCATCACGCGGTCGCGGATGTTGGCCCAAGATGTTTCCCTGACCAGCGTGAGCGCGAGGCCTTCCTGGCGGGCGAAACCCTTGTCCCGGGCCACCAGCAGTGGGGCGCAATCGACGAGCGGAATGAAGCCGAGCGTCAATCTCACGCCCGTCTCCGCCTCGGCTTCCGTCTCGTCGACGACGTCAACGGCTGTCAGCACGCTCGGGATCTCCTAACTCAGCAGTTTGGCGGCGGTGACGAGGCTCAGCGCGACGTCGGCGACGCGGCGACTTTCGTTCATCGCGGTCTTGCGCAGCAGCGCGTGCGCCTGTTCTTCCGAGAGGCCGCGGCTCTTCATCAGAATGCCCTTGGCGCGCTCGATCACCTTGCGATCCTCGAGCTGGCGCTTCGTTCGGTCGAGTTCCTCGCGCAGCCGATGGAACAC
Organism: Roseiarcus sp.; assembly: GCA_052147395.1. GTDB lineage: Bacteria > Pseudomonadota > Alphaproteobacteria > Rhizobiales > Beijerinckiaceae > Roseiarcus. The sequence goes on from JBKQKS010000246.1 coordinate 23,806, forward strand.
GTTGAAACGCCGGATCGCCATGTCGAGCACCGGCTTGACCCGCTCCTTGCGCATGCCGTTGACGACATAGGCTGAAACGCCGGCGTCGATCGCCGCCTCCATCGAGGCGCGATCCGACTGATCGACGAACATCGCCACCGGCCGCCGCACGGTCCGCGACACCAAGAACATCTGTTCGAGCACGTCGCGATTGGGATTTTCGAGATCGATCAGGATCACGTCGGGATCGGCCAGTTCGATCTGGCGCAACAGCAGACGCATGTCGGTGATGACGGTCACCCGGTCATGTCCGACCTCACGAAGGCCTTCCTCGATCACCGCCGCCCGCACGGCGTCGTCGTCGATCAACAGGACATGAAGAAACTCTTCGGCCATCGCTCTATCGTCGTCCGCGTATGCGGCTCGTGCAAGAGGCGGGCCTCGGCGCGGCGACCGTGGCTCAATAGCTGGCGGGCGGCGGCGCCGAAACTTTCGGCGACGAGGCGGACATTCGTGCTGCGGCGCACAAGTTTTGACCTTGCCTGAAATCTAGCCTCCGCGTACCTCTTTTGTAGCCGAGAAGAACGAGCTTCTCGCTTTTCGCCGCCCGGGCCAACGAGGGTCCTCCAAGCGGCTCATCCCAGAAAATCGGGGCCTTGGGCCCCAGCGTCCAACGGCGGACGCGGTTCGGCGGTTCCCGTCCGATCTCGCGCGCCCGACGCCAGCGCCCGAGGCCGTTCGCCGCCCGCGAGCCGCGCCCGCCTTCCGATCTCTCACGGAGGGTCCGACACATGAAACTCGACGACTTCGAGAAGGCGGGCCACTGGCCGACCCTGTTGGCGGCGTTTCTCTACTTCGACATCGGCTTCATGGCGTGGACTTCGCTCGGACCGCTGATCGTCTACATCACCAAGAACATGGGGCTCTCGGTCGACGAGAAGTTCACTCTTGTGGCGATTCCCGTGCTTTCCGGCGCGCTGCTGCGCATTCCGCTCGGCCTGCTCGCCGACCGAGTCGGCCCCAAGCTGACGGGCAGCCTCGCCCAGGCCGTCGTGATGGCCGGGACCGCGTTAGTCTGGTTGTTCGGTCTCGACAGCAAACTGGCGATCGAAACGTTCGGCCTGCTGCTCGGCGTCGGCGGCGCGTCGTTCGCCGTCGCTCTGCCGCAGGCAGGCCGCTGGTATCCGCCGCAATATCAGGGCGTTGTGATGGGCATCGCCGGCGCCGGCAACATGGGCGTCGTGCTCGACACGCTGTTCGCGCCATCGATCGCCGCCAACTGGGGCTGGCGCGCGGTTTTCGGCGTGCTGCTGATCCCAATGACGGCCATCCTCGTCTATTACGTGCTCGCCGCCAAAGACGCGCCCGCTCCGCGCAAACGTCTCGGCCCCGGCGATTATCTGAAGCTGTTCGCCGACCCGGACAGCCGCTGGTTCATGTTCTTCTATTTCATCACTTTCGGCGGCTTTGTCGGCCTCGCCAATGCGCTGCCGCTGTATTTCACCGTGCAGTACCATCTGTCTGGCGTCGCCGCCGGCCTGCTCGTCGCGCTCATCGTCGCCTTCGGTTCGGGCTTCCGGCCGGTCGGCGGCTACATCGCCGATCGCGTCGGGGGCATTCGCGCGCTCTCGATCCTGTTCGCCATCGTCGTCGCGGCCTATCTGATGATCTCGGCGATGCCCGAAGGCCCGGCGGCGCCGAGCGCGGCGGGCTGGTCGCTCACCGAGGCGCCGGCGATCACCTGGGGTGCGGTCGCGCTGTTCTCAGGCGGCGTTCTCGCGCTCGGCATGGGCAATGGCTCGGTGTTTCAGCTCATTCCGCTGCGGTTCCGCCACGAGATCGGCGCGATGACCGGCGTCGTCGGCGCCGCGGGCGGCATCGGCGGCTTCTTCCTCGCCAAGACGCTCGGCCTCTCCAAGGCGCTCGCCGGAGGCTTCGGCCCGGGCTTCGCATTCTTCGCCGCCCTCGCGTTGCTCGGCTTCCTCGGCCTCGCCAAGGTCAAGTCGCGCTGGCGCACGACCTGGGGCGCCGTTTCAGGCGCGCGCGTCTGAAATCGAACCGAACCGCTCGAAGGAAAGACGACATGCTGGACACGCCTAAAAAACTCGAACTCGTCGTGATCGGCAACGGCATGGCCGGCATGCGCACGATCGAGACCCTTCTCGAACGCGCGCCTGGTCTCTACGACATCACTGTCTTCGGCGCCGAGCCCTACGGCAATTACAACCGCATCCTGCTCTCGCCGGTTCTGGCGGGCGAGAAGACAGTCGACGACATCATCCTCAACGCCGAGTCCTGGTACGAGGAGCATGACGTCAGGCTGCGCAAGGGCGAAACAATCGACATGATTGATCGTCGCACCTGCGAGGTGGTGACCGAAAACGGCGCACGCACGCCCTACGACCGGTTGCTCATCGCCACTGGGTCGAACCCGATCATTCTCCCGGTTCCCGGCGCCGACTTGCCCGGCGTCGTCACGTTCCGCGAGATTCGCGACGTCAACGTCATGCTGGAGGCCGCGAGCACGCGCCGCAACGCGGTCGTCATCGGCGGCGGGCTGCTCGGGCTCGAGGCCGCCAACGGGCTGATGAAGCGCGGCATGAATGTCACCGTCGTGCATCTCGTCGACACGCTGATGGAGCGCCAGCTCGACAGCGTCGCCGGCGGCATGTTGCGCCAGACCCTCGAAGCGCGCGGCATGCGCTTCAAGATGCCGGCGCAGACGCAGGCGATCGTCGGCGAAGATCGCGTGACCGGCGTGCGCTTCGCTGACGGCGACGAGATCGCGGCCGACCTGGTCGTCATGGCGGTCGGCATCCGCCCGAACATCGGGCTCGCCAAGAAGGCCAAAATCTATTGCGAACGCGGCATCGTCGTTTCCGATACGATGCAGACCTACGACGGGCGCATCTACGCCGTCGGCGAATGCGTGCAGCACCGCCGCCAGACCTACGGCCTCGTCGCGCCGCTGTTCGATCAGGCCAAAGTCTGCGCCAACCATCTGGCGATGAAAGGCTTCGCCCGCTACGAGGGCTCCTCGGTCTCAACCAAGTTGAAGGTCACCGGCATCGACTTGTTCTCCGCCGGAGACTTCACGGGCGGCAACGGCGCCGACGAGATCGTGCTGCACGACGCCGGCGCCGGCATCTACAAGCGCCTCGTGCTGCGCGACAACAGGCTCGTGGGCGCCGTGCTCTACGGCGACACCGGCGACGGCGCTTGGTACTTCCAGCAGATGCGCGAGGGCGTCGACGTTTCGACGATGCGCGATCGGCTAATGTTCGGAGAGGCCCAACAGAGCAAGGGCGGCCACGCCGGTCATAACCGCGCCGTCGAGATGAGCGACGAGACGGAAGTCTGCGGCTGCAACGGCGTGTGCAAGGGCGCGATCGTCAAGGCGATCGCCGAGAAGAAGCTGTTCACCGTCGAGGACGTGCGCGCTCACACCAAAGCCTCCGCCTCTTGCGGCTCCTGCACCGGCCTGGTCGAGCAAATACTGGCCTCCACGCTCGGCGACTATTCCGAAGCGCCCAAGGTCAAACCGCTCTGCGGCTGCACCAGCTTCAGCCACGATCAAGTGCGGGGCGCCATCGCCGAGCAGAGCCTGAAGACCATTCCCGAGGTGATGGACTTCATGGAGTGGTCGACGCCCGACGGCTGTCCGACGTGCCGCCCGGCGCTCAACTACTATTTGTTGGCGGCGTGGCCCGGCGAATATCGCGACGATCAGCAGTCGCGTTTCATCAACGAGCGCGTTCACGCCAACATCCAGCGGGACGGCACTTTCTCCATCGTGCCGCGCATGTGGGGCGGCGTTACGTCGCCCAAAGAGTTGCGCGCCATCGCGGACATCGCCGACAAGTTCGCCATTCCGAGCGTCAAGGTGACCGGCGGCCAACGCATCGACCTGCTCGGCGTCAAGAAGGAGGATCTGCCAAAAGTCTGGGCCGATCTCAACGATGCGGGCCTCGTCTCCGGCCATGCCTATGCGAAGGGTCTGCGCACGGTGAAGACCTGCGTCGGGACCGACTGGTGCCGCTTCGGCACGCAGGATTCGACCGGACTCGGCATACGGTTGGAGAAATTCCTGTGGGGCTCGTGGACGCCGGCTAAGGTGAAACTCGCGGTGTCCGGCTGTCCGCGCAACTGCGCCGAGGCGACCTGCAAGGACGTCGGCGTGATCTGCGTCGACTCCGGCTACGAAATTCAGTTCGCCGGCGCGGCCGGCCTGCACATCAAGGGCACGGAATTTCTGACCAAGGTCGCCACTGAGGATGAATGCATCGAGATCGTCGCCGCGCTGACGCAGCTCTATCGCGAACAGGGGCGCTATCTCGAACGCATGTACAAATGGTGCGACCGCGTCGGCCTCGAGGCGATCCGCAAGGCGGTCGTCGACGACGTCGCCGGCCGCAAGGCGCTGTTCGCCCGCTTCGCCCATTCGCAGCAGTTCGCGCAGCACGATCCCTGGAACGAGCGCGCCCGCGGCGGCGTCGCGCCGCACGAATTCATCCCGATGGCCGAATTGGAGCTGGCATGACCCACTGGATCGAAATCGGCGGCGCCGAAAGCGTGCCGCGCCGGGGTTCGCGCGTCGTGCGCACCCCTTCGGGCGACATCGCGGTGTTCCGCACCGGAGCGGACGAGTATTTCGCGCTCAGCGACCGCTGTCCGCACAAGGGCGGGCCGCTGTCGCAAGGCATCGTGCATGGCCGGCGCGTGACCTGCCCGTTGCACAATCTCGTCATCGACCTGACGACGGGCGAAGCGGTCGCGCCGGATACGGGCTGCGCGCGCCCCTACGCTGTCCGCCACGAGGGCGGCCGGCTGTGGCTCGCTCTCGAGCCGGCGACGGCGAAGGTCGCCGTCTGATGAACAAGGCCGCGCGAACGTCGACCCACGGCGTCAGGACCACCTGTCCCTATTGTGGCGTCGGTTGCGGCGTCGCAGCGACGCCGAACGCGGAGGGCGGGGTTTCGGTCCGGGGAGACCCCAATCATCCGGCCAATCGCGGCCGTCTCTGCTCGAAGGGCTCGGCGCTCGCCGAAACACTCGGCCTCGAAGGGCGGCTCATGAAGCCGATCGTCGACGGCGCGCCGACAGGTTGGGACGACGCCCTCGACCGGGTCGCGCACGGGTTCTCCGAGGCTATCGCGCGCCACGGCTCCGACGCCGTCGCCTTCTACGCCTCCGGCCAGTTGCTGACGGAAGACTATTACGTCGTCAACAAACTGGCGAAAGGTTTCGTCGGCACGGCCAACATCGACACCAATTCGCGCCTCTGCATGGCCTCCAGCGTCGCCGGACACAAGCGCGCCTTCGGCGCGGATACTGTCCCTGGTTGTTATGAGGACCTCGAAGAGGCCGACCTCGTCGTGCTCGTCGGCTCGAACGCCGCCTGGTGCCATCCGGTTCTGTATCAGCGCCTGGTCGCCGCGAAAGCGCGACGCGCGAGCGTGCGGATCGTGGTCATCGACCCGCGCCGCACCGATACGTGCGACGCCGCCGATCTGCATCTGCCGCTGCGTTCGGGCAGCGACGCCGTGCTGTACAACGGCTTGCTCGCGCATCTGCAACGCTCCGGCGCCGCGGACGCCGCTTTCGTCGCGGAGCACACGACCGGGGCCGCGGAAACGTTGGCCGCCGTCGCCGCGCAGACGGTTCAGCGGACCGCCGAAATCTGCGGCCTGCCGGAGGGCAGCGTCCAACTGTTGTTCGATTGGTTCGCGCGAACGCCGAAGGTGGTCACGCTCTACTCGCAGGGGATCAATCAGTCGACGAGCGGCGTGGACAAGGTCAATGCGATCCTCAACTGCCATCTGCTGACCGGCCGCATCGGCCGCCCCGGCATGGGGCCATTTTCCCTCACCGGGCAGCCCAACGCCATGGGCGGACGCGAGGTCGGCGGACTCGCCAACCAGCTCGCGGCGCATATGGAGATTGACAACCCGGTTCATCGCGATTGCGTGCAACGGTTCTGGCGCTCGCCCGTGATGGCCGACAAGGCTGGTCTGAAGGCGGTCGAGATGTTCGAGGGCGTAGGCGACGGCCGCATCGAGGCGGTTTGGATCATGGGAACCAATCCGCTCGTGAGCCTGCCGGACTCGGACCGCGTGCGCGCCGCGCTGGCGAAATGCCCGCTCGTCGTCGTCTCCGATTGCATGCGCTCGACCGACACCACGCGGTTCGCCCACGTGCTGCTGCCGGCGACGACCTGGGGCGAGAAGGAGGGGACGGTCACCAATTCCGAGCGGCGCATCTCGCGCCAGCGCCGCTTCCTGCCGGCGCCGGGCGAAGCGCGCGACGACTGGCGCATCGTCAGCGACGTGGCCCGGCGCATGGGCTATTCCGGCTTCGACTATGCGTCCGCCGCCGAAATCTTTCGCGAACATGCGGCGCTGTCCGGATTTGAGAACGGCGGCGCTCGGGACTTCGACATCTCCGCGCTCGCCGAGGTCTCCGACGCCGCCTACGATGCGCTCGAGCCGATCCAATGGCCGGTGACGGCTCGAGCGCCTCTTGGGACGGCGAGGCTGTTCGGGTCCGGGCGATTCTACACGCCCGACGCCAAGGCGCGGATTCTGCCTGTGACGCCGCGGGCGCCCGCCAACGCCACCACCGCGGCGTTTCCGTTGCAGCTCAACACGGGGCGGGTTCGCGACCATTGGCACACGATGACGCGCACCGGAAAGTCACCCCGCCTCAACGCCCACGTGTTCGAGCCTTACGTCGAAATTCATTCGGACGACGCGCGCCGCGCCGGGCTCACAGAGGGCGCGTTGGCGCGGCTCGAGAGCCCCTGGGGCGCGATGGTCGCTCGTGTGCGGTTTGCGGTCGGACAGCGCCGCGGCGGCGTGTTCGTCCCGATGCACTGGAACGATCAATTCGCCAGCGCCGGCCGCGTCAACGCGCTCGTCAACCCGAATGTCGATGCAATCTCGGGACAGCCGGAATCGAAACACACGCCGATCCGCATCGCGCCGTTCGCCTTTCGATGGCACGCCTTCGTGCTGTCGCGCCGGCGGCTGGCCGCGCCGAGCGGCGCCTGTTGGGTCGACGGCGTTGGCGACGGCTACTGGCGGCAGGAACTCGCGGGCGACGCCGCGCCCGAAGACTGGGAGGCCTGGGCGCGCGAGCGCCTGGGGGCGGACGATTCCGAGACCGAGTGGGTCGCCTTTCGCGACCCCGGCGCGGGGCGCCATCGTTTTGCCAGCGTGAGAAACCGCCGCCTCGAAGGCTGCTTGTTCGTAGCGCCGGACCATCTGCTGCCGTCGCGCACTTGGCTGGCCGGTCTATTCGCCAGCGAAGACCTGGCGCCCGAGGCCCGCTTGTCGCTGATGGCGGGTCGTCCGCGCGACCCGAGCGCAGACCTCGGTCCGACCGTCTGTTCGTGCTTCGGCGTCGGCCGCACGACCATCGAGGCGGCGATCGCCTCCGGCGCCATGAGCCTCGAAGCGATCGGCGCCAGCGTCAAAGCGGGTACGAACTGCGGCTCCTGCAAACCCGAGTTGGGCCAATTGCTCGCGAGCGCGAGGTCGGTTGCACGGGCATCGTGACGCGATCCGAGGCGCCGGCTCGATCACGTTTCGGCGTCCCTTTCAAATGCCGAGCCGGGCTTCGTCTGACCGCGATCGTCACAACCTTCCGTGTCAGCCACACCAACCGCGCTGACGAGCGGTGTGGCGGGCGCGCGACGAGACCGAAATCCCGCCGCTGCTGCATCCCGGCCTCGCGGAGGTCTACCACCGCAAAGTCGAGAACCTGACGGATTGTCTCAACAAGGACGCCAGCAGACGCCTACTCGATCCAGACCTCGACGCGGCGATTCTTCTGCCGGCCTTCGGGCGTGCTGTTGCAAGACACCGGAGCGACGCGCCCGAAGCCTTTCACGATCGCAGGATCGACCGAAAGTTCGCGCAGCAGTTTCGCCACCGCGTCGGCGCGGTCCTGGGAAAGTTTCACGTTGCCGGTCTGCGACCCCTCCGAATCCGAGAAACCGGCGATCGCCACTTCGTGGGGCTGGCGGCTCTTCAGGAATTCAGCGAGGCGGTCGATGTCACGAACGGCTCGCGAGTCCAGATCTGACGAATTCGTCTGGAACCTGAAGGTCGTCGTCACCCTATTCGCGCCCGTCGCCAAATGCGCATAGCTCAAGAACAAATCGAAATCCAACTTGTTCGTCGCCTTGTCGTCGGCCATCTGCACGAGGTCGATAGCGACGGCGTCGCGACCGAGCGACAGCGAGGCGACCTGCGGGATCAAATCGATGAAATGATAGTCCGCTGCGAGTTTCTGGCCTTCGTTCCCGAGCGCGAAGTCGATGAAGGCGCGGGCGCCGGGATGGCTCGGCGGCTTGGGCACATAGAGATACAGGCGCCGCGAGATCGGATATTCTTCGGTCCGCACATAGACGTCCGACGGGGGAAACGTGAGGCCGCATTCGGTTTGCACATTCAGCGCATTGTTGCCGCCCTTATAGGCGAAGCCGACATAGCCGACGCCGTCGGGGTCGCCCTGAACCTTCTCGGAAACCTCCTCGTTGCCGGCGGCGACGGTGATCGCGGTCGAGAACTTGGCGTCGGCCATCACGAGCGAATTGAACGTGTCGTAGGTGCCCGAATTGGTGTCGCGGCCATAGAGATGGATCGGCTCGTCCGGTCCCCCGACTGCGGACCAACTCGTGATTTGTCCGGAATAGATGGCGCGCATCTGGGCGATCGGCAGCGTGCGAACCGGATTCTTGCTGTTGACGATGACGATGATTCCGTCGAGGGCGAGCACGTTCTCCTGCCCGGGTTGCATCATATTGCCCTTGCCCGCGGCGGCAAGCGCGGCGACCTCTTCGCTGTTCACCCGGCGCGAGGCCATGCCGATGTCGGCGGACCCCGCGAGCAGCCCCTTGAACGCCGTGGCCGAGCCGTGGCGCGACAGATGTGCAGTGAAGACGGCGTTGTTCGGTCCCTTGCCGTCGAGGCGCTGCTCGCTCGGCGAGCCCTCCTGCGTCCAGGTCACGTCGGGCGCGCCGACGGATTTGGAATAAGCTTCGAGCAGGGCCGGCGCGAGTTCATCGCCAATCGTCGTCGACCCGGCGAGCCCGAGGGGTTTGCCGGGCTCGATGTCGGTCTTGCCGGCCGAGGCTCCGCTGCCTCCGGGCAGCGTGTTGATGCTCGTGACCGACGCAGCGCTGATCGTCACCGACCCGCTCGGCGTCTGCAATGTATAGACGCCGTTGACGAGCGATACGATGTCGCCGATCAAAACAGAGCCGTCTTGCAACGTGACTTTGACGGGCGCCGCGAGCGCCGCCGTCGACGCCAGAGCCAATAGCCCGGCGAATATCCAGGAGCGAAGTGTCATTTTGCGCTGTCTCCTCTCACTTCGGCCAATCCACGACGTTATACGGTTTCCGGGTGATCGCTTCGCGATCCCGGGACCAAATCGCGCGAAACTCTTTGATCTAAAAGGGGAGTTTCGCGCGAGCGGAACACCGTTTCCCTCGGAAACGGTAGCAGTCAAAATCTCTCTCGGAACCAACTGTTCTTCATGCTGGGCCACGTAAAGCCGCACGGACTGGGCGCGAAGCCCGCGCGATGAATTTGCGTCGACGGACCGCCCTCATGGCTCAGCAGGCTGAAGTTCGCCGTGCTCTCGTCGCCAGCCCCACAGAATGGCGATCGAGCCGGATTTCCGCGCGACAGGAAGTCGACGAACCCGATGATTTGACCGTCGAGCGGCGTCGAGATCTTCGGAACAGTGTAAAGCCAGACGCGTGACGTTCCGGCGACAGGCTCCCCGAATGACCGCAGAAAGCCGTAGCCGAGGCTCAAATCCAGGTTGGGCCGCTCCGGAGCAACATAATGAGTCGGCCCGTCCACACGCCCGTCTGGGGGTTCGACGATCCTGAGGGCGAGGTCGTAGGGTCCATCCCAGACCAGCGCCAGGAAATACGTGGAGTTGAAATCGTTGAACTGAATCCCCGTCCGCCGACATACCGACCCGTCTGCGGCCGTCCATTGCAGGTCGCCGATGCTGTGGAACAACGGCGCCTCGAGACGCATGCGGCCCGCATCATCGAATTTCGCCGCATAGACGTAGCCGTCGAGCGTCGCCTGCGAGCTTTGGCCCGCCCGTGTGGGATCGACGACCTCGAGGGTCACGACGCCGTCTCGCTCGGCGATCTGCGCGGCGCAGGGATCGGCCGAAGGGGGCGGGGGAGGCGGGGTCGTCGGCGACTCTGGCAGCGGTATGCCCGCGCTCGGCGGTGGGTTGAAGAGCTGCGAAGCGGCCTGGGCGTGCGCGCACACGACCAGCATCGCGAACCCGATCACCCCCGTCGCTTTTCGTGACCCGCGCATCGTCATGGCTTCAATCGCGCCAGCGCCGGGCCGGCTTTGTCGCAGCCGGCGGCCTTGGCCCTTGTGTACCAGACGATGGCCTTGGCCAAGTCCGGCGTCGGCATGTCGTCGCCCTCCTCGGCCAATTGCCCGAGAAAGCACAGCGCGTCAGGTTGACCCCAAGCGCCGGCGAGCTCCCATAACTGACGCGCCAAAGCATGGCTCTCGGGCGTGTTACGATCATAAGTGAGGATGCCGAGCTGCACTAGCGCCCACGCCCTGACTTTTACCCCTTCCGACGTAGCGGCGACCGTCCGCTTCAGCCAGAAGGCCGCTTCGGCGGGGTTGGCGTTCCCGCCCTTCAAATATTCCTCGGCGTGACGACCGAGATCATCGGGCGACACGGAGTCGACTTTCGCGCCGAGCGGCGAGGTTTCGCCGGTGACGAAAGCGTCGTAGAGCGATGGCGCGGCAACCCGCGTCGCCTCCGGCAGCGGAAGGTCGGAGAAGCCGAACTTCGGCGTTTTGTCCTGAGCGCTCGCTGCGGCGCAAGCCCCGATGACGAGGGCGGCGAGCGCGGTCATTCGAATAAAATGTCTCACCGGCGACCTCCACGTTCGGCGCGCCCGGCGCCTCCTACTGTCTCTGGCTACGGCATTGCGAAGCGCGGCCGCGCCAGTCCTCGGCCGAGACGGCGCGGCCGGCGGCGTCGTCTCCCGATAGTGAGGCGGCGATGTTGTCCATGGCCGCGCAGTCGCCGCCGGAGGCGGCCATTTCCCAGAGAAAGCGCGCCGCAGCGAACCGCCCGGATTCCGCGAACTCGGCATTGTTCGCCACGTCCGTCGCGAAGTCGCTGAGCGTCGCGGCGACGCCGGCCTGGCGCGAGGACAGCATCTTTTGCGTCGCCCATTCGATCCAGAACGCCTTGTCCATCGGGTCTTCGGCGGCTCGTCCGTTTTCCAGGAGAGCGGGCCAATTCTGCGCCGCGGGTTTGCCGGCGGGCGATCGGGTCGAAAGCCGGTCGAAGATCGCGTAGGGCGAGGGCCACGCCGCGGCGTTTTGCGCCGAGGGCGAAGGGGTCGGCGCCGGGGTCGGGTAGAGCCGCCAAACCACCGCCATCGCGGCGGCGCCCAACAGGAAGGCGACGACGGTCATCAATAGCGCGGCGGTCAGCGGCAGGCTTCTCGTGGGCGCCGGCGGAGGCGCGGGCGTCAGCTGCACGTGAGTGTCGTCTGGCGGCGGGACGAGCGGGTCCGGCGGCGTAACGGCTTGCGCATTGACGACGGGCGGCGTGTCGGGTTCGGGCCTGGGCGGAACCGATGCGACGGGAGTCGACGGCGCGTCGACAGGTGGTTTCGGCTTGTCGGGAACCGGCGGCAGGGGCAGCGAGGGAAGCGTTGGCTCCGGCGGCGGGCTGGCCTCGACGACGACGCGCGGCTTCGCCACGCGCATGGTCAACCGTCTCGGCGCACGCGCCGGCGTCAATTCGGGCCAGACGACCTCGGCGCCGACTCCTGCATTCTCGAGCGCGAGCGCCACCGAGACGCCGGGCGGCATGGGGCCGACCAGGTCCGACCCGATCGCGAACTCGAAGCCGCCGTCGATGGCGCGCGGCCTGACGGGAATCTGGGTCGGCCCCGAATAGCCGGCCCCCTCGGTCAAGGTCTCGAGCGTGAGCACGTCGTCCGCAGCCGCTACGGCGGCGCCGAGGACGCGCACCAGCGCCTGGCCGCCCTCCGCGGCGGCGGGATCGTCGAAAATCGTGAAGACGACGCTCATCGGCTGGCCGCCGCCCCGACGGCCAAGGTTTTCAGGACCGCGCCGATGCGATCGTTCTGTTCGACGTTGATGGCGCGCCCGGCGACGCTTTCGGCATTCTTGGCGACAAAATCGAGGTAGGCGCTGAACCAGTCGCTATAAAACCTTTCGTCGAAACTCGACGGCCGGTCTTCGAGCCGCGGGAAGTCCATGGCCGGCATCGGCGCGAAGATGCGCACATCCGCGGATCCCCGCCTCGAGGGCCGTTGCGACGGTTCGATCTGGTCGTAGCCCAACCGGAAGACATAGGCGCCGATCGCATTGGCGGCGAGCATCGCCGGCTTCACCATCATCTCTTTGAGTCGCGCATGCGGGGTGATCTCCGGTCGAATTTCGTCGGCCACCCGCCTTCGCATGTCCAGACGCGACGATCCCGCGATCAACTCGTCGACCAAATTGGTCATCGAGCTCTCGTTGACACGGAAATGCTCGCAGACCCGCGCATTGTTGGCGAGCGAGCGGATCTGACCGACCCAGTGCGCGAGCGCGGCCTTGGCGAGGAAGTCGCCGATGTCGACGGCGCCGAAGTCTTCGCCACTCGTCTCGATGCCCAGAGCCTCGCCGAGCCTGCCGGTGTCGATCCGCGCGCCCTGCGGCAGTTGCTGGTCGCGCGCGGTCGCGAGATTGAAGAAGACGTCGCCGAGATCGATGTCGGACGTCTGCAGCGCGCGCATCAATCCGCCGAACTTCTGGTCCGAAGCGCAGCGCAGCAGTTGCCGGATCACGTCGCGCGCCGCGGCGAGGCGCTGTTCGCGCCGCTCGGTGAGATCTTCGCTGACGAAATAGCGTTGCAGGCGCTCGCGCATCGTGCGCCGCAACTGATCCACGCGCGCAGAAATCTGTTTGCTCTTGATGAGCGGATTGCAGACTGGCGCGATCGACTCGGCGAGATAGGAAACGCCCCCGTCATTGAGGCGGAACGCCTCGTCCCAGGCGCGCGCGGGATCGCGAAAATGCCGGCGAACAAGCTCGTTGGCGAGGAACTCCCCGCGATATCTGCCGATATTTTGCGCCTCGCTGGCGCGCACCTGCAATTCCGCGCCCGCGTCGTCGTAGTCGATGATGTGCTTGGCGCGGAAATTGGGGTTGCGCAGCCAGAAGCAATTGTCGAACGGCCGGCCCGGCGTCCACTCGTGCGGCCAACGATGAGCCTTGCCGAAGAAATCGACGAGCGAAGTGTTGAGGCGGCGGGTCCACCACGCCGACGAGTCGGTTCCCCTTCCCGCCTTGTCCTCGAACTCGGCGTCGAATTTGCTGAGCACGAAGAACAGCGCGGTGTCTGTATGGGCGCGCGCCTCGGGATCGGCGCCATGCGTCGCGTCGATCCAGTCCTTGACCATGCTCGGCACGGTCCTGACCTCCTGGTTGGAGGGACCGATGCACAGCAGCATGCTCGTCAGTTCCTGTTCGGCGTTGTAGCGCTCGAACAGGTAGGCGACCTTGCCGCGCAGGAACAGGCCGGCGAGTTCGCCGGGCTTCGAGTGCAACAATGTGCGAATGTTGAGCTTGTCCCGACTGCGCGCGCCGGGGAAGTCCAGGAGATCGGTGTGCTCCAGGAAGTCCCAGGGACGCTCGTGGATCTTGACGTGCAGTTCGGCGATGAGCGCGGTCAGCACGGGCCGCATCAAAGACGCGGTTGAGCCGGCGGCGCTCTCGACCGTCAGAGTTTCCGTCGACGACTGATCGAGCCCCTGCAGGGTGCCGACGTCGATCACGCTGCCAGTGCGCCGTTGGTATCCGTTCGCCGCGCGCGCGACGAGCGCTTCGATTTCGGTGAAGGCATTGCGAGCATGGCCGAGTTGATCGAGCGCGGCGACCAAGCGCACGAACAGGGCAGAGAATTCATCGGTCTCGCCCCACAGCGGCGCGAGCAGTTTTGCGCGCGTGGCAAGCGTTGCGCGCGGCGCCAATTCGGCGAGGACGGTCCAGTAGCCGGCGCTAGAGAACGATCGGATGATCGGATCGCCCTTGAACTGCCGCTCGAAGTACTCCTGGATGTCCCAGACGTCCTCTTCGCTCAGTCCGGTCGGCGCGCTCGCCAACGGGGTCTTGCGCGACTCGTCGGCGAGGCGGCCGACGCGCGCCGCGTCGAGCTCCGGCTCGTCGCTGAGATCGCCGTCGGAGAAGAACGTGTTGCCGAGAATCTTGACGATATCGGACTGCGACAACAGTTGCAGCGCGACGGGAAAGCCGGGCGGCGTCGCAACGCTGCGCAGCGAAAAGCGCGTGACCAGACCGGTCGACTCGGCGCCCCCCTCGGGATTCATCTGCCTGACGAAGTCCAATCCGCCGGGCACGCCGTCGAAATCGGCGATCAGCGGATTGGCGCCGCGCCGCGCCAGCGCCGAGATCAGATAGGACTTGCCGGCCTGGCTCGGCCCGAAAACGCCAACGCACATCGGCCGCTCGACCGCGGCGGCGAGCTTGTTCGCCGAATTCTGGAACTTGCGGAATTCGCGGAGCAGCGAGGCCTGCTCCAGCTTCACCTGATCGGCGTTGTCGCCGATCCACCGCAGCGCGCGGGCGGCGGCGTCGGCCGTCGAACGGCACAGACCGGCGAGCTCGGCGTCTTCAGCGCTCATCGACAACACTCGCTCACTTTCTCAGTTTCCGCCCTCGGGCGATCAATAGGACTCCACGACGCCGGTATCGAGCCAGTAGCCGGAGGGCGACTTGAGGGTTTGCAACCTCATCGTGACGTCGGTCACCCGCAGTGTGTCGCCCTCGGCGTCCCGGATTTCGCTGATGCGGAAATCCTCCAGGCGAGACTCGTCGCGCTCGTCGGGTTCGGCGCGTTCGATCGTGACCTGGAGCGGCAATTTGAGCCGTTGCGCGTTAGCCGGGTTGGCGTATTCGATCACGTAGAGAGGGGAAGCCGGCCAGCGCTCGAGCGGCAGTTGCCGGAACCCGATGGTGGTCGGCGGGAATACGCTCACTGTCTTCGAGAGCTCGCCGGGCTTCGGCTTGCCGTCGAGATCGATGTCCGAAAACAGCAGCCCGTCATTGCGGATGAGGCCGGAGAGTTCCATCTCCCCGATGTAACGCGCCGTCGATTTGATCTGCAGCCTGCTTTTGGCGAGCACGAAGCCGTCGATCTGGGTCTCGGCGAGATTGCAGAGCAGGGCGCCGACGGCGACCGTGGTCTTGGGATCGTTGACCCGATCGAAAGCGTCGCGGAACGGGTACCATTTGCCGACGCGATACTGGTGCATCGGGATGATGCGGTCGGGCCGGACCGGCAAGCGCGAGAGCAGCAGGTCGACCACGATCGGCAGACGCGAGGGCCGGCCGGAGATCAGCACGACGTCGCAGTCGAGCGCGTGGACGACTTCGGCCAGATCGCTGAGCGCCGGCGAGATGACGGATTGCACCACATTCGCCATTTCCCCGATGTCGAACCGCACCGGCGTTTCCCGAAGCGCGAACCCGGCGGCGCCAGAACGCGCCGCGAAGGCGTCGAACTCCGCGGCGGTCTGCGAACGCGCCTCTCCGTCGATCAGCGCGCCGAGCGTCGAGACGACCGGCGCATCGTCGGAAAATGGCCTCGTCTCCTCGTAGCGCCGGAGCAAGGCGAGCGCGGCGGGCACGCAGATCTGGGTCACGAAGCGGCGGCGGAACTGGCGCTCCTGCTCCGACTGACCGCCCCGATCGGCGCCGACGAAGCCACGCAGCACACTGCGCGCCTCAGCGACGCCGGACGAGGCGAATTGCGCTTCCACCGCCGGCAACACGCAGCGGCCGACGACCGCCTCGAGAATGTCGTCGCCGGCGATCTTGAAGCCCTCGCGGAACATCTGCATCGGCACGATCGCGCGCCGAGCCTCTGTTCTGTAAGTGATGATCATGAGATCGGTGGTGCCGCCGCCGATGTCGATCGAGGCCACGCGCAGCGTCGGCTCGCGCCCGAACGCCTCGCGCGTCTTGCCCATGATGGAGAAGAAATCCGCCGCCGGACGCTGCAACTTCTGGGTGATCTCGGAATAGAGATAGACGAGCTGGGTGCAGGTCGCCTCGTCGAAGGCGATCTGCACTGTGGGCTCGGGCGGCGGCGGGTACAGCTTGGCGTCGCTCCACCCGAGCGCCTGCCAGGCGAGCTTCACCGCGCCCTCGACGCGCTCGCGCATGATTTTGCGCTCCGCGAGCGGCATTGCCGGCGGCGCCGTCATGATGATCTGCCGCAGTTCGCGCGGAATATCCGAGTTGCGCTGGCGGCCGCGGCTCTCGGCGGAGTTGATGGCGGTGAGCGCCTGCAGCAGCACTTCGGTCATCAGGAAGGTGAACATGGAGCTCTTCGAGAATTTCGGCCGGATCGCCGAGGCGCCGCCGCGCTTGAGCTGTCTCAGTACGTCGCCGTCCTCGGTGACGAGCGCCATGATCGATCCGGAAACTTGCGCTTCGTGGCCTTCGCCGCCGCAGAAGCGCCAGACCTGGTTGAGGGGACGGCGGTCCCAGAGATAGCGCTTGGGGCTCGACATGCCGGTCGCGCCTTCGGTTCCCGCGCTGGAGACACTGAGCCTTACGGCTTCGGGACCGATTCTGACCAGGCTCGGCCAATGGAATGCATTGGGCCGGCCCGACAGACGGGAGACCGCGTCGCGGCCGAACGACGGGCGCGAGAACTCGACGCGGCTCTCGAAGGGAAGCGCGTGCACGAGCGTCGGGCTCGACAGGTCGCGCAACGAAACCACATAGCTGTTCGAAAGATCCAGCTGGCCCGAGCCGTCCGGGTCGCTCTCGATCAGAATGCCGCAGGTTCGGCTGTTGCCGACGTCGATAACCAGGTCGACGCCGACGGGCGCATAGCCACGGTCCTTCGACACGGTGTCGATGAGCCGGATCTTCGGAAACTTACAGCTTTGCTCGAGCGCTTGCACGAATGTGAGATAGCGCGCGACATGCTCGAAAGTGTTCGGCAGCGTCTCCGGTCGAAAGCGGCGATTGCGGTCGCGGCCACGCAGAAAATCGTGGAATTGGCCCTCGAGCCACTCGTCGACCCAGGCTTCGCCCACGAACCAGGCGATGTCGTCCTCGTGACCGGAAAAGGCAAAGACCTGTTCGCCGCTCGCGTCATTGCGATTCGGCGCTAGATAGGCGCCGCCGCTCGTCCGCTCGCGGACATCGAGCGAAGTATCGACAGCGAGCACGACGCGACGCCAGGTTTCGCCCGTCGGAGTTTCGCTTGGATCCGCATCCCCGACATAGACGCGCGCCCAGTTCGACGGGCCTTCGTCGAAAACGTCGCGCCCCGCCGCGTCACGTCCGCGCACCCGCATCAGCGGCAACGGCGTCCACGACGAGAGGAAGGGTTCGAAGGCGCGCTGGATATTGATTGCGTATTGCGCCTCCGCCGGTTCGCCGGTCAGCGGATGCAGAAGCGCGCCTTCTTCCGACACCAGGGCGCGCAACGTTCGCTCGCCCGTCCCGGAATCGCCTTCCTCCAGGAAGGAGCGCGAGAAACGGGCGCCCGCATCCAGCCGAAATGCGAAGTCGAGAAACTGTATGCCACTGTTGGGCGTCAGGGCGACCACGGGCTTGAATTTCGGCGGCGCTCGAAACATCGCTTCTCCGCTGTGCGCTCCCTCGGACGTCGCGAAGGATCGCTCCATCCTAGCCTAAGTTTATCACGCCTGCGTCACGGCGAGTCGACGCGGGTGAAGGGAAAGTCGGTGAAGTTCGGCTTGCTCTCGCCTTCCCCCGTCTCGTCGCAACGCGCTTCCCCGTTGTCGGCGCGACGGCAAGCGTCGCGCGCCGCGCTGAATTTACCGTGCCCACCCCCACATTTCGCCTCGGCGAGATCGATCGTCAGCGTCTCGCCGTTCAATCGCGCCTGGACCGCGCCCTCGCAGGTCGCGCCATCCTCCTGGTAGCGGATCGTGCGCGATCCGGAGCCGTCGGCATTGAAGCAGAACTTGACGTCGAGCTTCTTCCCGGTGTCCACGCCGTTGCGCGTCTCCGTCAAGCCTTCGTGCGCCTTCCAGCATCCTTGCAGAGACGACAGAGTCTTGGGGATCTCCATGCGGGAAGGCGAAGGCGAAGGCGACGGCGACGGCGAAGGCGTGGGCGTCGGGCTCGGGGTCGGCGTCGGCGTCGGCGTCGGGGTCGGGGTCGGGGTCGGGGTCGGCGTCGGCTTCTCCGAAGGCGAGGGCGCTGGCGACGGCCGCCGCTGAATCTGGCAGGCTTGGCGCGCGAGGTCGGCCTCACGCACGAGCTGTTCATATTCGGCTTGTAAAGTGTCCTGCTTGGCGCGCTCGGCGGCGATGGCGGCGAGTACGCCCGCATCCGCCGACGCAGGACAATAATTCAGGATCCAACCTGTGAACGCGTACGGCAACCCGATTGCGCATCCTCTGAGCAACATCGCGCCGATCGCGAGCAACAGCACTGCGAAGATCGCCCAGGCGAGCGCCATCGGCGGCGCCCAGCCGGCGAAGCCCCTGCCGACGCGCGAAACTCCCGGATGCGGCGGCGGCGCCGGGGGCCTGTCGACTGGCGCCTCCGAGACCCGCGACGTCGCGCCCTCGGGTGAGCGCCCCGCCGCCTGCGCTCGCGCCGCTTGTTCCGCGCGCGCTCGTCGAATCACCGCGCGAACAGGATTCTCCGGCGACTGACCCTCGTCGACGACATAGCCCCAGAATGTCAGCACCGGCTGCACGCCGAGGAGGAAGATCGACTCTTCGTAGGGCGTCTCCAGGGCTCGCGCCAGCATGTCGCCGAGGATGCGTTCGTCCTGGCGGTCGGACTTTTGCAGCGCGACCGCGCGACCCTCGATGTCGGCGACGAGCCGATCCAGATTGGCCACCGCGACGGCCCGCGCGGCGGGGTCCGCGTCGTTGAGGCGGACCGGGCGAACATCAGAGTCGAAATTGGTGAACCAATCGACTTCGTCGCCGCGCAGGCTCGGTTCGGCGAACAGCGAGGCGTGCTCGGAACCGAGCGTCCGCTGCAGATAGCGCACGATCTGGTCGTACGAGCCGACAGCGGTTCTGCCGCCGCTCGCCAGCGCCCGCAAACCCAGGGTGCGTCCGGTGGTAATGCGCGTGGCCATCGCCGCCTCACTTGCCCGCTGGGGGGGCGCTGGGCGTCGGCGACGCCGGTTTGGGCGCCGGAGACGGCGTCGCCGTCGAAGGCGCCGGCGCGTTTGGCGCGGGCGCGTCGTCGCTGCACGCCTCGTCGCTGCGCTGGTAGGCAATATGGTTGGCGTCGAGGAACGCGATGAGACCTTTGGCGCCCTCGGCGACGTTGACCTTGTATCCGGTGTCTTCTTCCTTGCCGCTCCAGCCGAGCGTGTTCAGCCCCGTGGCGCGGGCGCACAGGTTCAGGAGGGGCCCGCCGCTGTTGCCGTGACCGATGGTCGCCGAACTGAAGATCAGCGGCACCTCGCTGTCGGAACGCATGATGAGGGTCACGAAGCCGGGAAAGGTCGTCAATTCGGGCGACGCCGCGGGGTCCCCACGCGCGAGCTTCGCTGTCTGCGGGTCGTTTTCGATGATGACCCCGGGGTAGCCGGCCGCGACGACGTTCTCCAGCCTCGTGACGTTGGTCGTCAGCTGGATCGGCTCCGGAGGCTTGTCGACCTGCACCTCCAGCGCGGCGAAATCCCGATCGTCGACGAACCGCTTCACCGTCTTGGCGACGACGCGGGCGCGCTGGACCTTGGCGAGATACTTGCTGGTGACGAAAACGGCTTCGGCGCCCTCCACGACATGAGTGTTGGTGACGACGGTCGTCGAATTGACGAAGAAGCCCGAGCCGGTGTCGGCGAAGAACAGCGGTTGGCCGCTCGTGCCCTCCGGGCAACTGATCGGTTCGCCCTTGTCGGGCAGGTCTTTGCGCTCTTCGCTCCAGGCGGCCTTGTCCTTGCAGGTGAAGACGAAGACGACGGCCTGCGACGCGCGCTCGGCGACCAGCGCCATGCCGCTCTTGGCTTTACCCTGGTCGGCGCCGATCGGCGCCGGCGGCAACGGATCTACCTTGCCGCTCTTCGGGCCGGGACCGAGTTCGCCGCTCGGATCGCAACGAGCGCTCGCGAGCGCGGCGCGGGCGCGCTCGACCTTCTCGGCCATCGCCTTGGTGATCTCGCGTTGCGCAGCCAGATCGTCGGCCCCCGCGGTGGCAGCAGGCGGCAACAGGCGCAGCACGCCGGGCAGGGCCAGCAGCAGCAACACCAACGCCGCAACACCGGTCGCGATATAGAGGCCCCTGGCGCCCGCCGGCGGGCTCGACGTGTGCTCGGTCGACGCCAAAAAGGCGCCCGCAGCCGGCGCTAGTGCGGTCTGAACCGGTTCGATCCATCGCGGCGCCGGAAACGGACTATATGTTCCCAGCGTCGCAGCGAATTGCCGCGCCCGGGCGGCGCCGTCCGCGGACCGCCAGTTCGACATGACGCCCCAGCCGGTCAGAACGGGCTCCCGGCCGACGGCGAAAATCGCGTTGGCGTCGGCGACATAGAGCGCCCGCGAGAGCAACGGGCCGATAGCGGGATCGTCGAGGAGCGGCGCCAGCGCCGCCAGTCGGGAACTCAACTTGTCCCCGACCGTTTTCCGGGCGTCGTCATCGAGCGAGGAAAGCGGCCTCGGATCACCCAATGCTTCCGAGTACCAGGCGATTTCCACCGTTACGTCGCGCCGGCTGATCACGGGTTCGGCAAAGATCGCCGCAACCTCACGCCCGAGGCGGGAAACTAATTGGTCGCGGAGGGCGGAGAACCGGTCGATTATCGGAATACCGCTGATGCCAATTAGATCATCAGTGCGAACCGAGGTCTTTATGAGAAAATTGGGTTGCACGTGATCATCTTTACAAGCGCAAACATCGCTACTTACCGAAGTAGAGTATATAGACATGAAACTTTTATGACAGACAACACGGCTTTCGAATTCGTCGTTTCTGGCGCAGTCTCGGCGTGGCTCCGCCCGAGCGATCGTGGTCGCAAGGCCTTGGCGTGACATTCGAATGTCGATCGGCGCCGCAGTCTGCCGCTGTTGTTGGAAACAGTCGGGTCGAGCTAGTGGCGCGAGTCATGCGAAACGAGGGTATAGCCTCTCGAGTTTGAGAGTCCTAAGTTAAGATAGATTTAACCATTTTGGCGGCGAACCCTTGGCGGAAAACGTCAAAGAGGCCCGCCATGAGCGAGGTTTGTTGCAAGCGCTGCAGCGCTTCGGACCATGTGAAAAATGGGATCGTGCGCGGCCTTCAGCGCTATCGTTGCCTTTCGTGTGGTTGCAATTTCACCATGACGCCGCCGCGTGGCAAGCCGCCGGCGATGAAGACGCTGGCGCCGAAAAAGCCGCAGTTTTCCGGGCTATCTTTGGTTAGGACCCTCCAGGATAACGCTGCGAATGCGTATGTCATTGAGATAGAACTCGAATTATTGATAAAACGCCGCAAAAACCGATTCTCGAAATGGCGCGCCCGGAGAGGCTCGAACTCCCAACCCTCGGTTTCGAAGACCGATACTCTATCCAGTTGAGCTACGGGCGCGTTGCGGCCCTCCTAGCACGGGTCGGCGCCGTCTTGAAGCGTCGGCGCGAGAAATCCTTTACCGGACGCGAGGTAGAATGGCGCGCGTGCAGCGGGGGGCTCAGATGGTGTTCGACAGATCGGTGTTCGACGAGCCGGAATCGCTCGACGCCTCGGCGCCGGTGAAGGCATACAAGGTCGCGCCGACCTTCGTCATCGATCTGACGGTGAGCGCGCTCTACCTCATCGCCGTGCTGCCGACCTGGCGCGCTGCGATCCCGCTCGGGCCCGCCGTCGAGGCGCCGAGCGTCGCCCTCGGGCTCGTCATCGTCGTCTGCTACGTCAGCAAGGTGTGGACGGTCTCGCATCTCGACCGGCGCGGCGGCGATGCCCGCGCCTATGTGAAGTCCTCGGCGCTGGTGACCGATGGCCCCTATGGCTGGTCGCGCCATCCGACCTATACGATCGCCATGCTGCAGTTTCTGCTGTGGTCGGCGCTGGCGCTCTACCTGCAAGCCTTCACGCCCTGGAACCCGATCCTGCTCGCCGCCGCCGTCGGCCTGCCGCTCGCGTTCTTTCTCATCAACGACCGCATCGTGATGCCGGTCGAGGAGGCCATGCTGCGCCGCCTGCATCCGCAGGAGTTCGACGCCTATGCGCTCACGGTGCGGCGCTGGTTCGGGCGGCGCGCGGCCGATCAAACGAGCCCGTGACTGCGGGCGAGCGCGGCGAGATCGACCTTCGGCCGCGCGCCGACGTGCTGGATGATCTCGGCCGCCGCGAGCGCGCCGAGCCGCGCCGCGACCACGTGGCCCGAGCCGCGCGCGAGCCCGGCGAGGAAGCCGGCGGCGAACATGTCGCCGGCGCCGGTGGTATCGACGAGCGCGGAAATCGGGAAAGCGGGAACCTCTTCCCTGTTGTCGCCCTCGACGACGATCGAACCCTTCGCCGAGCGCGTCACCACGGCGAGCACGCCTTCGCGGCCGAACGCGTCCAGCGCCTCTTCCAAGTGCGGCGTCTCGTAGAGCGACAACGCCTCGTCGGTGTTGGCGAACACCGTGTCGACGATCCCTGAGCGCATCAGGTCGATGAACTCGCCGCGGAACCGGTCGACGCAAAACGAATCCGACAGCGTCAGCGCGACCCGCGCGCCCGCGGCGCGGGCGATGCGGCCGGCCTTGCGGAACGCCTCCTTGGCCTCCGGGCGGTCCCACATGTAGCCTTCGAGATAGACGAACCGGGCCGAGCGCACCAACGCCTCGTCGACGTCCGCCGGCGAGAGATGCGAGCTCGCGCCCAAGAACGTGTTCATCGTGCGCTCGCCGTCCGGCGTCACAAAGATGAACGAGCGTCCGGTCGCCGGCCCATGCACGGCCGCGCCGGTGTCGAAATGCACCCCCTGGGCGCGGATGTCGCGGCGGAACGTCTCGCCGAGCGCATCGTGCTTCACCTTGCCGATATAGGCGCCCGAGACGCCGAGCGAGGCGACGCCGACCATGGTGTTGGCCGCCGAGCCGCCGCTCATCACCACGGTATGGTTGGCGGCCGCATAGAGCATCTCCGCGGCCTCCTCGTCGATCAGCGTCATCGCGCCCTTGGCCATGTCGTGGGCGAACAGGAAGTCGTCTTCGGCCTCCGTGATGATGTCGACCAGCGAATTGCCCAGCCCCAGAACATCCAAGCGCATGAAATCTTATCCCCCGTGCCCGCGATCTCCCTGGCGCCGGGAATGTCCCGGGTCAATGCCGATCAATGTTGCGGCGAGCGCCGCCGCAGCCGCACATAGAGCGCGCCCGAGCCGCCATGAGCGGGGCCCGCCTCCTCGAAGCCGAGCACCAGCGCGCGCAGATCGGGCTCGCGCAGCCAGTGCGGCGCGAGCCGGCGCAGCACGCCCGGCTCGTCGAGCCACGACGAGAAAGCCGCGGGCTTGCCCTTGCCGGTGACGACGAGCACCAGCTTTTCGCCGCGCGCCTGCGCGGAAACCAGAAAGCCGCGCAACGCGCCATGCGCCTCGGCCTGGGTCAGGCCATGCAGGTCGAGCGCGTCGTCTATGGCCGCGCGGCCGCGCCGGAGCTCGCGCTTCAGACGGCGCTCCAGCGGCGCCAGCGGCGGCGGCGCCGGCGGCCTCGCGGGACGCTCTTTTGCGGGCCGCGCCACGGCCGCGGGGGCCGGCGCAGCCGCTTCCGCCGATTTTGGGCGCGGGGGCGTCGGCAGGCTGGCGCCACGCCGCCGCGCCACCGTGCGCGCGACCGACGCCCAAAGCTCGATCTCCTCGTCGCTGAGCTGGCGTGAGCGCCGGCGCGGACGTTCGCCCTCGTTCGTCATCACGCCGCCTCCCGGGGCCACAACACCATGGCCTCGCCGCGATGCCGGATCGCGCCGGCGCGCTCCCCGGCCGCCTCGCCGCTGCCGAAGAAGAGATCGAACCGCGCCGGCCCGACGATCGCCGAGCCAGTGTCCTGCGCGATCATCACTTTGCGGAAGGGTTGCAAGCAAACGCCGCGCCAAGGCAGCTCCGCCGCGATCGCGAACGGCAGGCCATAGGGCCAGAGCGCGCGGTCGACGGCGAGCGAACCGAGCGGCGTCAAGGGCGCGCCGGCGCCGCCGATCGGCCCCAGCGCCGGATCGAGCGTGTCGTCGAGGCGGAAGTAGACGAACGAGCGATTGAGCTGCAGCCAGGCGCGCCCGCGCTCGCCGGTTTTTACACCCGCGGCGCGCAGCCAACCTTTGAGCCGCGCGAGCGACATCTCGCTCTGAGGGATCTCGCCGGCCTCGATCAGCGCCCGGCCGACCGACGTGTAGGGCTTTCCGTTGCGGCCATCGTAGACGAGCCGCACCAGGCGCCGGTCCGGAAGCCGCACCCGCGCCGACCCCTGCACCTGGATCATGAAGGTCTCGACCGCGTCGGCGAGCCAGACGATCGGATCGGCGCCGGCGGCCTCGATCTCGGCGCGGTCGGGGCAGGGCGCCGGCGTTGCGCCGGGGCGCGCGAGAATCGGCTCGGTGAAATCCGCCGTCGGCGTCAGCGACCCCGAGACTTCCGGCTCGTAATAGCCGGTGAGGAAGCCGGGCGCGAGGCGGCGCGGCTCGAAATGGCGCTCGAAGAACGCGAGCGCGTCGGCCGGATCGGTGTTGAGCGCCGCGGCGGCGACGCGGCGCAACGCCTGCGGGGGCGCGAGCGCCGATCGCAGCGGCGGCGCATTTTCGATCAGACGGCGCGCGGTGAGACGGAACGCGCGCAAAGCGGCGGCGAAGTCGTCGTCAGCGAAATCCGCGAGCGGCATCCCGCGCGTCGTCAATGAACGGTTTGCGTCGCCGTCAACTGCCAGTTGGGATCGGGGGCGCCGAGCGCGCGGCTGAAGGTCCAGACGTCGATGTTATCTCCGACCGCGGTCGCCGAGCCCTCGATCACCTTGCCGGAAGCATCGCTGGTCGACGAAACGAGCTTGGTCTCGAAGCGCACGGCGAGCGAGGCGATGCGCCCCTCGACCCGCGCGTCGACGAAATCGGCCTTGTCGATCGAGACGACGGTCGTCGACATCGTCTGTTTCGCAGCGCCGCGCGCGCTGGTTGCGGCGGAGAAGTTGGCGAACACGTCGGGAGCCAGCATGCGGCGCAGCGTGTCGAGGTCGCCGGCGGCGAAGGCGGCGACGATCATGTCATAGGCGCTGCGCGCGCCGGAAAGGAATGCGGTCGGATCGAACTGCGGCTCGCCCGCGGCGATCGCGTCGAGCCCGGCGGCGAGCGGGGTTCCCGCTTCGGCATAGGGCTTCCAGCGATCCGGGGCCGGCGGCGGCGGGGGAGGCGCGGTCCAATTGCGCGCCCCGCCGAACACGAACCGACTGCGGCGCGGCGGAATAATCGTCGGCGGCTCGCCCTCCGGCGGACGGCGCTCGGCGCCGGTGCGCGTGCCCAGCACCGAACGCAATTTGAAAATCACGAGGATGGCGACGATCGCGAACACGACCGTCGTGACGTCGAGACTCTCCATATTCGCCTCCGCGGCCGGGATCGATGTTCGGGGCCGCCTTCACAGGCGATTCCCAAGGCGCGCCGCACGCTCTAGTTATGCGCTGGCGCCCGTCTTGGCTAGACGGCGCGAACCGCGAAAGTCTAGGTTCGAAAAAGGGCGCGAAGCCCGAGGAGCCCGAGATGTCCCGCATTAGCCCCTTCGCGCACATCGGCGTCGCCGGCGCCGGCGCCTGGGGCGTCGCGCTCGCGCAATCGGCGGCCTTGGCCGGGCGGCGCGTGACGCTGTGGGGCCGCGACCCGCAGGCGATGCGGCAATGGCGCGAGACCCGGCGCGGCGCCCGCCTTCCCGGCGTTGCGCTGAGCGAGGCGGTGGCGCCGACGAGCGAGCTCGCGGATCTTTCGGCTTGCGACGCTATCCTGCTCGTGACCCCCGCGCAAACGACGCGGGCGAGCGCCGCCGCCATCGCCGCGGCGCTGACGACGCCGCGGCCGCTCGTCGTCTGCGCCAAGGGCATCGAGGCGGCGACGAACCTGTTCCTGAGCGACGTCGTCGCCGAGGTCGCGCCCGGTTTTCCCCGCGCCGTGCTTTCCGGCCCTAGTTTTGCCGCCGATGTCGCCGCGGGCCTGCCGACCGCGGTCACCCTGGCGGCGGAGACCGAGGCGCTGTCGGTCGCGCTCGCGACCGCGCTGAGAGCGCCGAATCTGCGGCTCTACCATTCTACCGACGTGCGCGGCGTCGAACTCGGCGGCGCGGCGAAGAACGTGCTGGCGATCGGCTGCGGCGTCGCGGCGGGCCTCGAGCTCGGCGCCAGCGCCAGCGCCGCGCTCATCGCCCGCGGCTTCGCGGAGCTCAGCCGCTTCGGCGAGGCGTACGGCGCGCGCGCGCAGACATTGATGGGCCTCTCCGGCCTCGGCGACCTCGTGCTCAGCTGCTCGTCGGCGCAGTCGCGCAATTTCTCCTTCGGCCTCGCGCTCGGGCGCGGCGAAGCCGTGGGCAGCGCGAGCCACGGCAGGCTCGCCGAGGGCGCGATGACCGCCGAGGCTCTGCTGCGTCTGGCGCGCGCGAAAAACGTCGACACGCCGATCGCCGAGACCGTCGGCGCCCTGCTCGAAGGCCGCCTGGAGGCGCGCGCCGCCGTCGCCGCGCTGCTGGCGCGGCCGCAGAAGGGGGAGGGCTAGCGGCGCCAGCCCGACGCTTTGCCGCCGACGCGAGGGCGGCGGACCTTTCGGCGCCGGATTTTTACACGTAACGGGGGCAAATTCCCGGCCGCCATTGTAGCCGAGGTCGTTGACCTCGGTTGGCGCGTAAGCGCCTCATCCTGCACGAGTCTTCCAAGCGGAGGCAGCGAGGTCAGCGACCTCGCCTACAATGGCGCCGCCCGGGAATTCGGCCCGGTCACTTCTTACACTGCGTAACTCACTGAGTTTGTCGCGCTTCGCTCGCTTTTGACGGCAGAGAAAGCTGACGCCCTTATTTTGCCGCGCCACCTTAGCACATTTCCGCACGTCCGATGCGCATTCTCTTCGATTGTTGTGCGCGAATACGAAGCGCATAACAGCGCCAGCAATTTTGCCAGGGAGCGGAGCATGATCCAGTACGGGCATTACATCGGCGGCCGGATGGTCGAGGGGACCTCGGGGCGGTATGGCGACGTGTTTCAGCCCATGGACGGTTCGTTGCGCGGCCGGGTCGCGCTCGCGAGCAAAGCAGAAATGCGCGCAGCGGTCGAGAACGCATTGGCCGCGCAGCCGGAATGGGCGGCGACCAACCCGCAGCGCCGCGCCCGCGTGCTGGTGAAGTTCAACGAGCTGATCGCCAAGAACAACGACGAACTCGCCGACATTCTCGCCCGCGAGCACGGCAAGACGCTGATCGACGCCCGGGGCGACATCCAGCGCGGCGTCGAGGTGCTCGAGGTCGCGTTCGGCGTCGCCCATCTCATGAAGGGCGAGTACACCGACAGCGCCGGCCCGGGCGTCGACGTCTATTCGATGCGCCAGCCGCTCGGCGTCGTCGCCGGCATCACCCCGTTCAACTTCCCGGCGATGATCCCGCTGTGGAAACTCGCGCCCGCGATCGCCTGCGGCAACGCGTTCATCCTCAAGCCTTCGGAACGCGATCCCGGCGTG
The DNA here is from genome assembly GCA_052147395.1 of Roseiarcus sp. Classification (GTDB taxonomy): domain Bacteria; phylum Pseudomonadota; class Alphaproteobacteria; order Rhizobiales; family Beijerinckiaceae; genus Roseiarcus. The sequence goes on from JBKQKS010000246.1 coordinate 51,498, forward strand.
CCGCTGAGGCTAGCGGAGCTGTTCGTCGAGGCCGGCGGACCTCCGGGCATTCTCAATGTCGTCAACGGCGACAAGGAGGCGGTCGACGCGATCCTCGACGACCACGACATCAAGGCCGTCGGCTTCGTCGGCTCGACGCCGATCGCGCAATACATCTATTCCCGTGGCACGGCGAACGGCAAGCGCGTGCAGGCGTTCGGCGGCGCCAAGAACCACATGGTGGTGATGCCCGACGCCGACATGGACCAGGCGGTCGACGCGCTGATCGGCGCCGGCTATGGCGCGGCGGGCGAGCGCTGCATGGCGATTTCGGTCGCCGTGCCGGTCGGCCAAAAAACCGCCGAAGCACTCGTCGAGCGCCTCATCCCGCGCGTGGAATCGCTGAAGGTCGGCCCCTCCACCGATTCTTCGGCCGACTACGGCCCGCTGGTCACGCGCGCCCATCTCGACAAGGTTGCGGGCTATATCGCGCTCGGCGTCGAGGAGGGCGCGAAGCTGCGGGTCGACGGCCGCGGCTTCAAGATGCAGGGCTACGAGAACGGCTTCTATATCGGCGGCAGCCTGTTCGACCACGTCACCAGGGACATGCGCATATACAAGGAGGAGATTTTCGGCCCCGTGCTTTCGGTCGTCCGGGCGACGAGCTACGAGGACGCGCTGGGCCTGTGCAACGACCACGAATACGGCAACGGCGTCGCCGTGTTCACCCGCGACGGCGACGCCGCCCGCGATTTCGTCTCGCGCGTCAATGTCGGCATGGTCGGCGTCAACGTGCCGATCCCGGTGCCGGTCGCCTATCACACGTTCGGCGGCTGGAAGCGCTCGAGCTTCGGCGACCTCAACCAGCACGGCCCCGACGCGTTCCGCTTCTACACCAAGACCAAGACCGTCACCTCGCGCTGGCCGTCGGGCGTGAAGGAAGGCGCGCAGTTCTCGATTCCCGTGATGCGCTGAGGCTTGCAAGACCCCCGTGCGACGGCGTGCGGGGGTTTTCTCTTTTCGGCGGCGCTGAGCTATATTGTCGGCATGAGCGAAGCCGCTGCGCAACTGATGACGGTCGACGAGTTCCTCGTCTGGGGCGAGGGACGAGAGGGGCGGTGGGAGCTGCGCGAGGGCGTCGTCGTCTCGATGGCGCCGGAGCGGGTCGCGCATCTCGACGTGAAGGGCAACGCGTTCAGCGCCCTGAAAGCAGCGATCCGCGAGGCGAACGCGCCTTGCCGGGTCTATCCAGATGGCGCCACTGTGCGCATCTCCAAGCGCACCGCTTTCGAGCCTGATGCGCTCGTACGCTGCGGCCGCCCGTTGCCCGGCGACGCGCTCGAAATCCGCGACCCCGTCATCGTCGTCGAAGTGTTGTCTCCGAGCACCGAGGCCTACGATCGCGGCGCCAAGGTCGAGGGCTATTTCTCACTGCCGAGCGTGATGCACTATCTCATCCTCGATGCCGACCAGCGCAAGGTCGTGCACCACGAGCGAGGCGGCGGCGACGTGGTGGAGACGCGCATCCTCGCCAGCGGTCTGCTGCGCCTCGATCCGCCCGGGCTCGAGCTCACGGTCGAGAGCCTGTTTGAAACTCAGTAACTTTTCCTTCGCCGACGTTTTGCGCTAGACTGTGACTATGAGCAGCGCGGCAGCCCAGCAACTGATCTCGGTCGACGAGTTCCTCGTCTGGGGCGAGGGACGAGAGGGGCGGTGGGAGCTGCGCGACGGCGTCGTCGTATCGATGGCGCCCGAACGCATCGGCCACACGAGAGTCAAAGGCGCCGCCTTCAACGCCTTGGGCGCAGCAATTCGCGCCGCAGGCTTGCCATGCGAAGCCTTTGTCGACGGCGTCACCGTACGCATCTCCAAGACGACCGCGTTCAAACCGGATGCGGTGGTCGTCTGCGGCGCGGCGCTCGACGACGAAGCGCTCGAGGCGCAGAATCCGATCATCATAGTCGAAGTGCTGTCGCCGAGCACTGAGGCCTACGATCGCGGCGAAAAAGTCGAAGGCTATTTCTCCCTGCCGAGCGTGATGCACTATCTCATTCTCGACCCCGAGCGGAAAAACCTCGTCCATTACAGGCGCGGCTCTGGCGATTACCTGGAGACCCGCTTTCTCGCCGCCGGTCCGCTGCGCCTCGATCCGCCGGGGCTCGAGCTCGCGATCGAGAGCCTGTTCGAGCGGTAGCCGGGGCAAATTTCCGGGCGGCGCGATACTGTAGCCGAGGTCGTTGACCTCGGTAGGCGCGTTAGCGCCTTATCCTGCACGAGTCTTCGAAGCGGAGGCAGCGAGGTCAGCGACCTCGCCTACAATGGCGCCCGGGAAAAAGCCCCGGTTACGTTCGAGCGCCCGCAACCCTCAGCTCTTACCGAACGTCTCGTCGAACGAGTAGCCGGCGCCGCGCACGGTGCGGATCGGATCGCGCTCGCGGCCGCGCGACAGCGCCTTGCGCAGACGGCCGACGTGCACGTCGACCGTGCGCTCGTCGATCTCGACCGACTGGCCCCAGACGCCGTCGAGCAGTTGCGCGCGCGAAAACACCCGCCCCGGCCGCTCGAGCAGATACTCGAGCAGGCGGAACTCGGTCGGTCCGAGATGCACTTCGCGTGCGTTTCGGCGCACCCGGCGCGTCTCGCGATCGAGGTCGATGTCGCCGGCGACGAGCCGTTCGGCGATCCGTTCGGGGCGGCTGCGGCGCATCAGCGCGCGCACCCGCGCCATCAATTCGGGCACCGAGAACGGCTTGACGACGTAATCGTCGGCGCCGACCGAGAGGCCGCGCACCCGCTCGGACTCTTCGCCGCGCGCCGTCAGCATGATCACCGGCAGTGTTCGCGTCGCCTCGCGCGCCCGCAACCGGCGGCAGATTTCGAGGCCCGAGACGCCGGGCAGCATCCAGTCGAGAATGACGAGGTCGGGCGCGGACTCGACGAGCCTGAGCTCGGCCTCGTCGCCTCGCTCGACGCTCTCGACGGCGTAGCCCTCCGCCTCGAGGTTATAAGTGAGCAGCAACGCGAGATCGGATTCGTCTTCGACGACGAGAATTCTCGGCTTCGCGCCCGCGGCGCCATTGCGTCCGGGCTCGCGCCGAGCGTCGCTCACGCTTCTTCGCTCCCGGAATTGTCGGCATCGTATTCGTGCGGGCCTTTCGGGCGATTCAGCGGCAGATTCGAGCCGGTCGCCAGATAGAACACCGTCTCCGCGATGTTGGTCGCGTGGTCGCCGACGCGCTCGATGTTCTTCGAGCAGAACAGCAGATGCGCGCAGTACGAGATGTTGCGCGGGTCTTCCATCATGTGGGTGAGCAGGTCGCGGAACACCGAGTCCTCTAGCGCATCGAGCTCGATGTCGCGCTCCCAAACGGCGCGGGCGCGTTCGACATCGCGCTGCGCATAGGCGTCGAGCACGTCCTTCATCAGTTCGGTCGCCACGTCGTTCATGTGCTTGAGGCCGACGATCGCGCGCGGCAAGCGCGCCTCGACGCCGATCTTGATCGAGCGCTTGGCGATGTTCTTGGCGAGATCCCCGACTCGCTCGAGATCGCCGGCGACGCGAATGGCGCCGATGATCTCACGCAAGTCGATCGCCACCGGCTGCCGGCGAGCGATCGTCAGGATCGCCTGCTCCTCGACCTCGCGCTGCAGCAGGTCGAGACGCGGGTCGGTCCCGACGACCTGATGGGCGAGCGCCGTGTCGGCGGCAGCGAGCGCGTCCATCGCGTCGATCACCATTTTCTCGGCAATGCCGCCCATTTCGGCAATGCGGCGCCCGAGCGCATCCAGCTCCTTGTCGTAGGCTTTGACGGTATGTTCGACCACGACTCTCGCCTCCACATAGTCGAAGCCGCTGATTCTGCCTCAGAAATTATATGACTTGGCTCGCGCCGTCTATTGGACGAACGCGCAGAGCACCGGCGCTCCCGGCTGGGCGTGCGCACAAAATAACGCCCCCTATCTCTGTCGAATATTCCCAAGGAAGCGCACCTTACTCGGCTCTTC
>JBKQKS010000247.1:0-2948 GCA_052147395.1 Roseiarcus sp.
GCCGATCCACTATCTCGTGGGCACGCCGCGCGGGCGATTGACCAAGCTGGAAAAGGCGCTCGCGCTCGAGCCTTGGGAAGATGTGCGCCTGAGCGTGCGGGTCAAATTGGTCGAAGACGGGGTAGAGTCCTATGTGTTCGCCCGGAGCGAAGCCCGGCGCGAGAAGGAACAGGCGATGCGCCGTCGTCGCCTACGCAAGCTACTCTAGCGCCTGCGCGAACTCCAGGCACAAGACCTGAAGCGCGACGACCTGTTGCTCAAACTCGGCGCGGCCAAGAAGGAGCCCGGCAGAGCCTATGGGCTACTGACCATCCATACGCCGAAGAAGGACCAGCCTGTCACGCCAAAAACCTTCCATTTCAAGCTCGATCGCAAGAAGCTCCGCGCGGCGCGGCGGCGCGAGGGCGGCTATCTTCTGCGTTCCAACATCAAAGGCGACGACCCCGGCCATCTCTGGCGGCTCTATTTGCAACTCGTCGAAATCGAGCAAGCGCTCGAGGAACTGAAGAACGACCTCTCGGTCCGCCCCATCCATCACCAACTCGAAACGCGCATCGAAGCCCACATCTTCGTAGCGTTCCTCGCTTACTGCCTGATGGTCACGCTCAAACAACGGTTGAAGGCGCTGGCGCCGGGACTGACGCCCAAAGCCGTCCCCCGGATCAAGTCCGGGGGTCGCCGCGATCCAAATGATCGACGTCGAACTTCCCACGACCGACGGCCGAACCGTCCTCCTGTCCCGCCATACCGAGCCGGAGACCGATCACCTGCTTCTGCTGCAACGCCTCAAACTCGAGCTCCCCGCGCAGCCGCCGCCGAAAATCACCGCCGCGACCGAAGCCAGAGCCGCCTGAACTCTCACCCCCTGTAGTGCCGACCTTTGGACTCGCGCCTCAGCGATTCCAATGCGTTCGCCTCGCCGTATATCCCCAGTTGGTGAAGTCGGGTTAGAACCCGGCGGAGCGAGGCCTTCCCGAGCCGCCGATCCAGCAAGCCGGCCCCCCTGATCCTCGAAGCGCCCCCGATAGCCCCCGGAATTGCCGCTCCGACATCCCCAAAAGCTCCGAAGCCTCCAACGCTGACAATTCCGAAGCCTCCCAACGGCTCAGCACGTCCCTGAACTTCAACATCCTGCGTTCCTGTAGCCACGTTGTCCGTCTCATCCGCGACCCTCCTCGGATCGCGCTCTAAACCGGACAACTCACGTGCTTACGACAACCCAGGCTTCCAGAGTTGGCATTTGCCTGCACGATCCGTATAGTCCTCGGATCGCCCGTCGTTCTCCCGCTCCGATGCTGAGCAGAACGTAAAGCCAGTCATCGGTCGGGCGACGAATCAGGGGGCGGTTTTGATCGTAGTCACGGGGCTGAAAGCAGAGGCGTGGATCGCGGCGGCCTCGGGCGTGACCGTGTTCGCCTGCGGCGGAAAAGTCGGGCTTCGGGCCGAGGCGATTCGGAAAGCCGCATCCTCCGGCCCGGCGGCGTTAGTCAGTTTCGGAATTGCGGGCGGGCTCGACCCGCATTTGACGACCGGCGACTGGGTTGTCGCAAACGGAGTGATGTCGGGCGGTCGACATATCGCGACCGATATCGAGTGGTCGAAGCGCCTCGAGCAGCGTCTGTCCGCCGCTAGGCGGGGTGATATCGCGACCGTTGCGGCTCCGGTGCTCGACCCGGGGAAGAAGCGTCGGCTCCACCGGGACACCGGCGCCATTGCCGTGGACATGGAGTCGTTTCAAGTTGCGGCGCTCGCCGCGGAACTCGGCGTGCCCTTCGCCGCCGTACGCGTCGTCGTCGATCCGGTGAACCGTGAGATCCCTTCCGCGGCGCGATTGGCTCTTCGATCCGACGGGGCTGTCGCCGTCGCTCCGATCCTGCGTTCGCTCATCAGGAAGCCCAGCCAAATTCCGGCGCTGTTTCGCGTCGCGAGCGACGCCATCATCGCTTTCAGAGCGCTGTACGCAGGCCGTCGGGAGCTGGGTCCGCGCTTCGCTTGGGTCTCGGGCCCAACCAAATTGGCGAACGAGTCGGCGAATTCGGCAGAGCCGGAGCGGCAGCAGGTGGAACCGCTGCCGGCCTAGAGCAAATTGCGTTCCGCTGGAATCGCAATTTGCTCTAGTGGCGCGAGCCGGGTGCGATTCAACGTTGTGTGGGCTATGGTGGGCGATTCGGCGAACGAGGGAAGCCCGACCATGGCGACGACGAAACTGAGTGACGAAGCGCTTTTGGGGTTTTTTCGAAGCCATCCGGAACTTCGCGAGAGAATGGCGTCGATCGTCGGCGCGGTGGGGAACTCGGAAGGAAACCTCGTAGAGGCGGACGCGGCGGAGGAGCGGTTAGTCGAGGAAATGCGGCTTTTCGGTCGCGAGGCGATGCAAGGTTGGGCCGAGGAGCGGGTCGCGGCGACGGAACGGGAGGTTCGCCTTCAGGCCGGCATGCATCGCCAAGGTAAAAAAAACTCCAGTGGCACACCAAGTTCGGCGAGATCATAGTTCTAGAGCCGCAATATCGGTTCGAGAACAGCCGCGTGCGGCCGTTCGTTCTGAGCGCGAAGGTCAGTCCTCGCAGCTGTTCGCGGCCTTTGCAGCGGGCGATCACCGATTTTGCGGCCGATCAGCCTTTCGCCGTGGCTCGGATGAAGTTGCTCGAACATTACGGTTTCGAAATCGGCGAAAGCACGATCCAGCGGATCACGCTCAGCCATGCGCGGGCGATTTTCGGGTCCGGCCGCGCCGGGCTGGATTTTCCGAAAGCGCCGGGTCTCCACAAACAGATCGTCGCCGAGATCGACGGGGGCATGATTCCGGTCATGGAGCCGGACGCGAGCCAGGAGGACAAGCGCAAGGGGAAGGCGCTGTCGTGGCGAGAGGCCAAGATTTCGATGGCGCACGCCAAGGGGAGCCGAACGCCGATCTACGGCGGCGGGATCGAGGGCGGTGTGGAGGCGGC
>JBKQKS010000248.1:0-32203 GCA_052147395.1 Roseiarcus sp.
CCTACACGCGATCCGAGTCGTGCGCCGCAAGCTGCCGATCTTCGGCGCCATTCCCCCCTCGGGACAGGCCTGCGCTGCATGACGCGGCGCCCGCCGAAATCCTCGAGGAGCGCGTGCCGCCTCGCGCTCACCGCCGCAACAAGCGCGGCGTCAAACTCGAGATGAGCAGCTTCCCGGCGCCCCGCAAAGCCGATCGGCCGCCGCCGCCGTTCGACATCGCAACCGCCATCAGAATTCTCCGCCAGGATCCCCTCCAGGCCCCCCCTGAAGCCCATTTCGTTCGAACCGCCGAGCCCGCCCCCGAAGATGGGCCACGACGCGGACATTCCGGTCCGACGCCGCAAGCGGAAAACGCCGAGCCAAAAAGCGTTCTGACCGATTCGCCATCTCGAACAATCAGCCAAGCCAATTGACGCGCGCAAAAACCGTGTGCCTCATGCTATGTGAACGGTATTGGCGCTAAGCGAGGAACGCCATGGATGCGCGAGGTTTGTTGCGGGCGATGTTCGACGCCGCGGTCGCTGCGGCCTCGCCGGACAAAGTCGTGCCGGCCCATCTGCCTCCACCGCCGCGAGGACGCACCGTCGTCGTCGGGGCCGGCAAGGCCGCGGCTTCGATGGCGCGCGCCGTCGACGCCCATTGGCCGGCCGATAAGCCGCTCAGCGGACTCGTGGTGACGCGCTATGGCCACGGCGTCGGCCCTTTGGCGCGCATCGCGGTGGTCGAAGCGAGCCATCCCGTTCCCGACGCCGCCGGCCGCGCGGCCGCGCGGCTGATCCTCGAGAGCGTGCGCGGTCTCGGGCCCGACGACCTCGTGCTCTCACTGATTTCGGGCGGCGGATCGGCGCTGCTCTCGCTGCCGGCGCCCGGCATCGAACTCGCCGACACGCAGGCGATCAACCGCGCGCTGCTGAATAGCGGCGCGGCGATCGACGAGATCAACTGCGTGCGCAAACACCTCTCGGCCATCAAGGCGGGACGGCTCGCTGTCGCCGCCGCGCCGGCCGAGGTCGTTTCGTTGATCATCTCCGATGTCCCTGGCGACGATCCGTCGGTGATCGCCTCCGGACCGACCGTTGCCGACGCGAGCACGCTCGCCGACGCGCGCGCGGTGTTGAAGCGCTACGGCATCGAGCCGCCGCCCGGCGTCAGCGCCGTGCTGAACGACGAGCGCGCGGAAACGCCGAAGCCGGGCGATCCCGCCCTTGCGCGGGCGACGACGCGCGTCATCGCGGCGCCACAGGCCTCGCTCGAAGCGGCGGCGAATCTTGCGCGCGAGGCCGGGTGTCAGCCGCTGATCCTCGGCGACGCGCTCGAAGGCGAGGCGTCGGAAGTCGGACGCCTGATGAGCGGCATCGCGCGCCAGGTCGTCGCCCACGGTCAGCCGGTTCCGCCGCCCTGCGCGCTCATTTCCGGCGGCGAGACGACGGTGGCCGTGCGCGGCAAGGGACGCGGCGGGCGCAACGTCGAATTCCTGTTGTCGCTCGCGATCGGTCTCAACGGCCTGCCGGGCGTCTACGCGATCGCCTGCGACACCGACGGCGTCGACGGCGTCGAAGAGATCGCCGGCGCGATCGTTACACCCGACACCCGCAGGCGGGCTGAGGCGTTGGGCATCGACGCGAAGGCAAGCCTGGCCGATAATGACGGGCACGGCTTCTTCGAGGCGCTCGGCGATCAGGTCGTCACCGGTCCGACGCTGACCAACGTCAACGATTTTCGCGCTATTCTCATCGAACGTCGAAGGCCTGACGCTGGAGGCGAACCATGATCAAAATGCCGGCGCCCGACCAGAAGACGCTCCAGCGCCGCTCCGCGATCGTCGCCGCGTTGCGCAGAATCGTCCCTGGCGAAGGGGTCATCGAGTCCGAGCGCGAACGGCGCGCGTTCGAATGCGACGCGTTCACCGCCTATCGGCAGAGTCCGATGGTCGTCGTGTTGCCCCAGACGACGACCGAGGTCGCCGAAGTGTTGCGCTATTGCAAGGCCAACAACGTCAAGGTGGTGCCGCGCGGCGCGGGCACGTCGCTCTCGGGCGGGGCGCTGCCGCTCGAAGACGGCGTGCTGCTGGTCATGAGCAAGTTCAAACGCATCCTCGAAATCGACGTCGCCAACCGCTGCGCGGTGGTGCAGCCGGGCGTCACCAATCTCGGCGTCACAGAGGCCGTACGGGCCGACGGGCTCTACTATGCGCCCGATCCGTCGAGCCAGATCGCCTGCACGATCGGCGGCAATGTCGCGGAGAATTCCGGCGGCGTGCATTGTCTCAAATACGGGCTCACCACCAACAACGTGATCGGCGTCGAGTTCGTCGCCATCGACGGCGAGATCATCCGCTTGGGCGGCAAACACTTGGATGCCGGCGGCTACGACCTGTTGGGCGTGCTGGTCGGCTCCGAGGGCCTGCTCGGCGTCGTCACCGAAGTGACCGTGCGGCTGCTGCCGACGCCGCCCGGCGCGCGCGCGTTGCTGATCGGGTTCCCGTCCGTCGAAGGCGCCGGCGACTGCGTCGCTGCCGTCATCGGCGCCGGCATAATCCCAGGCGGCATGGAGATCATGGACAGGCTCGCGATCGAAGCGGCGGAGGCCTTCGTGCACGCGGGCTATCCGCTCGAGGCCGAAGCTCTGATGATCGTCGAACTCGACGGCGTCGCGGCGGAAGTCGATCATCTCGTCGCCGAGGTGGAGCGCATCGCGGCCGAACATGGCGCGACGACTTGCCGCGCGAGCCAATCGGAAGAGGAGCGCCTGCTGTTCTGGGCCGGGCGCAAGGCGGCCTTCCCGGCGGTCGGACGCATTTCGCCCGACTATCTGTGCATGGACGGCACGATCCCGCGCAAGCGCATCGGCAGCGTGCTCAACCGCATGAAAGAGATGGAGAGGAAATACCGGCTCAGCTGCGCCAACGTGTTCCACGCCGGCGACGGCAATCTGCATCCGTTGATCCTCTACGACGCCAACAATCCGGGCGAACTGCAACGGGCCGAGGATTTCGGCGCCGACATCCTGCGGCTTTGCGTCGAAGTGGGCGGCGTGCTCACCGGCGAGCATGGCGTCGGAATCGAGAAGCGCGATCTGATGGACGCGATGTTCGACGAAGTCGATCTGAACCAGCAGCAGCGCCTCAAATGCGCATTCGACGACGCGAGCCTGCTCAACCCCGGCAAGGTGTTCCCGCAATTGTGCCGCTGCGCGGAGCTCAATCGCATGCACGTGCACGCGGGCCAACTGCGCTTCCCCGATCTGCCGCGCTTCTGAGGAACCGTCATGTCCACCCTCAGCCCCTCGAATCAACGTGAGGTCGCCGAAGCCGTCGCTGCGGCGGCGAGCGAAAGGAAGCCGCTCGAGATCGTGGCCGGCGGCAGCAAGCGCGCATTCGGCCGGCCGGTTCGGGCTGAACGGACGCTCGATCTCACTCGCCTCGCGGGCGTCATCGACTATGAAGCCGCAGAACTGGTGCTGACGGCGCGGCCCGCCACTCCTCTCGCCGAGATCGAAGCGGCGCTCGCAGCGAAGCGACAGATGCTCGCCTTCGAACCGCCGAATTGGCAGGCGCTGATGCGAACGAACGCCGAGCCGACGCTCGGCGGCGTGATCGCGTGCAATCTCGCCGGGCCGCGGCGCGTGCGATGCGGCGCGCCGCGCGATTTCCTGCTCGGCTTCTCCGCCGTCAACGGCGTCGGCGAAATCTGGAAGGCGGGCGGCAAGGTCGTCAAGAACGTGACCGGTTTCGACATGAGCAAATTGCTCGCCGGATCGTTCGGCACGCTCTCCGTGCTCACGGAACTCACGTTGAAAGTGGCGCCGCGGCCCGAGACCGAACGCACGGTTCTCTTCAGCGCGCTCGCCGACGAAATCGCTGTGGCGACCATGGCCAAGGCGCTCAACACGCCGTTCGAAGTGAGTTCCGTCGCGCATTTGCCGTATCCGGCCGCGCGTCGTTCGTCGGTGGCGGAAGTCTCCGGCGGCCTCGGCGCCGTCACCGCGATGAGGCTCGAAGGCCCCGCGCCCTCGGTCGCTTTTCGCCTCGAGGCGATCGAAGGCCTGTTCGGCCGCGGCGCGCGGCTCGACGACGAGGCCTCGCGGAGATTTTGGCGAGAGATCGGCGAAGTTCGCCCCTTGCTTCCGGCTGACGGGCGCATCGCGTGGCGGCTGTGCCCGCCGCCGAGCCGCGCCGCGGCGGTAGTCGACGTCGTCAGGGCGCGCTTGTCCTCGGCGGACGCCTTCTACGATTGGGGCGGCGGCCTCGTCTGGTTGAGCCTCGACGAACAGCAAGCGGGCGCGGACGCCGGCGCAGAAATCGTGCGCGCCGCGATGAAGCCGCAGGGAGGCCATTCCACGCTGGTTGTCGCTGGCGAGGCGACCCGAAGCCGCGTCGCGGTGTTCGAGCCGGTAGCAGGCCCGCTCCTGGCGCTGAGCGGGCGCGTCAAGGCCGGGTTCGATCCCTTCCATCTGCTCAACCCGGGCCGCATGCGCGAGGGGCAGTGAACATGCAGACGAATTTCACCGCCGCGCAGCTCGCCGACCCGATGACCAACGCGGCGGAGAAGATTCTGCGCAAGTGCGTGCACTGCGGCTTCTGCATGGCGACCTGTCCAACCTACACGCTCATCGGCGACGAACTCGACAGTCCGCGCGGACGCATCTATCTGATCAAGGACATGCTGGAGAACGATCGTCCGGCGACGGTCGAGGTTGTCAAACACGTCGACAGATGCCTGTCGTGCCTGTCCTGCATGACGACCTGCCCTTCGGGCGTCGACTATATGCATCTGGTCGATCACACCCGCCATCAGATCGAGAACACCTACCGCCGGCCCTGGTTGGATAGGACGTTTCGCGCAGTTCTGGGCTTCGTGCTGCCGCGCCCGGCTTTGTTCCGCGCTGCGATGACGGTCTCGGCGCTGGCGAAACCGTTGGCGCGCCTTCTGCCGGCGACTTTGCGCGCGCCGCTGGAGTTCGTTCCGCAACGCCTGCCCGCGCGCTCGGCGGTCGACAGGCCGCAGACCTTCGCCAGCGCTGAGCCGCGTCGGCGCCGCGTCGCACTGATGACGGGTTGCGCGCAAAAAATCCTCGCGCCTCAGATCAACGAAGCGACGATCCGCCTGCTGACCCGGCACGGCTGCGAGGTCGTCATCGCCGAAGGCGCCGGCTGCTGCGGCGCGCTCAATCACCATTTGGGCCAGGACGGCCATGCTTTCGCGCGCGCCAACATCCTCGCCTGGAGCCGAGAGATCGACAACGGCGGCCTCGACGCCATCGTCATCAACGCGTCTGGCTGCGGCACGACGGTGAAGGACTACGGCGTCATGTTCCGCTTCGATCGCGAACTCGCGGCTCGAGCGGCGAAAGTCGCTGAGCTCGCGCGCGACGTCGCCGAATTGATGAGCGAGATCGGCTTGCAGGCGCCCGCCCATCCGACGGGCTCGAGGGTCGCCTATCACAGCGCATGTTCGCTGCAGCATGGGCAGAAGGTCAGAACGCAACCCAAACAACTGCTCGCCGCCGCCGGCTTCGTCGTGCTCGATCCGCCCGAGGGGCATCTGTGCTGCGGCTCGGCGGGAACGTACAATCTCATCCAACCCGAGATCGCGGCGCGCCTGCGCGAGCGCAAAGTCGGGAACCTGGAAAGCACGAAGCCGGACGTGATCGCCGCCGGCAACATCGGCTGCCTCACCCAGATCGCCAGCGCGACGGTTTTGCCCGTCGTTCACACCGTCGAACTGCTCGACTGGGCGACAGGCGGTCCGAGACCGCGAAACTTGCCGGCTCGAGGCCGGTGATTGGTCGGCTCGGCGTTGCGCCGTGTCGACGTCGACGATCGGCCACGCATTCGCTCGGACTTCGCCGCTGCCGCCTTCCCGCTCGACGATGGCGCCGATCGCTAGAGGCAGGCGTTCGTGGAGCCGCGACGTCGCAGCGGTCTTCCGCTTCGCAGGACCCGCGCCGCAGGAATCGGGCGGACAATGGCGCGCGCACCGGCTACTTGGGGGGCGAGACTCCCGAGGAGACCATGGCCGCTCCGCAACGTCCGATGACCGCTTTCGAATGGGGCCTGCTGGGGCTGCTGTCGCTGCTCTGGGGCGGGTCGTTCTTCTTCATCGGCGTCGCGGTGAAGGCGCTGCCGCCGCTCGTCATCGTCGCCGCGCGGGTGGGAATCGCCGCCCTGCTGCTGTGGGCGAGCGCGCCGCTCACGGGCCTGTCGCCGCGGCGCATCGCAGGCCAGGCGGGACCGCTCATCATCCTCGGGCTCGTCAACAACGCCATCCCGTTCACGCTCATCGTCTGGAGCCAGACCCGCATAGCCAGCGGCCTGGCGGCGATTCTCAATGCCGCGACGCCGCTCGTCGCCGTCATCGTTGGGCATGTCTTCACCGACAGCGAAAAGCTCACCATGGCCAAGCTCGCCGGCGCGATCGTCGGCTTCATCGGCGTCGCGGCGATGATCGGGCCGGACGTCGCGCTCGGCGGCGGACGGGACGCGCTGGCGGAACTCGCGGTGCTCGGCGCCGCGGTGTCTTATGCGCTCGGCGGCTTCTATGCCCGCCGCTTCCGCAGCCGCGGGCTCGGCCCGATCGACATCGCCACCGGACAGCTCTCGGCGTCGAGCGCGCTCATCGTTCCCCTCGCGCTCATCGTGCATCCCGTGGGGACGCTCGCCGCGCCGGGACTCGCAGCCGCGGCCGCGGTCCTGGCGCTCGCGAGCCTGTCCACGGCGTTCGCCTATATCGTCTACTTCCGCATTCTCGCCGGCGCGGGGGCGACCAACGTGCTGCTGGTGACGCTGCTCGCGCCGGCGACGTCGATCGCGCTCGGCGCGGCGAGCCTCGGCGAGCGCCTGCCGCCCGCGGCGTTTTTCGGCCTCGCGCTGATCGCCTGCGGCCTCGCGCTGATCGACGGCCGCGCGCCGCGCGCGCTCGTCCGCCTCATCAGGGGCTAGGGGGTTCGAGTCGTAACCGCGGCAGATTCCTGGGCGGCGCCATTCTGTAGCGGAGGGCCCTCATCCTGAGCTTGTCGAAGGACGACCTCGGCCGGCGCGTAAGCGCCTCATGTCCCCGCGATCCCCGCGATCGAGGAGCGTCGGCGTCCACGCCGACGTTTCGCCTCGAGACGTCGGCGTGGACAGCCCGCCCCGAGCTTGCCGAAGGGCCGACGCTCCTATTCGGGCGTTTTGTTTGCGCATAAGCTGACCCACGGCGAAACCCGGAGAGATCGTGAGCCCGGAAGACGCAAATCGCCCCCTCGGCCTCGTCATCGCCGGCGGTCTCGCGCGACGGATGGGCGGCGCGGACAAGGCGATGCTGGCGCTCGGCGGCAAGCCGCTCGTCGCCCATGCGCTCGATGCGCTTAAGCCCCAGTGCCGGGCGCTGGCGATCAACGCCAACGGCGACCCGCGCCGGTTCGCCGGCTTCGCCCTGCCCTGCCTCGCCGACGATCCCCAAAATTTCGCCGGGCCGCTCGCCGGCGTGCTCGCGGGGCTGTTGTACGCGCGCCGTGTGCGGCCCGACATCGCCGATGTCGTGACGCTCGCCGTCGACACCCCGTTCGCGCCGCCCGACCTCGTCGCGCGGCTGGAAGCAGCGCGGCGCGCGGCGGAAAAACCGATCGCGGTCGCGGCCTCGGGCGGCCGGCGCCATCACGTCGTCGCGCTGTGGCCGGTCGCGCTCGCCGGCGCCTTGTGCGCTTGTCTCGCTGAGGGCGAGCGCCGCGTCGAGGCGTTCACCGAGCGCCAAGGCGCCGCGGTCGCCACATGGCCGGAGGCGCCGTTCGATCCGTTCTTCAACGTCAACACGACAGAGGATTTGCGCCGCGCCGAGGCGCGGCTTGCTCGACCGCCGTCGCGCTGAGCCTGTCGCAGGGCGAGCGCGCTCGACTATAGTTCGCGCCCGAGGCTCCCCCACCACGCTTCCAGCGCGTCGAGGCGCGGCGGCAATTGGCGGTCGAAGCCGCCAGCGAAGGCGTTCCAGGCGTCGAGATAGCGCCTGGGAACACAGATGACGAGCGGCGCGCCCTCGACGACCGCCTCGGCGATCTCGGCGAGGATGCCGCCGCCTTCGGATTCGAGCCGGCCGAAACGATTGGCGACGATCAGGTCGGGCCTCAGCTTCAGCGCCTCAGCGAGCTGGCGCGCGACATCGGCGATCGCCGCGGGATCGACCCGGCAGCCCTGCGCCCCGCGGCCCAGGTCCTGCATCACGCCGAAACGCTCGCCGGTCGTCAGGTTGCGCACGCCGACTTCGTGCGTCACTGAGTCGTCGTCGCCGTGGGTCTGCACCAGCCCGGCGACGGCAAGGCCCCGGCGCGTCAGACGATCGACAAACGCGCCGAGCGGCGCGTCCGGATCCTCGTCGCGGTCGAACACGATCGCCGCCAGCCGGGAGGCCTTCTCGTCGGTCCGCGGCGTCATGGCGCCGTTGCTCCCCGGGCGTTGATCCGCCGCGGCGCATACGCCAATAGGCTGACCTTGGCCAGACTTGCGACGGCGGGAGCGAGGCCCTATCGTGAAATCGTCACAGGCGTCCGGCGCGAGCCGGACAACGGGAATGCGGTGAGGCCTCGTCGAGAGGCCAAAGCCGCGGCTGCCCCCGCAACTGTAAGCGGCGAGCCGCTCTCCACTTCGTCCACTGGGGTCTAGAGCCCTGGGAAGGCGGGAGGGCGGTGACGACCCGCGAGCCAGGAGACCGGCCTGTGATCCATGCCACCTGAACGCCGTCGGAGGGACGGTTGGAGGATAGATGTTCGAATCCGGATCCAGGCCCGCTCTCAGCGCGTTGGCGCTCGCCGCCGTTTTCGCCGGCCCGCTCCCCGCCTTCGCCCAGTCGACCGGCGTGAACGAGCTCCCCGACGTGACAATCACCGCCGACCGCGTCGAGGAGCCGGTCGGTGAGACCGGCGCTTCCGTCACCGTGATTCCCGCCGCGCAGTTGCAGAAGACCGGCGCCGACAACGTCGCCGACGCGTTGCGCGACGTCTCCGGCGTCGAGGTCGTCAATACCGGCGGCATCGGCGCGCTGACCGAGGTGCATCTGCGCGGCGCGGGAGCCGGCGAGACGCTGGTGCTGATCGACGGCGTGCGCGTCGGCAATACGACTGCGACCGACGGCTCGGTCGACTTCGGCAATCTCGCGCTCACCGACATCGACCGCATCGAGGTGTTGCGTGGGCCCCAATCGGCGCTCTACGGCTCCGACGCGATGGGCGGCGTCATCAACGTCATCACCCGCAAGGGCTCGAAGACCGTACATCGCTCGGTGACGATCGAAGGCGGCAGTTATGGGACGATCTCGACGCGCGCAAACATGTCGGGCGGCGACGACCAATGGACCTATTCGCTCGGCGTCGACCTGCTGCATTCCGACGGTTTTCCGCGCTATGGCTATCGCGTGCCCTATCCGCTGGTCATCGGCGATGGGGTCACGCCGCTGCCGCCGCTGCCCGCCGACGATCCGGTCGACAAGGGCGGCGCCACGGCGCGCTTCACCTACAAGGCTTCCGACAGCGTCACCCTCGAGTTCGGCGGTTCGCTGTTCGGCAACGCGCTGCGCATCGTCAACCCCGATGCGGTGATCGCGAGCGATGTGTTCAGCAACTACAATCGCTCCGAGACCTGGCTCGGCGACGGATTCTTGCGCGCGACAATCGATCCGCCGGGCAGCGCCTTGAAGAACCAGCTCACCGTCTACGGCAATCGCACGCTTTCCAACATCTGGCAGACAGAGGCCTGCTACAATATCGACTACACCGCCTTCGATTGCCGCAATACCTATGACGGCGCTCGTTACGGCGCGGAATATCAGGGCGATCTCGCGCTCGGGGCCTTTGGCGCCGTCACCTTTGGCGCGCGCAGCGAGACCGAGACGGCCAACACCAACGAGAGCCCCAACCCCGAGGACGGCTCGTTCACGCCGATCGCCGCGCGACAAACAACCAACTCCGTGTTCGCCGAGGAGCGGCTGCCGCTGTTCAATCGCCTCGACCTCACGCTCGGCGGCCGCATCGACGCCATCGAAGGCGGCGCGACCTTCGACACCTGGCGCGCCACTGCGGCCTACCACATCGACGAAACCGGCACGAAGCTGCGCGCCAGCGTCGGCACGGGCGACAAGGCGGCGACGCTCTATCAGCGCTTCAGCCCCTATGGCTCGCCCGACCTCTCGCCCGAGCAGAGCTTTGGCTACGATTTCGGCGTCGACCAGAAAATCGGCAATCGGGTCACGCTGTCGGCGACCATCTTCGACACCCGTTATCGAGACCTCATCGCGTTCGCCGACGTCGCCTCGTGCGCGCCGGCCCAGATCGCGCTCGGCGGCTGCTATTACAACGTGTCGCGCGCCGATACCCGCGGGCTCGAGCTCGAGGCTTCGGCTGAACTGGTCCCGGACTTGGTCGAAGCGCGCGCGAGCTACACCTATCTCGACGCGCGCGATCTCAGTAGCCTGGCGACCGATCCCGACGCCGGCCAGCAGCTGTACCGCATTCCGCGCAACCAGGGCTCGCTGTCGCTCGTCTTCACGCCGACGCCGAAGTGGGAGATCGAACCGCGGCTGACGCTGGTCGATCAGCGGCTCGACATAAATTTCCAGACCTATCCGTCGTCCAACGTCTGGCTCGCCGGCTACGCCAAGCTCGACGCCTACGTCTCCTACAAGGCGACCGACAACCTGACCCTGTTCGCGCGCGGCGAGAACCTGACCAACGCGGCCTACGAGGAGGCGTTCGGCTACGGCGTCGCGGGGCGGTCGTTCTATGCCGGGTTGACCTACGCATGGTGAGGCGATGGCTCGCCGCCATAGGCGCCCGGATGAGGCGCTTTCCGCTCCCGGCGCCGTTGGCAAGTTCGTCATGGCCGCCCCCGGGCTTGACCCGGGGGTCGTTCCGGCCATCCACGCCGTGCCGCGCGACGCGAAGCTCACGCGTTGGCGTCGACGACCCGCGAAAAGCGGTTCCATCCCTGTCATCTTTCGCCAAGTGGCGCCGCGTGGATGGCCGGGACGACCCCCGGGTCAAGCCCGGGGGCGGCCATGACGGCGGAGGGGTCGCGAAATCTGCTTTCTTGGCGTCGATTACGCTCGCCGCGATGCTCGCCCTCCCCGCCCTCGCCGACCAGAAACCTCACCGCATCGTCTCGCTCAACCAGTGCACCGACGAGCTCGCGCTGAGACTCGCCGAGCCTGAGAACATCGCCTCGCTCACCTGGCTGTCGCGCGATCCCGGCAACGCCAACCTCGCCGCACTCGCGCGAAAATTTCCCGTCAATCGCGGCACGGCCGAGGAGGCGATGGCCTTTTCGCCGGACCTCGTCGTCGTCGGCGCCTTCACTCCCATCGAGACGCGCGCGATGCTGAAGGATATTTCCGCGCCGGTCGCCGAGTTCGATCCGCCGGAGACGCTCGCCGCCGTGCGCCAGCAAATCGTCGCCTTCGCCACGCGGATCGGCGAGCCGGCGCGCGGCCGAGCTCTGGTTTCTGAGATGGACCGCGAGCTCGACGCGGTCAGCGTCGGCCCGAAACTGCCCAGGCTGCATACCATCATCCTGCGCCCCAACGGCTTCACCATCGGCCCCGGCTCGCTGGTCGACGAGCTGCTCGCCCATGCCGGGCTCGACAACATGGCGGCCCGGCTCGACATCGGCTCCTACGAGCAGATCCCGCTGGAGCGCCTGGCGCTGCTTCACGCCGACGTGCTGATCGCCAATTCGGAAGTGACCGGCGCGCCGTCGCTGGCGACCGACGGCCTCTCGCAGCCGCTGATAAAGGCGCTCGCGCGCAAGATGAAGGTGGTTTCGCTGCCGGCGCGGCTCTGGACCTGCCCGGGGCCCGGTCTGGTCGATGCGGTGCGGCGGCTCGTCGAAGCGACGCGCGGCGCCCGCGTCGCCGAGCCATGACGAGCAAGGCCTATCCGTTGCTGGTTGCTGTGCTCGCCACGGGGGCACTCGCGGCGGCGCTCGTCTCGCTCATGGTCGGCTATGCCCATCTCGACATGATCCAGGCGCTCGGCGATGCGCTCGCCGGCCGCGACAGCCTGCCGGCGCTGGTGCTGGTGGAGCTGAGGCTGCCGCGCGCGATCCTCGGCGCGACGATCGGCTTCACGCTCGGGCTCGCCGGGGCGGCAATGCAGGGCCTGATGCGCAACCCGCTCGCCGACCCCGGCGTCATCGGCGTCTCCGGCGGCGCGGCGTTCGGCGCCGTCGCGGCGTTCTATTCCGGCCTTTCCGGCGCCTTCGCGCTGGCGCTGCCGCTCGGCGGCGTTGTCGGCGCCATCCTCTCGGCGCTCGCGCTCTACGGGCTCGCCGGGCGCCGCGCCGGCACGATGACCTTGATCCTCGCCGGCGTCGCGATCAACAGTTTTGCCGGCGCGCTCACCGCGCTCGCGCTCAACCTGTCGCCCAATCCTTACGCGGTGTTCGAGATCATGTTCTGGCTGATGGGCTCGCTCGCCGACCGCAGCCTGCCGCAGGTCGCGCTGGCGCTGCCGCTGATGATCTTGGGATGGTTGGCCATGCTTTCCTCGGCGCGCGCGCTCGACGCTTTGACGCTCGGAGAGGACACCGCCGCCAGCCTCGGTTTCGATCTCGTGAGACTGCGCTGGAAACTGGTCGCCGGCTCGGCGCTCGCGGTCGGCGCCTCGGTCGCGGTTTCCGGCGCCATCGGCTTCGTCGGCCTCGTCGTGCCGCATCTGCTGCGGCCGCTCGTCGGCCATCGGCCGGGGCCGTTGCTGCTCGTCAGCGGCTTCGGCGGCGCCATCGCGCTCGTCGCCGCCGACATCGGCGTGCGCCTCATTCCGACCCAGCCTGAGCTGAAACTCGGCGTCGTCACCTCGCTCATCGGCGCGCCGTTCCTGCTCACGCTCATTCATCGCCTGCGCGGAGAACCGTGATGCGCATCGAAGCGCGAGCGCTCACGGTTCGATTCGGCGAGCGCATCGCGCTCGACGGCGTCGACCTCGAGCTGGAGCCCGGCCGCATGGTCGGCCTCATCGGCCCCAATGGCGCCGGCAAGACCACGCTCACGCGCGCGCTCGCCCGGCTCGTGGAGCCGAGCTCGGGCGAGATCCGCTACGACGGCGCTCCGGCCGAGCGCTCGAGCACGGCTCAACGCGCCCGGCGCGTCGCCTATCTCGCGCAGAGCGGCGCGGCGGAATGGCCGCTCAGCGTCGAGGCGATCGTCGCCCTTGGCCGCCTGCCGCACGCCCGCGCGTTTCTGCCGCCGAGCGAAGCCGACCGCCGGGCGATCGAGCGTGCGCTCGCCGTCGCGGAACTCGGCCCGCTGCGCGAGCGGCCGCTCTGGCAGCTCTCCGGCGGCGAGCGGGCGCGGGCGCTGATGGCGCGCGCGCTCGCGGTGGAGGCCGATTGGCTGATCGCCGACGAACCGGTGGCGGCGCTCGATCCGCTGCACCAACTGCGCGCCATGGCGCTGCTGCGCGCGGAGGCCGCGCGCGGCGCCGGCGTCGTCGCCGTGCTGCACGACCTGACGCTCGCGGTGCGCTTCTGCGACCGGCTCATCGTGCTGAGCCGCGGCCGCATCGTCGCCGACGGCCCGCCGGCGAAGCTCACGCGCGAAGTCGTCGCCGACGCCTACGGCGTCGAAGCCGTCATAGGCGAGCGTGACGGCGAACGCTTCGTGCTGCCGTGGCGGGCGCTGAGGTGACGCGGCTCACTGTCGCGCACTCGGTGGTTAGCCGCTTCTCCCGTAACCGGGGCAGAGTCCCGGGCGGCGCCGTTCTGTAGCCGAGGGCCCTCATCCTGAGCTCGTCGAAGGACGACCTCGGCCGGCGCGTGAGCGCCTCATTCTCACGCGGCTCTTCCAAGCGGAAGGAGCGAGGTCAGCGACCTCGCCTACAAACGCCCGGGGAATCGTCCCGGTTACCTTCCGCCCTTGTGGGAGAGGCGGCGCCTCACGCCGTCGCGATGTATTCGCGCAGCGCCTCGCGCTCGTGTTGCAGCTGATCGACATGGCGGCGCACGATGTCGCCGATCGAAACGATGCCGATGAGCTTGCCGGCCGCGACGACCGGCATGTGGCGGAAACGATGATTGGTCATCACCGTCATCACATGATCGATCGAGGCGTCTTCCCCGACGGTTTGCACGTCGCGAGTCATATGGGTCGAGACCGGATCTTCGAGCGCAGCAGCGCCATGCTCGGCGATCACGCGCACGATGTCGCGCTCGGAGATGATTCCGAGCGGCGCCCGCGTATGATCGGAAACCACCAGCGCGCCCAGGCGCCGCTCCGCGAGCTGCGCCACGACTTCCATCAGCGTCTGGTGCGGCTGCACCGTCTGAACGTCACGCCCCTTTTCCTTCAGGATCCGCGCAACACTCATTTCAGACCTCCCCTGACGGGCCCATTCGGCAGGGCCGTGAGCGCTGAGCTTGCGACGCAAATCGGCAGATATCAAGCGCAATTTGTTGGCTCGAGTCGGGCGCCGCAACGGCATTTCACCCCCGCGCGTTCATTCGTACACGAACGAGCGCGCTTCAACGCAGGCCCGCGTCGACGAGGAAACATTGTTTGGTGATCATGCGGCTGTCGTCGGCGGCCAGAAACAGGGCCGCGCGTGCGACCTCCTCCGCGTGGAGCACGTGGGGCAGACATTGCCGCGCCGCCACGGCTTCGATGTCGGCGGGGCTCAGCCACAACCTGCGCTGCCGCTCGGTGATCACGGCGCCCGGCGCGATGGCGTTGACGCGGATGTCGTCGGGGCCGAATTCGCGCGCGAGGCTGTTGGTGAGGCCGACCACCGCCGCTTTCGCCGCGGAATAGACGGCGAGATGCTTCATGCCCATCATCCACGCCGTCGAAGAGAAATTGATGATCGAGCCGCCGCCGCGCGCGCGCATGAAACGCGCCGCGATCCTGGCGGCGAAGAACTGATGTTTTAGGTTGACCGCGAGGGCGCAATCCCAATCGGCTTCGCTCACTTCGTCGCTCGGCTGGCGCTGATCGTTGGCGGCGTTGTTGACGAGCGCAGCCAGCGGACCGAGCCGCGCCACCGCCTCGTCCATCGCCCGCTCGAGCGCGGAGAGATCGGTGACATCGCAGCCCAGAAACAGCGGCCGATGCGCCGCGCTTTCGAGCTCGGCCGCCAGCGCCGCGCCCTCGCCGGCGAGGATGTCGATGAACGCGACCTTGGCGCCCTGATCGGCGAACGCCTCGACCATTGCCGCGCCGATGCCCGTCGCCCCGCCGGTGATGAACACGACGCTGTCGACGAGGCTCGGGTAGCGCGCGAAGGCCATCGGCTGCTCTCCTCGGTTTCGCCGCCGAGCCTATCAGCGCCGCGGCGCGGCGGCCAGCTTGCGCCGGCGGTCCGCCACGCTATGCTCGAGGCCGCTCGCAACCCGTAAAGGCCGAAATGCTCGCCAAGACTGTTCTGATCACCGGCGCCTCGCGCGGCATCGGCCGCGCCACGGCGCTCGCCGCCGCCGCGCGCGGCTGGTCGGTCGGCGTCAATTACGTCCACGACGCCGGCGCGGCCGCGGAAGTCGTCGAGTCCATCGCCAGCGGCGGCGGCCGGGCGGTGGCTTTGCGCGGCGACGTCGCGGATGAGGAAGACGTCGTCGCGCTGTTCAATGGCGTCGAGAATGCGCTGGGGCCGATCGCCGCCGTCGTCGTCAACGCCGGCGTCCTCGCGCCGGCGTCGAAGCTCGCCGACATGAGCCTCGAGCGCATGCGTAGGGTGTTCGATGTCAACGTGGTGGGCGCCTATCTGACCGCGCGCGAGGCGGCGCGGCGGATGATGAAGAGCCGCGGCGGCGCCGGCGGCTCGATCGTATTCGTATCCTCGGCCGCCGCCCGTCTCGGCTCGGCCAATCTCTATGTCGACTATGCCGGCGCCAAGGGCGCGATCGACACCCTCACGCGAGGCCTGTCGATCGAGTTGGGGCCGGACGGCGTGCGCGTCAACGCCGTGCGTCCCGGCATGATCGAGACCGAGATCCACGCCAGCGGCGGCGAACCGCTCAGGGCGCAGACGGTCGGCGGGGCCGCGCCGCTCGGCCGCCCCGGCAAGCCCGAGGAGGTCGCGGAGGCGATCGTCTATCTCATCGACGAGCGCGCCGCGTCTTACGTCACCGGCGCGCTCATCGACGTCACCGGAGGCCGCTGAACGCCCTCAATGAAACGCCGACTGCAGGAAGATCGCGATGGTGATGACGAAGCCGGCGAAGAACGCCGTCGTGCGCAGCGGCTGGCGGTCGGCGAGATAGAAGGCGAGATGCGCCACGCGCGCGACGATGAAGAGTGCGGCGAGGATGTTGATCGTCGAGTTCGGCCCCTCGACGAGATGGGCAATGATCACCGCCGCGGCGAACGGCGGAAACGCCTCGAACGCATTGAGATGCGCGCCATAGGCGCGCGCCGCTAGGCCTTCGAGCTTGGGCGTGCTGAGGCGCGGCGTATGCCGATCGAGCTTGCCGGCGGCGAGCCCGAACGGAACGTGGGGAAGAATGGCGGCGATCAGGACGCACCAGAACGCCAGAGTCATGTCCTGCCCCCTCGGAATCCAACCCCGCGCTCACGCTGCTGGCGCGGGACGCAAATAGGCCCTAAAGCCAGCGCCGACGCTACAACTATTTGAAAGACGCGCTGATGAAGGTTCGCTTTCTGGCGCCACTGCTCGCGGGGATTGCATTGGCCGCGCCGGCGCTCGCCGACGACGCGGCGACACACCCGGCTTACTGGGGCTCGCCCTCCGTCGACGGCGGCAAATGCTGCCAGACGCTCGCCGAGGTGCGCGACAACATCGACCGCATCGACCGTGAGATCGTCACGTTGATGGCGGAGCGGCAGAAATACGTCGGCGAAGCCGGCCGCTTCAAGATGGACCCGGCCTCCGTCAGCGCCCCGGCGCGCGTGGACGCGATCATCGCCGAGGTGAAGGCGCTGGCGGGCGAGGCCGGCCTCGCGCCCGATGTGGCCGAGAAGACCTATCGCGCGATGATCGCGGCGTTCGAGGATTACGAGCGCAGCCAATGGCTGAAGCACAACCCGGCGAAGTGACGCCGTTTCCGTGATTCCCGGGCGGCGCCATTCTGTAGCCGAGGTCGTCGACCTCGGTCGGCGCGTAAGCGCCTCATTCTCACACGGCTCTTCCAAGCGGAAGGAGCGAGGTCAACGACCTCGCCTACAAGGGCGCCCCGGAAATTAGCCCGGTTACGGCTAGGCGAGGACGAACCGGGCGACATCGCAACGTTCGCCGCCTCGACGCGAACCCGCGCCCCGTCTCCGGCATCGCGAGGCCTGCCGCCGTGGCCGGCAAAAAAACCGTTGCCCTCTCCGCCGTTTGCCGCTTCCTTTCGATTTTTGAAACGGGCGGGCGCGCGATGACGTTCGAGACGAGCGAAGACTATCCGGAGATCCGTGCGGCGGTGGCGAAGCTCTGCGCCCGCTTCCCCGGCGAGTATTGGCGCTCCCTCGACCGCGCGATGGCCTACCCAAGCGAGTTCGTGCGCACGCTGACGCAGGCCGGCTGGCTCTCCGTGCTGATCCCCGAAGCTCATGGCGGCGCGGGGCTTCCGCTCTCGGCCGCCGCGGCGGTGCTCGAGGAGATCCAGCGCGCCGGCTGCAACGGCGGCGCCTGCCATGCGCAGCTCTACACGATGGGCACGCTGCTGCGGCACGGGTCTGAGGCGCAGCAGCAGCGCTATCTCCCAGAGATCGCGGCGGGGCGTCTGCGCTTGCAAGCCTTCGCGATCACCGAGCCGACGAGCGGTACGGACACGGCGTCGCTCAGGACGACCGCCCGCCGGGAGGGCGATCATTTCGTCGTCAACGGCCAGAAGATCTGGACGAGCCGCGCCGAACATTCCGACCTCATGCTGCTCATCGCCCGCACGACGCCGACGACGGAAGGGCGCAAGCGCACCGACGGTCTTTCCGTGCTGATCGTCGACATGCGCGAGTCTGTCGGCCAGGGGATTTCGATCCGGCCGATCCGCACGATGATGAACCACGCGACGACGGAAGTGTTCTTCGACGATCTCAGCGTGCCGGCCGAGAACCTGATCGGCGAGGAGGGCAACGGCTTCCGCTACATTCTCTCAGGGATGAACGCCGAGCGCATCCTCATCGCCGCCGAATGCGTTGGCGACGCCAAATGGTTTCTCGCCAAGGCGAGCGCCTACGCGAGGGAACGGCGCGTATTCGGCCGGCCGATCGGGCAGAACCAGGGCGTGCAGTTTCCGATCGCGAAAGCGTACGCCAACATGCGCGCGGCCGATCTGATGGTGCGCGATGCGCTGAAACTCTACGAGAACGGCGCAAACCCGGGTCCGGAGGCGAATATGGCCAAAATGCTCGCCGCCGACGCCTCTTTCGAGGCCGCCAATGTCTGCATCCAGACCCACGGCGGATTCGGCTTCGCGGAAGACTACGACATCGAGCGCAAGTTCCGGGAGACGCGGCTCTATCAGGTCGCGCCGATCTCGACCAACCTGATCCTGTCCTATCTCGCCGAACACGTGCTGGACCTGCCGCGCTCGTTTTGAGCGGCAACAGACATGACCGCGCTCAGCAAAATCTCCTGCGCGGGCTCGAGCCGCCTCGCCAAGTCTTCGCCGACGCCGGCCTCGCCGAGCAGCGCCACAATCGGACGGAAGGCGATGGACGTGCGGCCGTCGTCCCGCTCGCGCACGAGCACGCGCAGCGGCAAGTCGAGCGCCGCCAATGGCGCGGCGAGCATGATCGGCGTGCCGCCCTTGGGATGGCCGTAGCTCAGCACGGTCGTTCGCGGCATCGTCAGCCCGACGTCGCGCGCGCCCGCGTCATGATCGATTCGGTCGAACAGAATCAGGCCGGCCTTGGCGATCGCTTCGATCAAACGTTCGAGCGTCGTCTCGAAGGAACTCTCCGAAACGTGCTCGATGACAGCGCTCCGTTCGCTCATGACCCAGTCCCTGCCCGCTATTCCCACGACGCGCTGTCCTCGCGCGTCACCCCTGCAAGTCGATCCCCTGCTCGGCGCACCATTCGCGCAGAGCCTTTTCCGTCGCCGCCTCTTCGTAGTCGTACCATGCCTGCAAACGGCCGATGCGTTCGAGGAAATCCTTTAACCGCCGATAGGCGCCCTTGCGCGAAAATATCCCGTCGATCTCGTCGTAGTGCTCGGGGAGTTCATCCCGGGCAAAGGCCATGACGAGCCGAGTCCCGAGTTCGAGGTCGCGCCGGCTCGGCAGCTCGAGGTAATCGCCCGAGTCTTCGGCGTCCTCGGGCAGCTCGTCGATACCGGCGAGGTCGGATCGGAGAAATATCTCGCCGGTTTTCGTGTTGACGAACGCCGTGGCGCTACCGTCGCCGCTCAGGAACACGTACGCGTCCTCGAGGTCGCTCCACTGCACAGGCATGACAGAACTCTCGTTCGCCGTAGCGGGTCGTTCGGCCGAGAATAAATCGTGGCGAAACGGACCGCAACCTTGTCGCCGGAGCGACGCAGGGCAATCGGGTGAAAGAAATCGTCGTAACCTTTCCACCGTCATTGCGAGCCTGAGCGAAGCGATCCAGCCGTGGTGTGATGCGTGGTGGGCCGCGAAAGCAAGATATTTGGGCGGGGAATAGCGGGTGAGCGTTTGCGGTTTCGACGTGGCGGAGGGGCTGGATTGCTTCGCTCACGCTCGCTTTTGACGGCATATGAGTGGACTGGGACCATTCACCCGATTGCCCCGCGGAGCGACGAGGCCCGTCCTCCCGGATTTGCCGCTGCACGCCGCGCCGTCGGGCGCTCGCCCCTGTTCCGCGTTCTTCGACAGGCTCGGGATAAGGTCGGGACTGCGGGAAAGGGCGCGCCCCTATTCCTCCTCCTCCCCCGGCCCCAGCGTGTCCGGCCGTTCCGCCCCCGGGATCACGTAGCCGCCCTTCAGCCACCGCCAGAGGTCGACGTCGGCGCAGCGCCGCGAGCAGAACGGGTCGTAGCGGGGCACGGGCGGCTTGCCGCAGATCGGGCAGCGGCGCTGCTTCGGCGGCGGATCGCGGCTGGGCTCGTCGCGCATCGTCTCAGCCCCCTGCATTCCAAGCGGCGGTTACGGAAAAGCCTTCGCCCGCGAGCAGCGCCGCGGTCTCGGCGAGCGGCAGGCCGACGACGCTGGAATAGGAGCCGATGAGGCGCACCACGAAGGCGCCGGCAAAACCCTGGATCGCATAGCCGCCGGCCTTGCCGCGCCACTCGCCGCTGGCGAGATAGCTCGAGAGGTCGTCGCGCGATAGGCGCTTGAAGCGCACGCGCGTTTCCACGAGACGCAGCCGGCGCGCGCCGCTCGGCGTCACCAGCGCGAGACCGGTATAGACCCTGTGGGCGCGCCCGGAGAGCAGGCGCAGGCAGTCCTCGGCCTCGTCGAGGATTTCGCATTTGGGCAGGATGCGGCGGCCGACCGAGACCACGGTGTCGGCCGCGAGCGTCAGCGTCGGGCCGAGGTCCTCGCGCTCGAGGGCGATCCTCGCCGCAATGTCGGCCTTTTCGCGCGCCAGACGCTGCGCCAAGCGCCGCGGCGGCTCGCCGCGCTCCGGCGTCTCCTCGATGTCGGCGGGAATCACCGCATCCGGCTCGACGCCGATCTGGTTGAGCAGCGTGAGCCGTCGCGGCGACCCGGAGGCCAGCACGAGACGCGGTCGCCTCGGAGTCTCGCTCACCGCCAACCCCCTGCCGGAAACACGCGGATTACTTGAAGCGATAAGTGATGCGGCCCTTCGTCAGATCGTAGGGCGTCATCTCGACGAGGACCTTGTCGCCGGCGAGCACGCGGATGCGATTCTTGCGCATCTTGCCGGCGGTGTGGGCGATGATTTCGTGTTCGTTTTCCAGCTTGACGCGGAACATCGCGTTGGGGAGCAATTCCACAACGTAACCCGGAAACTCGAGCAATTCTTCCTTAGACATCGGGGCCTTTCGGTCAGCGCCCGGCCGAGCGCGGCGAGGGCTGTCCGAGCCCCCGCGCTCGAGGGCGCAGCGCGCGGGCCGAACGTGAGCCCGCGCGAGACGGCTTTAGCCGCGGAACCGTCGCGCTTCAACCGCCGTTTTGGCCGTTCTCCCGCTTCAGACGCAGAAAACGTCTGATGCTGAACGGGATCGAGGCGAGATAGGCGAGCGAAAGCGCGATCAGCGCCTGCAGCGGATAGTAGATGATGGTGAGCAGCGCCGCCGCCACGCCGATCAGCACGGCGGCGACATATTCGCGCGGCACGCGGACGATCGACTTGCCGGAGAAATGCGGGACGCGGCTCGCCATCAACAGCGCGATGGCGACGACATAAGCGGCCTCCAACAAGGTGAGGCCGGCGGACAGCGGCGCCGCGCCCGTGGTCAGAAAGCTGAGATAGACCGGCAGCAGGCCCACGACCGCGCCCGCCGGCGCCGGCATGCCGACGAAAAATCCCTTGCGCCAGGCCGGCGTCTCGGGATCGTCGATCATCACGTTGAACCGAGCGAGCCTCAGCGCGCAGGCGATCGAGAACAGCAGCACGACGAGCCAGCCGACAGCGGAGAGCCGGTCGAGCCCCGAGAGATAGAGCACCATGCCCGGAGCGACGCCGAAATCGACGAAGTCGGCGAGCGAGTCGAGCTCGGCGCCGAAACGCGACGTGCCTTTGAGCGCGCGCGCGATGCGCCCGTCGAGGCCGTCGAGCACGGCGGCGGCGGCGATCGCGCTCACCGCCCATTGGATCGAGCCCTCGTAGGCGAAACGGATGGCGGTGAGGCCGAGACACAGCGCGAGCAGCGTGATCACGTTGGGGATGAGCAGGCGCAGCGGCACCGGCGGACGAAACCGTCGTCGCCGTTCGCTCTCCGAGGCCGGGCCCGAGGGGGAGGTTTCGGTCGCGCTCATCGACCGCGTCAGCTCTTGCGATAGGGGCGTATCGGCTCCTCACCGCCGATGCGCGCGATCACGGTCTCGCCGGCGACGGTGCGGCTGTCGAGCCCGACGAGGATGTCGGCGCCGGCGGGCAGATAGACATCGACGCGCGAGCCGAAACGGATGAGGCCGAAGCGGTCGCCGGCCGAGAGCCGCTGGCCCTCGCGGGCGAAGCAGACGATGCGCCGCGCGATGAGCCCGGCGATCTGCACCACGCCGAAGGCGCCGTGGGGCGTCTCGATGATGACGCCGTTGCGCTCGTTGTCCTCACTCGCCTTGTCGAGCTCGGCGTTGAGGAACAGCCCGGGCCTGTAAGCGATTCGCGCCACCCGGCCTTCGACCGGAGCGCGGTTCACGTGGCAGTCGAACACCGACATGAAGATCGAAATTTTAGGCAGCGCCGCCGCGCCGAGTTCGAGATCGGCGGGCGGGACCGCCGGGCCGACCGATGAGACCCGGCCGTCGGCGGGGGCGATGACGAGATCGTCGCTGAGCGGCGTCACGCGCGCGGGATCGCGGAAGAAATAGGCGCACCAGCAGAACGCCAAGAGTCCGATCCAGAACAGCGGCGCCCACAGCCAGCCGAGAACCAAAGTCGCGACGGCGAAGCCGGCGAGAAACGGATAGCCCTCGGGGTGAATGGGCGCGAGATTGTCGCGAATCGATTTCATCACCGACATGGGAGCCCCCGAAATTCTCAGCGCCTATTGGCGCCGATCGCGGCGAAAGTCACTCGCTCAGCTCGAGCTCGTCGGCGCGGCGCAACGCCTCCTCGGCCGCGTCGACCTCGCGCTGGCGGCTCCACAAGGCGGCGTAGATGCCCCCGCGCGCGAGCAGCGCCTCGTGCTTGCCGCGCTCGGCGATCACCCCTTTTTCGAGCACCAGGATCTCGTCGGCCTCCACGATCGTCGACAGGCGATGGGCGATCACGATGGTCGTGCGCCCCTCGGAGACGCGCTTCAGAGCTTCCTGAATTTCGCGCTCCGTCAACGAGTCGAGCGCCGAGGTCGCTTCGTCGAGCACCAGGATCGGCGGCCCCTTGAGCATGGTGCGGGCGATCGCGACGCGCTGCTTCTCGCCACCGGAGAGTTTCAGGCCGCGTTCGCCGACCTGTGCGCCGTAGCCTTGCGGCAGCGTGCGGATGAAGCCGTCGATGCGCGCGTTGACCGCGGCGTCGTGGATGGCCGCCTCGCTCGCCCCTTCGCGGCCGTAGCGGATGTTGTAGAGGATCGAGTCGTTGAACAGCACGGTGTCCTGCGGCACCATGCCGATCACCGCGCGCAGCGAAGACTGCGTCACTTTCTTTATGTCCTGGCCGTCGATCGTGATGCGTCCGGACGAGGGCCCGTAGAAGCGGAACAGCAGGCGCGAGATCGTCGACTTGCCGGCGCCGGAGGGGCCGACGATCGCGACCGTGCGCCCGGCCGGCGCCTCGAAGCTGACCCCGCGCAGGATCGGCCGGTCGGGGTCGTAGTGGAAGTGGACGTCTTCGAAGCTCACCGCGCCCGAGGTGACGACGAGATCGCCGGCGCCCGGGGAATCGACGATTTCCGGCGGCTGATCGAGAATGTCGAACATCGCCGAAATGTCGATGACCGCCTGTCTGATCTCGCGATAGACCATGCCCATGAAGTTGAGCGGCTGATAGAGCTGCAGCATCATCACGTTGAGCAGCGCGAAATCGCCGACGGTTTCGCGGCCGGCGCGCGCTCCGACGGCGCACATCGCGAGCACGACGATCATGCCGGCGGTGAAGATCACCGCTTGCCCGGCGTTGAGCACCGCGAGCGAGACATAGGTGCGGATGCTCATGCGCTCGTAGCGCGCCATCGACTTGTCGTAGCGTTCGGCCTCGCGCCGCTCGGCGCCGAAATATTTGACGGTCTCGAAATTGAGCAGGCTGTCGATCGCCTTGGTGTTGGCGTCGGTGTCGCTCTCGTTCATCGAGCGGCGGATCGAGATCCGCCAGTTGGTCGCGACCGTCGTGTAGGTGAGATAGATGAACACCGTGATCGAGATCGTGACGACGTAGCGCCAGTCGAACGAGATCAGGAGGGCGGCGACGACGAGCGCGAACTCGACGACCGTCGGCGCGGCGACCAGCATCGACGTGCGCACCAGCGTCTCGATCGCTGTGCGGCCGCGCTCCAGAACGCGGGTGAGGCCGCCCGTCTTGCGCTCGAGGTGATAGCGCAGCGAGAGCTGGTGCAGATGCACGAACACTTCGATCGCCAGCCGGCGCACGGCGTTCATCGCAACCGAAGCAAACAGCGCGTCGCGCGTCTGCTGGGTCAGCGACATCGCCATGCGCAGCAGTCCGTAGACAATCGTCAGCGTGACCGCGCCGGCGAGCCAGTGCGGCAGCGAGGCCTTGGTGGAAACGCCGTGCGCAGCGACGGCGTCGATCGCGAATTTGAGCGCATAGGGAATCGCGATCGTGATCAGTTTCGAGGCGATCATCAGCACGACCGCCAGCGCGACGCGCAGCTTCAGATCCGCGCGCTCCTTGGGCCAAATATAGGGCAGCAGAAGCCGGAGAACGCCAAGCAGCGTATCGCGCTCGCGCCGCGGTTCGGCCGCGGCGCGAAAGTCCGTCGACTTCCGGTGTTGCATTTCGACCCCGCTTCGCGCCCTCGATGCGCCCTGCATATATAGGCTGGCCGCCGCTTTGCCAGCCCTCGGCGGGCGTCGGCGGTCGATGCGCGGCGGCAATACGGGCGCGAGGCGCCCGCCGGGGCGGAGGCTTTAGCGAATTATTGCGCCGCGCTCAGTGTTGGCGACGCCGATTCTTGGCGGCAAGGTCTCGGGCGACTTTTTGCCGCGCAATTCCCTGCAAAGAACTCCACAGCAAATATTTAAAAACTCGAATTCAAGTGTTGAAGCGAAGCGGAAATGGCAGTAGAAGACCAATACCAGCACATCCGCGAATCGATGGCTGCAGATGCGAGGTTCAGCCGGCAGAGCAGAATTCCTCGAGCCCGAGCAGTATCGAGGAAAGGGAGAGTCGGCGCCTATTGAGAACTGAGGGTCACGTGATAATGAGCGAAACAGAAAACTTCGTCGAGCTCGCAGCAGAGATCGTGTCGGCCTATGTGTCGAACAATTCGGTGCCTGCTGGGGAACTTTCGGCGCTTCTCGCAGATATTCACGCAGCGATCGTGCGCGTTGCGACGGGTACGGCGGCGCCTGCGCAGGAGGCCGCGAAGCCGGCGGTGTCGCCCAAAAAGTCGATCACCAACGAATTCATCGTGTGCTTGGAGGACGGGCGCAAGTTCAAGTCGCTCAAGCGCCATCTGCGCACCCAATACAATATGTCCCCCGAGCAATACCGGGAGAAGTGGGGTCTGCCGCCGGATTATCCGATGGTGGCGCCCGCCTACGCCAAGGCGCGCTCGGCGCTCGCCAAGCAAATGGGTCTCGGCCAGCAACGCCGCCGCCGCGCCAAGTGATCGCAAGGTTCGGCTGACGTCTCGAGTTCCGCGGGACCGCCAGATCGGGCCGCTACGGTGTGATGGCGCACTGTCGCCGTGACCCCGAAGAGCGCCGCGGCGTCGTCCGCGGCCCGTCTAGAGCGGCGCCCGATCCATGTGAATCGCCGCCGTCAAAAGTGAGCGAAGCGAAGCCATCCAGGGCGGACGGGCTTTGGCCCCCTGGATGGCTTCGTCGCTGCGCACAGGGGAAACGCGAAGCGTTTCCCCGACCTCGCAATGACGGGGTGTCGGTTTGATCGGAAACCGCTCTAGCCGCGGGCGGCGAGCGCGCTGCGGTCGCCGGCGCTTTGCTCCGCTTTCGCCGCCGTCGACCATCGCCGGCTCGAACCCGGGGCGGCGATGACCCGCGGGAGTCCGCGGGCCCCCGATTCGGCTGCCCCGCGCCCCGTTCGATTGCCCCGCCAGTTTGGCGCGGCGAAGAGCTCGGCCAGCGCCTGGTCGATCGGTCGATCAGCCTAGCATGGCTCGTCGCCGGAGCGCGGTCTCGAATAAGGGGAAAGCCGGTCTTGCGCAAAAAGCGCGCGACATCGAGAAGCTAGCGGTCAGAGTCGTTGATTTCGAGGCGTGGGTTTCCTTTTCCCGCCCTCATCCCGAGCCTGTCGAGGGAGCGGGAGAATAGCCTGCCCCCGGGGTCGACCCCGTAGGCGCGAACGTAAGGGTTCCGAGGCCCGTCCGCCGTCCTGGCCACCCGCGGGCATGACCCGCGGGTCGTCACGGCCATCCACGCGGCGCCGCTTGGCGCGAACGTCGCGATCTGGACGCCGACGGCAGCGGCGGTGAGCGCGAACGTCCCAGCGTCTGACGCCGCGGAAGGGCGGGGTTGGCCGTGACAAGCACGGCCATGACGAACCCGAGACCTGTGCTGTAGTCCGAAAGCGCCTCGAGTTAACGCCTCTGGGGCTCGACCCCCGGGGGTGGCGCGAAGCGCCGGATGAGGGCCTGCTTTCAATACCTTGCGTTGATCGAACGCCCTCGCCCCAACCCTCTCCCGCTCCTTCGACAAGCTCGGGATCAGGGCGGGAGAGGGCCAAAATCGCCGACCCGAGCCACTAGACGAACGCCGCCGCGTTCTCCCGCGCCCACTGGTCGAATGTGATCGGCTTGCGTCCGAGCACACGTTCGACCCCAGTCGTGACCTCGGCCAGACGGCTCTCCCGGATGGCTCGGAAAATCGACAGTCGCGCCTCGACGAGCGGCGGAGGCGCCCCCCAGACGATCTGCTGGCGTCGAGCCTCCTCCTCGCAGATCGCTTCGAAGCGCAGCGGCTTTGCCATCGCGGCGCCGACTTTCGCCGTCATTTCGGCAAAGTTCAGTGCCTCGGGGCCGGTGATCGGCAAGGACCGTCCCTCATAACCGGGAATTGTCATGCAGGCGACCGCCACGTCCGCGATGTCATCGGAGTGGATGAAGGGGATTCTCCCGTCTGCCGTCGAGGAGCGAACGACCCCTTCCGATTTGATCGACGTGGCCCAGTTCAGAAAGTTGTCCATGAAGCCCGACGGCTGCACGAAGGCGAACCCGATCCCGCTCGCACGGATGGCGGCTTCACCTGCGCCATGCCACACGCCGGTTCCGACCTGCTGCGTCACGTCGTAGGTCGAGAGCTTGACCAGTAGCCGCGCGCCGGCGGACTTTGCCGCCTGCGCCGCGGCCGCATCCGTAGCCGCGAGATCAGCGCCCGCCGTGGCGAGGAACAGCACGTCGATTCCGTCGAGCGCATGGGAGAGCGACGCGGCGTCGGTTAGATCTCCGAGGGCGACCTCGACGCGATCGCCAAAGCGCTCGCGCGCCTTCGCGGCGTCGCGCACGAAAATGCGCGGCCGCACGCCGTTGGCGAGCAGACGCTCGACGATGCGGCCGCCTATGTTTCCCGTCGCGCCGGTGACAAGATGCGCCATGCTGGCCTCCGCTAGAACATTGGATCGAGCTGACGATATAGCATGACTGGTGGTCAGTCAATATAACGGCGCGATCCGCCGCATGGCAAGCGCCATTCAGTCGGCGCGCAGGCGAACCGCGCCGAAGCACAGGCGCTCGAGACGCTGGGCGAGGCGCCGGCGGTCGACCTGGAGTTCGCTCGAGGACGTGTCGTCCACCACGCCGTGGATGCCGCTGAACAGAAAGACCGCCGCCGCGCGGGCGTCTTCGACGGACCAGGCGCCCGCCTCGGCGCCGCTGCCCAGCATTTCGGCCAAATTGGCGATGACGATATTGTCGACCAGGCCGTCGCGGGTCGGCGATCTGCCCTCGTAGAAGAGGACGTCGTGGAGCTTGATGGAGTCCAGGTAGAACGAAATGCTCGCGGCGGCCCAGGCCGCGAGCCTGCCCTTCCAGTCCTTGCGGGATTTTCGCGCCACGGCCGTCTCGATGCGCGCGAGGTGGTTGCGGGCGAAACGCTCTCCCAGAGCCGAGCGCATGTCTTCCTTCGATTTGAAATAGAGGTAGAATGTGCCTTTGGCCACCCCGGCGGAGGCCGTTATCTGTTCGACGGTCGCGGGTCCGAAGCCCTGCTCGAGAAACAGCCGCTCCGCAGCGTTCATCAACTCGTCGCGACGCTCCGCCGGCGGCTTGGTGCGGGGACGGCGAGGCGCCAGGGAGGTCATGTCGCGGAAGGACCCTGTCTGAACATCGGTCAGTCACCGGTCGCCGACCAGATCACAATCGAGTTGTCGAGGGAAGGCTCGCGCGGCGGACGCGACCCCGGCGCGGTCGCCTGCCGTCGGCTTTACGGGGTTGACGCGCATAGTCAATGCAACGCGTAACCGCGCCCGCGCCCGCTCTGCGTGAAAACGCCGCGAGAGGGACGGGCGGCGGCGGATCGGTTCCCGCCGACGCGCGCGAACGGAGCCCCCGCTGCGCGGGATGGCGGCCCCGAGGAAGCAAGATGACGCTCGGCGACTACGGCCGCTTGCGCCTCTCGAGCGGCAGCACGGCGTCCTTGAGCCGCCGGCGCGCTTCGCGGCGCGCCCGCTCCGCAAATAGCGCCGCGGCGAAATAGCGCGACGGACGGCGCGGCAGCGCGAGGTCGACGAGCTGCAGCCGGTCCGGCCACACGTGGTCGATCATCGGATGATCGGGCTCGGCGCAGGAGTCCGCCAAGTCGACGTCGCGGGCTCGGGCGAGCTCGGCGGCGAGGCTGCGGGCGAGCAACACGCCGGGCGAGAAGCTCGCGTGAGCTTCGTCGTAGGCGATTTTCCAGAAAAACGCGCGCCGCCCGGCGCGCAGCTCGACGCCGGCGGCGACGGGCTTCGCATCGAGCGTCAATTCGTGGAGGCTGAGCCGGCCCTCGCGCGCGAACCCTGAGAGCATTTCGCTCGCGAAGGCGGCACGCTCGGGGTCCGCTGCGAGCGCCGTGCCCCGAGCCCCCTTCCAGCCCCGCGCTTCCAGCTCGAGAAAGCGCTCGATGGCCTCGGGCTCGGCGCCGACCCGCGTTTCGAGCCGGCCGCGCTCGCCGAGCCGCCGCGTCAGCCGCCCCCATTCCTTGCGCCGCTTGGCGTTGCCGAGCTCCGACCCGGGAACCAGCGCCGCGCGGCGAAACGGCGCAACAACCTGGACGCCGCCTAGGGTTCTCGCGGCGCGGCCGAGCGCGCTTTCCGGCTCGACGAGCGGAAGCACGAGCCCCGCCGTCCGCGGCCAAACGCTGACGAGCGCGTCGAGCGCCGGGCCGGCGGCTTCGGGGTCGACCATGAGCGCGGCGAGCGCCGCCTGCTCGCTGCGCCAGACCCGGGCGAGCCCGACGCCGAGCCGCGGCGCTTCGAGCGCGGCGACGCCGATCAGCTGCGCGCGTCGCGAATCCGTCCAGACGAGCGCCAGCCGCACGCGGGTGTTGGCGAGCCGGCGCAAGGCCGGCAGCAGGAACGTGGGATCGGCGAACGCGTTGGGCTCGGCCCGCTCGGCGAGCGCGCGCCACGCCGCTTCTGCGTTCGCATCGATCGCGAACGGGATGAGCTCCGCGATCGGCGCGTTGGCGCGCGTAAAGGGCTCCGGCGCCATCAGAGCCTGATCTCGCCGGCTTCGAGGCCCGCGATCAAGGCCTCGTTCACGCGCGCATAGCCGCCGGCGCCGGGGTCATCGTAATAGACCGGGTCGGCGACGCGCCGCGAGTCGAAACCCTCCGCCGCCAGATCGATCTTGCGCGGCCTGAACGTGCCGGTGACTTCCAATTCGGCGCGGAAGCGCAGGAACAGCGGGCGCGCATAGGCCGGCAGCCGCTCGGCGACGAAGGCGCGAAGGCCGACGAGGTCGAAGGTTGCTGTATTGTCGACCACCAGCGCCGCCATCCCAGCGCGCCCGTCGTGCTCGGGCACGCTCACGCCATAGACCGCCGCTTCCCTCACGCCGGGAAATTGCGCCAGCGTCTCGGCGACTTCGGTGGTCGAGACGTTCTCGCCTTTCCAACGAAAAGTGTCGCCGATGCGGTCGACGAAATAGAAATAGCCGTAGCGGTCGCGGCGCACCAGGTCGCCGGTGCGGAACCAGGCGTCCCCCGGCCGGGCGACGTCGCCGAGGATTTTCAGCCGCGTCGCGGCCTCGTCGGCATAGCCGTCGAAGCGCGCCGCCGGCATTTTGGGATCGTCGCGGATTTCGGCGATGAGTTCGCCGGTCTCGCCGGGCCGGCATTCGCGGCAGCGGCCCTCGGCGTCGCGGCGCGGCGCGCCGGCATCGAGATCGAACTCGACCACCTTCATCGGGAACCGGCTTTTCGCCCAGAACGGGATGCGGCCGATCGCGCCGGGATGCGAGTCGAAATTGACCATCACCGCATTGCCCTCGGTCGAGGCGTAGAACTCGAGGATCTCGCCAATGCCGAAACGCTGCTGGAACGCGGAAAAGATGTCGGGCCTCAGGCCATTGCCCATGCAGGCGCGGATCGCGTGCGCCCGATCGTTCGCCGAGGGCGGCGCGTTGATGAGATAGCGGCAGAGCTCGCCGACATAGATGAACAGCGTACACTTTTCGCCGATCGCGTCGTCCCAGAACGCGCTCGCCGAGAAATTTTCGCGGATGCGGCAAGCGCCGCCGTACGGCAGCGCCATCCCGGGACCGAGCACGCCGCCGTTGGTGTGATACATCGGCAGGCAGAGATAGACGCGGTCGGACGCAGCCGCCCGGATCGCGGCGCCGAAGCCGTACATCGCGCGCAGCACCCGCGAATGGGTCATGCGCGCGGCCTTGGGCAGGCCAGTCGTGCCCGACGTGTAGATATAAAGTGCTGCATCGTCGATCGTTAGCTTTGGCCGCGAGCCCGGCTCGAGCGGCGCGCCCGAGCGCTCGGCGACGTCGAGATCGAGACGCGGGTCGTCGCCAGCCGCGCCATAGGACCACACTTCGAGGGCGCCCGCTTCCGCGCGCGCCTTCGCAAAAGCCGAGGCGAGCTTGTCCTCGACGATCGCCGCCTTGGCGGCGACCGCGCTGAGCGAATGGACGAGCGAGGGGCCGATGAGGTTGGTGTTGAGGAGCGCGGTCGCGACGCCGACGCGCGTGAGGCCGAGCCAGATCGCCAGATATTCGGCGCGGTTCATCATCATCAGCGCGACCGCGTCGCCTTTTTGGAATCCGCGATCGATCGCCCAGCGTGCATAAACGTTGGCGCGGGCGTCGAGCCCGGCGTAGCTGTAGGATTCGGTTTCCGAGACGAGCGCCATACGGTCGCCGTGACGCCGCGCCCAGTCCGCGAGATGGTCGCCGATCGTCCGCTCGGGGGTGTTCACGACCGCCCGGGTCGCCGCCAGGACGCGGAGCAAGCCGCCGAGATAGGCGAATTCGCGCTTCAGCCCGGCCCACATGGCGATCCTCCTCCCCGCTCGCGACCGAAGTTGGTATTTGCGATGGCGCGCGCTGGCAAGGCGGCTGCCAGGGTATCGGCTGTCGGCAGACGGGAATCGAATCGGAGTGGCCTTCGCAAACGAGGCGTTTTCGACCAGGGGCGCCGCCGGGGCGTCGCGATCCCGCCCGATCTGACGAAAATGAGGCTTTCCGTGCTGCAAAAATCGAATGCGAAAATGCTGGGCTGGCAAGGGGTGTTGGGATTTGAGCGTAAGTGCATTATATTCACGTCATGCAGTTACGGAGCCCGGCCATGCCACGGCCCAGTCAACGGCCCAAGGAAACCAGCTTCAACCTCCGCATAGACCTCGCCCTGAAGGCGGCGTTCACGGCGGCCACAGAGGCCGCGGACAAGCCCGCCGCCCAGGTGGTGCGGGACTTCATGCGAGCCTATGTGAAGCATCACGAGCGCCGCGCCTTCGAAGCCGAGGCTCGCCGTCAATCGCTACTCATTGCCGAACGGTCCCGCGATCCAAACAGCGACGAAGCAAGGGTCATGCGTGAGATTGCCGCCGATGCGGACGATCCTAGCTTTTGGGCGGATTGAAAAAACGTGAAACGAGGCGATCTCGTCACCGTTGCCGTGTCGGGCGACTACGGAAAGCCACGGCCCGCGCTTGTCATTCAGGCTGATGCCTTCGACGCCTTGCCTTCGGTGACGCTTTTACGGCTATCGAGCGAGATTGTTCGCGCGCACTTGACCCGTATCACCGTGGAGCCGAGCGCCGAGAACGGCTTGCGCCGTACCTCGCAAATCATGGTGGACAAGGCCATTGCCGTCCCGCGCGAGAAAATCGGCCAGACAATGGGCCGCCTCGAGCCGGCCACCATGCAGACTGTGAGCCGGGCGCTTGTCTCGTTTTTCGCGCTGGAGGACGTCTTGGCATGACCACGGAGCTAAGGCCACATCTAAGCCGATGTCGTAACCGGGGCAAATTCCCGGGCAGCATTGTAGGCGAGGTCGCTGACCTCGCGGCGTCCGCTTGGAAGCCTCGTGCAGGATGAGGCGCTTACGCGCCTTCAAGAAATTACATGCACTGTC
>JBKQKS010000249.1:0-9551 GCA_052147395.1 Roseiarcus sp.
GCATCCGGCGCTGCGGCTCGGCGATTTCTTCGGCCTCAATCCGGCGATGGTCAATTTCGCCCGGCTGTACGACGCTAGGCAGGCGCTGGTGGTCCACGCGGCGGCGACAAATTATCGTGAACGCTCGCATTTCGACGGCCAGGACGTTCTCGAAAGCGGCATGCCGGGGCCTGGTCGGGTCGACAGCGGTTGGCTCAACCGCGCCGTGGCGGCGCTGCCGGCCGGCGAGCGGGTCGCAGGCGCGCGCGCGCTGGCGGTCGGCGCGACCGCGCCCCTGGTCATCCGCGGCCCGGCGCCGATTCTCGGCTGGGCGCCGTCAGGCCTCGCTGCGCCGACCGACGACCTCCTCGCGCGGCTGATGGATCTCTACGGCCATTCCGACCCGGCGCTCGCCAAGGCGCTGCAAGCCGGGCTCGACGCCGATCGGCTCGCCAACCGGCAGGGCATGGACGCGCTCAAGCCCGGCGGCGACGTCGCGCTGTTGATGCGCAAGGCGGCCGAGGGCGCGGCGCGGCTGATGGCGGCCGACGACGGCCCGCGCGTCGGCGCGCTCGCCTTCGACGGTTGGGACACCCACGCCAACGAGGGCGGCGCGACCGGACGTCTCGCGCATTGGCTCGGCGGCCTCGACGGCGTGTTCGCCGCGTTCGAAAGCGAGCTCGGGCCGCGCTGGAAGGACACGGTCGTCGTCGCGATCACCGAATTCGGCCGCACCGCACGCATCAACGGCACCACCGGCACCGACCACGGAACCGCGACGGTCGCCTTGCTCGCCGGCGGCGCGCTCAACGGTGGGCGCGTCGTCGCCGATTGGCCCGGCCTGAAGACCGCCGATCTCTATCAAGAGCGCGATCTCAAACCGACGACCGACCTGCGCGCCGTGCTCAAGGGCGTGCTCGCCGGCCATCTCGGCCTCTCCGCCGACACGCTCGCCAGCGCGGTGTTTCCCGATACGCTCGGCGTCACGCCGATGGGCGGGCTGATCGCGGCGTGAGCCGCGAGACCCTGCATCACTTGCCCTGCAGCACGATGTAGGCCGCCAGATCCTCGGCCTCCGGGCGCGACAGCTGCATGTCCGGCATCTTGGGGTGCGGATCCATTAGAAAGCGCGCGATCTTGTCGGCGTCGAAGCCGGGGATTTTCGCGATCGTCGCGAAAGGCGGAACGTTGTCCTGGCCGTGGGTCTGGTCGGGAGCGACGATGTGGCACGCCGCGCACCAGCGTCGCGCCAGCTTCTCGCCGTGACCGACGTCGGCGGCAAAGGCGCTCGCGACGGCGCTGAAGGCGGTCAGAGCGCCCACGAGCGCGCCCGCCGAGCGGCGAAGGATGGAGGCGCTACGCAGCGCCGCGCGGGCATTCGGGTTCGTCATCGGCTTTGCTTCCTTCGCGACTCGCGCGGGCGGTGGGCGCGCCGCGCCAGGATGCAGGCAGACGCGCGCGCTGTCCAGGACGCGCCGAGTCGCACAAATGAAAAAGGGCGGCCTCGCGGCCGCCCTTTTCCTCATCCGAAGCGCGAAGCGCCTCAGCTCGAATAGTACATGTCGAATTCGACCGGGTGCGGCGCCATTTCGAAACGGTACACCTCGGTCATCTTCAGCTCGATATAGCTGTCGATGAAGTCGTCGTCGAACACGCCGCCGGTCTTGAGGAACGCGCGGTCCTTGTCGAGGTTGGCGAGGGCCTCGCGGAGCGAGCCGCAAACCGTCGGGATCTTCTTGAGCTCCTTGGGCGGCAGGTCGTAGAGGTCCTTGTCCATCGCCTGGCCAGGATCGATCTTGTTGACGATGCCATCGAGGCCGGCCATCAGCATCGCCGCGAACGCCAGATAGGGATTGGCGACGGGATCAGGGAAGCGCACCTCGACGCGCTTGGCCTTCGGGTTGGACGTCCACGGAATGCGGCACGACGCCGAGCGGTTGCGCACCGAATAGGCGAGCAGCACCGGCGCTTCGAAGCCCGGGACCAGACGCTTGTAGCTGTTGGTCGAGGGGTTGGTGAAGCCGTTGAGCGCCTTGGCGTGCTTGATGACGCCGCCGATGTAGTAGAGGCATTCCTGGCTCAGGTCGGCGTATTTGTTGCCCGCCATCACAGGCTTGCCGCCCTTCCAGATCGACTGATGCACGTGCATGCCCGAACCGTTGTCGCCGTAGACCGGCTTGGGCATGAAGGTCGCCGTCTTGCCGTAGCTCTGCGCCACCATGTGGACGCAGTACTTGTAGATCTGCAGGTTGTCGGCCATCGTCACCAGCGGGCCGAACTTGAGGCCGAGCTCGTGCTGCGCGGAGGCGACTTCGTGGTGGTGCTTCTCGGGCACCGCGCCCATCTGCGTCATCGCCGCGAGCATCTCGCCGCGCATGTCCTGCGAGGCGTCCTGCGGGGGAAC
This sequence comes from Roseiarcus sp., assembly GCA_052147395.1. Taxonomy (GTDB): domain Bacteria; phylum Pseudomonadota; class Alphaproteobacteria; order Rhizobiales; family Beijerinckiaceae; genus Roseiarcus. The sequence continues at coordinate 2,384 of JBKQKS010000249.1, forward strand.
CGGAAAATAGCCGGCCTTGGTGCGGATGCGGTGGCCGAGGTTGCCGCCCTCGTAGGGGGTGTCGGAATTGATCGGCAACTCGACCGCGTCGATCTGGAAGCCGGTGTTGTAAGGCTCGGCGCTGTAGCGGACGTCGTCGAACACGAAGAACTCGGCCTCGGGGCCGAAGTAGGCGGTGTCGCCGATGCCGGTCGACTTCAGAAAGGCTTCCGCCTTCTTGGCGATGCCGCGCGGATCGCGGTTGTAGGGCTCGCCGCTCGCCGGATCAAGAATGTCGCAGTTGATCACCATGGTCGCAGCGGCGAAGAAAGGATCCATGCACGCTGTCGACGGATCCAACATCAAGGTCATGTCCGACTCGTTGATCGCCCGCCAACCGGCGATCGACGAACCGTCGAACATCAAGCCGTCGGCGAACGAATCCTCGTCGATCAATCCCGTGTCGAAGGTAACGTGCTGCCACTTGCCGCGCGTGTCGGTGAAACGCAAATCGACATATTTGACGTCGTTTTCTTTGATCGCCTTTAGGACATCCTGGGCGGTCTTCATGCTTTACCCTTCCTTATACTCGAGCTCGGTTAAACTCCTGCCCGTCACCCCCCGGCGGCGAGAAGCTGCAACAGAAGCTGAATGGGCTTTATCGCCAGCGGCTCAAACCGCGTCCGCGCCGGTTTCACCCGTGCGGATGCGGATCGCCTCGTCGATCGACGATACAAATATCTTGCCATCGCCGATGCGGCCGGTTTGCGCCGCCTTGCGAATCGCGTCGACCGCAGCCTGGAGGTTGTCGTCGGCCACGACGACTTCGATCTTCACCTTGGGCAGGAAGTCGACGACATATTCGGCGCCGCGATAGAGCTCGGTGTGCCCTTTCTGCCGGCCGAAACCCTTGGCCTCGAGCACGGTAATGCCCTGCACCCCAGCCTCCTGCAGCGCCTCTTTGACCTCGTCGAGCTTGAATGGCTTGATGATCGCCTCGATCTTTTTCATGGGGCTCTCACATCTCCTTCGCGACCCGGAGGCCCCGCGCGCTTGGAACCCCGAGATCGTCGATTGCAAGTTGCGGTCCATAGCACCGGACTCTGCTCCGCGCTACGGGTTAGCGGCGATATGCGTCCAAGGATGGATCCGGACTGCTCGAGAAACGCCCTTGGCGCCTATTATTTCATGGCGCTGATCAAACGGTCGGCCCCCATTCCCCCGAGGCGAATACCCGCCAGGAACTCAATCCGGCCTTGGCGACGACCGTGCGTCCGCTGCGGGCGACGGCGACGAGGTGGGCGAATACCTGCGGTCGGCGCCAAGCCAGCGGCCGTTCGCGCGCCGAGACCGCGCGGTACTCGTCCGCGTCGTGGGCCTCCATGAACAATGTGCCGATCCTGTCCGGTCTGAGCGGCCGTGCGATGTCGCGTTCGGTGAGCCACAGACATTCGAAGTCGCGGCACACTTTCGGCCGGCTCGCATAGATCGCGCAGCCGCCGTCCGCACGGCAATCCGGACAGGGCGGCCCCGCGGGCTTCTTCAATTCTTCGATCTCCAGCACGTAGCAGCACAAACTGCACGCGCCGCAGGACTTTCGAGGCGCGGCCGTCAAGGTCCCACCTTCTCGCCGCCCGGCGCCGAATCGCCCGCGGCGCGGCAAAACTAGCATTCACGACGCGGACGCTGAAAATTTTACCTAGTCGCGAAGGCTTTTTTTGACGTTTTTCGCCAAAGATGCGCGACCGTACGGGGTCGAACATCGGGAGAGTTCATTGAGCAAGGAATATGACGGGACGAGAGCCACCGACCGTCGAAACAAACCGCGGCGTTCGAGCAGCGCGCGGGTATGGGCGGATCCGGGCGGTGTCGTTCCGGCGATCGATTGCAAGCTCGTCGATGTCTCGGATCGCGGCGCGAAGGTCGCCCCGATGCACGGCCGCGAGCTTCCCGAGCAGTTCTCCCTCGAGCTCGAGCCAACCCGTTCGCTCGGCGAAGCCAAAGTGGTCTGGCGCGAGGGCAGCGTCGTCGGCGTGCAACTAAAGAATTCCTGATTATCTGGGCAAAAGTCGATCCCGCAGTCCATTCCTCCTCGCTGCAGGCTTGACAGCCGCGCCCGCGGCGTGTCTGTCGCGCGCGATTTTTCCGCTTTTCGCGCGAGGAGGACAGGCATGAAAACGGCCTTGGTGTTTCCTGGCCAGGGTTCGCAGGCCGTAGGCATGGGCAAGGCGCTCGCGGAGGCCTTCGCGGAGTCGCGCGAGGTGTTCGAGCGCGTCGATGCGGCGCTGGGCGAAAAGCTGAGCCGCCTCGTGTTCGAAGGGCCGGAAGCCGAGCTCACCCTCACCGCCAACGCCCAGCCGGCGCTCATGGCGACGAGCCTCGCCGCGCTGCGGGCGCTCGAGACCGAGGCCGGGCTCGATGTCGCGGGCGCCGCCTTCGTCGCCGGCCATTCGCTCGGCGAATACTCGGCGCTCTGCGCCGCCGGCGCCCTCGCGCTCGAGGACACGGCGCGGCTGCTGCGCATCCGCGGCCGGGCGATGCAGGCGGCGGTTCCCGTCGGCGCGGGCGCGATGGCCGCGATCCTCGGGCTCGAGTTTGCCGCCGTGGTCGAGATCGCCGCGGAGGCGGCGCGCGCGTGCGACGCGGTCTGCGAGGCGGCCAACGACAACGGCGGCGGTCAGGTCGTCGTGTCCGGCGCCAAGTCGGCGGTGGAACACGCGATGGCGCTCGCCAAGCAGAGGGGCGCCAAGCGCGCGTTGCCGCTACCGGTGTCCGCTCCCTTCCATTGCGCGCTGATGCGGCCGGCCGCCGAGGCGATGCGCGAAGCGCTCGCCGGGACGCGCGTGGCAGCGCCCAAGGTCCCGCTCGTCGCCAATTACTCCGCCCGCGCGCTCAGGGATCCCGACGCGATCCGTCAGAGCCTCGTCGATCAGGTGACCGGAACGGTTCGTTGGCGCGAGAGCGTCGAGCTGATCGCCGCCGAAGGCGTAACCCAGTTCGTCGAGATCGGCGCCGGCAAAGTGCTCGCCGGGCTCGTCAAGCGCATCGCGCCGGGCGTCAACGCGATCAGCGTCGGGACGCCGGGGGATGTGGAAGGGTTTCGCCAGTCGGCTCTCGGCGCTGGGCAGTCGTGAGGACGCGCCGAGGCGCCATCAAATGTGAACGCGGAGGCGGTGGACAGTTCAGGCGTCTTCAGCGTCGCGGCATGAGCGCGCGACTGCCGACCGCCTTCCGCCCGCTGCCGCAACCGGAAGCTCCGCATGTTCGACCTCAGCAACAAAACCGCTCTCGTCACCGGCGCTTCCGGCGGTCTCGGCGGCGCGATCGCGCGCGCGCTGCACGGCCAGGGCGCGACGGTCGCGCTTTCCGGCACGCGCGAGGAGGCGTTGAGGGCGCTCGCGGCGGAGCTCGGATCGCGCGCGCACGTGGCGCCCTGCGACTTGTCGGACGCGGCAGCGGTCGAGGCGCTGGTTCCCGCGGCGGAAGCGGCGATCGGCCCGCTGGACATTCTCGTCAACAACGCCGGCGTGACGCGCGATAATCTGTTCGTGCGCATGAAGGACGCCGAATGGGACCAGGTGATCGCGGTCGATCTCACCGCGGCGTTCCGTCTTTCCCGCGCGTGCCTCAAGGGCATGATGCGGCGCCGCCACGGCCGCATCATCGGCATCGCCTCGGTGGTCGGCGTCACGGGCAATCCCGGCCAGGGCAACTATGCCGCGGCGAAGGCCGGCCTGATCGGCATGTCGAAGGCGCTCGCCGCGGAAGTGGCGAGCCGGGGCATCACAGTCAATTGCGTCGCCCCGGGCTTCATTGCCAGTCCAATGACCGACGCGTTCAACGACAAGCAGCGCGAGGCGATCCTCGCGTCCGTGCCGGTCGGCAAGCTCGGCGCCGGCGCCGACATTGGCGCTGCCGTCGTCTATCTCGCGAGCTCGGAGGCCGGCTACGTCACCGGCCAAACTCTGCACGTCAACGGCGGAATGGTCATGATATGAGAGGGTTGCGACAGATTTGCGACGACGCCGCGGGCGCGGCCGGGCCTCTCGCAATGGCGGAAGAGATATGCTATCGAGCGGCGTCGCCGGCAAGCGGCGATGGGCGGGGGGAGTCCGCCGATTCGGGGCGCAGAGTGCGGACTTCTTTAAGATGTTCGTTCGCGAGTCGAAGACGTCGGCGCATGCTCGCCGATATGGCGCGCGCGAGTGTAATTTGGGGCAACCGGATGCGGCCGAGCGGCCGGTCCGCATAACAGAACGAAGACAAGGAAAGTCGAAATGAGCGATGTCGCTGAGCGCGTGAAGAAGATCGTCGTCGACCACCTCGGCGTGGACGCCGACAAGGTTGTCGAGAATGCGAATTTCATCGATGACCTGGGCGCCGACTCGCTCGACACCGTTGAGCTCGTGATGGCGTTCGAGGAGGAATTCGGAGTCGAAATCCCCGACGATCAGGCCGAGACGATCGTCACCGTCGGCGACGCGATCAGATACCTGGAGAAGGCCGCCGCGCCGAAGTAACCCGCGGCCGTCCGTCCGTCCCCGCGGCGCGCCGAGGCGAGCCGGAGGGACGAGTTCGGGAGGGCCGGCGTTCGTCCGGCCCTTGTCATATATTATGATGCGAAGCGGCCGGCCTCGCGGCCTTCAGCGGAGCATCTCGAGGTTTCTGATAGGGTATCCTCATGAAGCGTGTCGTGGTGACCGGGCTCGGCATGGTCTCGCCGCTAGCCTGCGGTGTCGAGCCGACATGGCGCCGTTTGATAGCGGGCGAGAACGCGGCGGCGCGCGTCGAGAGTTTCGAGGTTTCGGATCTGCCCTGCCAGATTGCGGCGCAGGCGCCGCGCGGCAACGCCCCCGATGCCTTCAGGCCCGACGAATGGATGGAGCCGAAGGAGCAGCGCCGCGTCGATCCCTTCATCGTCTACGCCATGTCGGCGGCGACTCAGGCTCTGCGCGATGCCGACTGGGCGCCCAAGACCTATGAGGAAGAGACCGAGACCGGCGTGATGATCGGCTCCGGGATCGGCGGCCTCGACGGCATCGCCGAGACGGCGGTGCTGTTGCACGAAAAGGGCCCGCGCCGCGTTTCGCCGTTCTTCATTCCGGGCCGCCTCATCAATCTCGCTAGCGGCTATGTCTCGATCGAGCACAAGCTCAAGGGGCCCAACCATTCCGTCGTGACCGCCTGCTCGACCGGCGCCCATGCGATCGGCGACGCGGCCCGCCTCATCGCGCTCGGCGACGCCAGCGTGATGGTCGCCGGCGGCGCGGAATCGGCGGTGTGCCGGCTCGCGCTCGCGGGCTTCGCGGCCTGCCGCGCGCTCTCCACCGGCTTCAACGACCGGCCCAAGCAGGCGTCCCGGCCCTACGACAAGGACCGCGACGGCTTCGTGATGGGCGAAGGCGCCGGCTGCGTCGTGCTCGAGGACTACGAGCACGCCAAGGCCCGCGGCGCGAAAATCTATGCCGAGCTGATCGGCTACGGCCTCTCCGGCGACGCTTATCACATCACCGCGCCCTCGCCGGACGGCGACGGCGGCTTCCGCTCGATGTCGGCGGCGATGAAGCGCGCGGGCATTTCGGCGGCCGATATCGATTACGTCAACGCCCACGGCACCTCGACGCCGCTCGGGGACGAGATCGAGCTCAGGGCGGTCGAACGCCTGCTCGGCAACGCCGCGGCGCGCGTCACGATGTCCTCGACCAAGTCGTCGATCGGTCATCTGCTCGGCGCGGCGGGCGCGGTCGAGGCGATCTTCGGTATCTTGGCGATGCGCGACAATGTCGCGCCGCCGACGCTCAATCTGGACAACCCCTCGATGGAAACCGCGGTCGATCTCGCCCCGCATGTCGCGCGCAAGCGCGAGATCGACGTTGTGCTTTCCAATTCCTTCGGTTTCGGCGGCACCAACGCGTCGCTGATTTTCCGGCGCGTTTCGTGACGGGGCGCACGGCGACGTTCGCCTTTTCGCCCAACTGACCGTTACAATGGGCGTGCGAAACGCGAGTTCGCAAACGGAGTAGCGGCGGCCACCGATGAGCGATGCCCCGAATCCTCCCGGCGAGGGAAAGCCGGCCAAGGTCAGTCTATTCGGTCGCCAGGCGACACTGCGGCCGTCGGGGCCGAAGGGCGGCCGGCGCGAGCCCCGCCCAGACCGCCGCCGCCGGCGCCCGGGTCTGTCCACCCTCAGCGGGTTCCTGTCGTTCATCCTCGTCGGCGCGTTCATCGGCATCGCCGGCTTCGCCGCGGCGCTGGTCGAGATACACCGTCCCGGGCCGCTCGCCGAGGACAAGGTGGTGCAGATCGCCCGCGAGGACGACGGCGGGCCGATCGCCGAGCAGCTCGAACGCGCCGGCGTCGTCGACAGCGCAATCGCGTTTTCGGCGATGACGCTGATCGACGGCAAGCGCAGTGGGCTGAAGCGCGGCGAATATGATTTCAAGCCTCATGTGAGCTCGAGCGACGTCGAGCAGCTCTTGCTGTCGGGCAAGGTCGTGCTGCACAGGATCACCGTTCCCGAAGGGCTGACGAGCGACCAGATCGTGCAGCGCCTCAGGGACAACGAAATTCTCGTCGGCGAGGTGAAGGAGCCGCCGCGAGAAGGGTCGCTGCTGCCGGAGACCTACAGCTTCCCGCGCGGCGAGACCCGCCAGGCGCTGCTCGCCAAGATGGCCAAGGATCAGGCCAAGCTGGTCGACGAAATCTGGAGCCGCCGCGACCCCGATCTGCCTGTCAAGTCGCCCGGCGAGCTCGTGACGCTGGCCTCGATCGTCGAGAAGGAAACGGGCAAGCCCGAGGAGCGGCCGCGCGTCGCCGCCGTATTCATCAACCGTCTGCAGAGGCACATGAAGCTGCAGTCGGACCCGACGATCGTCTATGGCCTCGCGTTCGGCAAGGGCACGCTGGGGCGCCCGATCAGCAAGGCCGACCTCACGCTGGCGACACCCTACAACACTTACATCATCGACGGCCTGCCGCCGGGGCCGATCTGCAATCCCGGCAAGGCGGCGCTCGAGGCCGCAGCCGATCCGCTGCACTCCAACGAGCTCTACTTCGTCGCCGACGGCACGGGCGGCCACGCTTTCGCGGTGACGCTCGACCAGCACCTGAAGAACGTCGCGCGCTGGCGCGAGATCGAACAGGACGCCAAGGACAAGCTCGCGCCCGACGCTGCGGCCCCCGGCGCGCC
>JBKQKS010000250.1:0-11473 GCA_052147395.1 Roseiarcus sp.
CCCTCCATGCGGCCATGGGTCCGCAATGCCTTGGTGATCGCCAAGGCGTCCGCGGGGGTCGGTTCTTCAACCGCGCGCATATTCCATAAGGCGCGAACGCCATATTCCTCAAAGGCGCGACGATAGAGGCCCGCGAGGTCTTCTGGCCGTGTTGGATCTGTGCTCATGCGTAAATATGTAGCATATTTGGATCGTAGCAGCAAAAAACTGCACTATAACCTCATGTTTGCAAGGAGTTCTTTTGCGGCGTGGCGCAATCGCCGCGGAGAAAACCCGCGCGAAGGGTTCGTCGGCCAAGGCCGCTGCGGGTCGGAGCCCGAGATTCCAATCGAGAGGCTGCCCCGCGGCGAAAGCGCTGGACGGCGGCGGCGTTTTCCTGTAGCGAGCCGCCCTCAACTGAAAACAGCGCGCCGAAGCGCTCGCTGCCCCGCGGGCGGCGTCACGGCAGGAGTTTACCCGCATGAACATCATCGAGACGCTGGAGGCCGAACAGGCCGCCAAGCTCGGCGGCGCCCAGCGCCTTCCGGCGTTCCAGCCCGGCGACACCGTCGTCGTCAACGTCAAGGTCACCGAAGGCGAGCGCAGCCGCATCCAGGCCTACGAGGGCGTCTGCATCGCGCGCGGCGGTCAGGGCGTCAATGAGAGCTTCACGGTGCGCAAGATCTCCTATGGCGAAGGCGTCGAGCGCGTATTCCCGGTGTTTTCGCCGATGATCGATTCGGTCAAGGTGCTGCGCCGCGGCAAGGTGCGGCGCGCCAAGCTCTATTATCTGCGCGATCGTCGCGGCAAGTCGGCGCGCATCGTCGAGCGCGTCGATTCCGCGCCGGGCAAGTCAGAAAAGTAAGACTGGCCCGATCCGTCAGCCGCCCCCGGGCTCGCCTCGGGCGCATTGTTTCTGGCTCGGAACAACTGTGTTTTGCCGGCGAGCGTTCCGCCCCGCGGCGCGGCCGTGTAGAGATGCGCGCGTAGTTTCTCCTCGAGGACGAATGGAAATGACGGAACCGATGATTGCCCAGAAGGGGCCGTTTGCGACGGCGGTCGAGGCGGGCAAGACCTATTACTGGTGCGCCTGCGGCAAGTCCGCCAACCAGCCGTTCTGCGACGGCTCGCATAAAGGCTCCGGGCTGACGCCGAAACCCTTCACCGCCGACGCGGACGGCGAGGTCTATCTCTGCGGCTGCAAGCATAGCCACAACGCTCCGTTCTGCGACGGCTCGCACGCGGCGCTGTGAAACGCCGGCGCCGCCCCGCGCGGCGGCGCCTGCCTGTTGCGCGTTCGGCCGGGCGCCGCTCACATGCCGCTCGACGTTCGTCCTGCGGAACGTCGCGCCTGCGCGTTGACCCCCGCCGCGCGCCGCTTTATAGCCTCCCGACCGCTGCGCGCGGGCCCCTATGGCGGAACTGGTAGACGCGTCCGACTCAAAATCGGATTCCGCAAGGAGTGCTGGTTCGATTCCGGCTAGGGGCACCATTCCTGAACAGAAATGCGAACCGGGGCGTGTTCGGCCGGCCCGGTTGGACTGGACCCCGAAAGGGAGACGCGAGATAACTGACTGACACACCTCCGAAGGAGGGGAAAGTGTCAGATCGGTCGCAAAGGGTGTTTTCTACCGAGTTCAAGGTCCGGTTGGTTCAACGGATCGAGGCTGGGGAACGGGTTTTGGCTCTGGTCGCCGAGACAGGGGTTCTTCGCAAGTCGCTTTATCAATGGCGGGCGGCGTATCGCGCGCTCGGGGTCGCCGGCTTGGACCGGAAGAGAGGCCCGAAGCCGGGCGGGAAGCGGAACGCGGCCGCGGCGAAACCGGTCGACGAGTTGGCGCGGGCCAAAGCGCGGATCGCCGAGTTGGAGCGCGTCATCGGCCGTCAACAGGCGGACCTGCATTTTTTTCGCGAAGCCTCGAGGCTCTGGGACGCCAAGCACCGGGGCGGCGACGCGCCCGCCTCTACGAAGTCATCCAAGAAATGACTTCGCAGGAGGCCCAAGGCTTTCTCGAAGACGACGCGGACATTCAGCGCCTGAGCGCGCTCGGCGGCGTGCCGAACGCCGGCTGATATCGCCACTTCGGGCCGCATGCTTCAGCCCGCGACGACGCGGACCTGCGCGATCTCATGCCGAGGCGAAGCGGCGAAATAAGTGCTTCAACTTGCCTTGCCGTCAAAAGCGAGCGAAGCGAAGCAATCCAGGGCGGCCAGGCTGTGGCCCCTGGATTGCTTCGTCGCTGCGCTCCTCGCAATGACGGGGTGTCGGTTTGATCGGAAACCGCTCTAGCCGATATGTGTCGCGACGAATCTCGCCGCCGGCGCGCTCGACCGCAGTTTTCGGGTGGCGCGTCGCCCGGCTTCGCGCGATCATGACCGCCATGCTCGACATCGTCCAAACCACAAGCGAAACTTGCGCCGATTACGCCAACGTCAAGCGCGCCATCGAATTCATCTCGACGCGCTGGCGCGAGCAGCCGTCGATCGACCAGATCGCGAGCCATGTCGGGCTGTCGGCGTCGCATTTCCAGCATCTGTTCAAGCGCTGGGCGGGGCTGACGCCGAAGGCGTTCTTGCAGGCGATCACCATCGAGCGCGCGCGGGAGTTGTTGCGCGACTCGGCGAGCGTGCTCGACGCCGCCTATGACGTCGGCCTCTCGGGGCCCGGGCGGCTGCACGACCTGTTCGTCACCCACGAGGCGCTGACCCCCGGCGACTATCGCCGCGACGATCTCGTGCTGAACTACGGCTTCCATCCCTCGCCGTTCGGCGAGGCGATCGTTGTCGCCGCGCCGCGCGGGCTCGCGGGGCTCGGCTTCGTCGACGAGGGGAACCGCGCCGCCACGCTCGACGACATGCGCCGCCGCTGGCGGCGGGCGAAATTCGTCGCCGACGACGCGGCGACGGCGCCGCTCGCCGCGCGCGCTTTCGATCCCGCGCTCTGGCGCCCGGATCAGCCGCTGCGCATCGTGATGATCGGCACGGATTTCGAGGTGCGCGTATGGGAGACGCTGCTGTTCATTCCCATGGGCCGCGCCGCCAGCTATTCCGACATCGCCCACCATATCGGCAAACCCAAGGCCGCGCGGGCGGTCGGCGCCGCGGTCGGGCGCAACCCGATCTCGTTCGTCGTCCCCTGTCATCGAGTTCTCGGGCGCTCCGGCGCGCTGACCGGCTACCACTGGGGCCTCGCGCGCAAGCAGGCGATCATCGGCTGGGAAGCCGGGCGAGGCTGACGCTTTTGGTCAGCGTTGCTCGAGCGCTTCGAGCCTTGCCTCCTCGGCGACGAGCGCCTGTTGCAGAACGCTCAGCGATTCGCGGAACGCCGGCCGGCCCGGCCCGAGCGCGTCGAACAGCCGCGACGCGTTCACCGCCAACTCCCGGTACATGCCTTCCAAGGCTTCGCGCCCGAGCGGCGTCAGCGCGAGCCGCGCGAGGCGGCGGTCGGTCGGCTCGCGGCGCTGTTCGACGAAGCCTTTCGCCATCAGCGCCGCGACGCGCTGGCTGACCAGCGATTTGCTCATGTCGAGCAGCTCGCCGATTTCTCCCTGCGTCGGCTCGGACATCTCGCGCGCCGCCATCGCGACCAGGAACTCGGGATAGCTGACGCCGCGTTGGTCGAGCACGCGCTTCTTCGCCAGCCGGTCGAGCCTAGTCACGATCTCGTGCAGCAGGAACACTTCGGTCTCGGTGAACCAGGAATTTTTCATCGAGACCGAGATGTCGAACATTCAATAAGGTTCCGTCAAGATGTGAACGGCGCCGGCGCGCTCGAGCAGCGCCTGGCCGTCGGCGACCATCGCCGCCGAGCCGCAGAGATAGAAGTCGGTATTCGCGGGCTCGAAGACGAGGTTTTCCAGCGCCTTGGTCACCCGCCCGGCGAAGCCGCCCGACGGCGGCTCGGCGCGGCTGACGCAGAGCGTGGTTTTCGGCTGCGCCGCGAAGCCGGCGACGATGTTTTCCTCCGGCTTGCGGCAGCCGAAATAGAGCTCGGCGCGATCGAGCTCGTCCGCCGTCATCGAGCCGAACATGGAGAGGAACGGCGCGACGCCGGTGCCGGTCGCGACGAACACTTTGCGGCGGTCGTTGCGCTCGAGGCGATAGGCGCCGAACGGCGCCTCGAGTTCGGCCGTCTCTCCCGGCAAAACCTTGTCCGCCCAGTTCGAGCCGTCGCCATGGGTGCGGTTGCTGATGACGAGCGTCAACCGCTTGCCTGTCGCCTCTGCGATCGAATAGTCGCGCCATTCGTATGCGCCCACCTTCAGCTTGACGTACTGACCGGGAACGAACCGCAGCGGCGCGTCGAGCTCGAAGTCGAGGCGCCAGATCTGCGGCGTCAACGCGGTCTTGGCGACGAGGCGGGCGCGTTTCTTCTCCGGCGATCGGCCCGCCGGCGTCGGCGCTTTCGCTGCGCGGTTCACTTTGGCCATGATCTTCAGCAATCCCGCGGCGCCGAGAACCTGGCTCGCGGCGGCGAGGCCGCCGACCAGCGCGCCGGGGATGCCGAGGCTCGCGGCGTCCGAGCCGGTGAGGTAAAGGCCAGGGACCGGCGTGCGCACGCCGATCGACGATCCACGGTAGCGCTCCGGGCGCCCCGGCAGCGCGTAGAAGCGCCCCCCAGGGTGAGCCACGAAGTGCTCGACGGTGAGCGGCGTCGACAGTTCGCTGTAGGTCACCAGCGCGGCGAAGCCGGGCACGACGCGCTCGGCGGCGGCGATCAGCCCGTCCGAAATGCGCCGCTTCAGTTCGGAATAGTCGGCGCCGCGCCGTCCGCACTCCGTGCCGCGCCAGGCTCCGAACGCCTCGGCGCTGACGCCCGCGATGATCTCGGCGGTGTGGAAGCGGTCGTCGCCCGACTTCGCCGAGGGGAATGACAGATAGACGTGGGCCGGCGCGCCGGCGAGCGTCGCCTTGGTGTCGGCGTCGAGATTGTCGTGATCGAGCGTCGAATTGATCCAATAATTCTCGCCCTTCACGCCGAGCGTCGAGACCGGCGCCCTCAGGCGGACGTAGAGATTGACCGCCGACATGCCGCCCTTCAGCGCCGCGATCTCGGCGCGCTGTGGAGCGGTGCGCTCGGCCGTGTCGCCGTTGGCCGGCAGCAGCCGCGCATAGGTGAGCGCGGCGCCGACGTCGGAGATGACAACGGGAGCGCGATACACCACCGGGACCGGTTCGCGCCCACGCCGGTCGAGGGCGCGGACGCCGACGGCGCGGCCGTTCTCGACGACAATCTCGATCACTTCGACGCCGACCCGGATCACGCCGCCGTTGGCCTCGATGCCCGGTTCGATCGTGCGCGCGATGCGTCCCGCGCCGCCGACCGGGAACCAGGCGCCGTGGAAGTAGCTGGCGACCACGAGCGCGTGCAAGGCGAACGCGCTTTCCTTCGGCGGCAGGCCGTAATCGCCCCATTGGCTCGCGATGAGCGCGATGAGTTCGGGCGAGCGGAAGTTCCGCTCGAGGTAGTGCGCGGTGGTTTCCGTGCCCAGCGCGGCCCCGAACCGTTGGACTAGCCCGATCAGGAAGGCGAGCGGCGCCGGCATCATCTGTTGCTGGATGCCGCGGATGCACCAAGCCTGCGCGGCCGCCATGTCGCGGAAATAGCGGCGGATCGCCTCCGCCTCCTCGGGGTAGCGCTCGATGAGCCTGGCCTCGTAGCGTTTCGGGTCCGAGGGTACGGAGAAGGTGAAACCGGGGTAGACGAAACGCTCCAACTCGTCGGGCATCTTGTTCCATCCGAGCGCGCCGCCGGTCAGGAAGTCGAACAGTTTTCGCGTGAACGAGCCGGGCTCGAGTTCGCCGACATAGTGCAGTCCGACGTCCCAGCAGGCGCCGTCGCGGCGGAACACTTGCGTCTGTCCGCCGCGCTCGGTGTGCTTCTCCAGCACCAGCGTCTTCAGGGCGCCGACGCGCGAGAGGAATCCCGCGGCCGCGAGGCCGCCCATTCCCGATCCGATCACGATCGCATCCCATCTCTCGTCCATGACGGCCCTCCTGTGTTGGGGCGTAGTTTAAGTGAGCAACAGTTTAATATGTAAACTACATGAGTCAATGCGAGCCTTTGTCGCAGCCTCTCGGGAAGCCGCGCGGTAGAGCAAAATGCGACTCCACCGGAACGCAATTTGCTGCAGTGCGCGCGTCTTCGATTTCGATCCCCTCTCCCGCCCTCATCCGGCGCTTCGCGCCAACCCGAGCGAACGCGGAGCGTGCGCGGAGTCCCGCTCCCTCGACAGGCTCGGGATCAGTTTCCATGCGCTTTTGCGCACCTTGATGCATGAAAGACCGCCAACTGTAGCCGCGGTCGTTGACCGCGGCTGCCGGGGTCAGCGACCCCGGCTACAAGGTTGCCTTTCTGGAGAGGGCGGGAGAAGGGAACAGCGGCCTCGAAATCAACGACTCGGACCACTAGCGCGCAAAGTAGCTCGCTTCGACGCGCCGCCATTCGGCGCTCGCAGTGATCCTGATGAGCGCCTGGTCGAGCGGCTTCTCCAGCGCGCTGCCGGGCGGCAAGGCGATCGCCATATAGGCCGGCGCGAGCACGCCGCGAGGCTGCTCGATCCTCGCGTCGAACCCGTTGGCGATCGCATATTGCAGCGCGCCGATGCTGTTGACCACGGCGTCCGCGTCTCCGCTCGCGAGCGCCGCCAGGGCGGAAGGCAGATCGTCGAACCGCGCGTAGCGCAGTCGCCGTTCGTCGAGGAACTCGGCGCCGGACGAGTTGGCCACCGCCGCGAGCTTTTTGCCGACGAGATCGGCCTCGACGACGGGATGCCCGACTTCGATCTGCCGAGCCGTCATCTTCGAAACCACGGTCGTCGACAGGATCGACACCAGCGCGAGGCTCGCCAGCATCCACACGATCGCGATCGCACGGCCGCTCATTGTTTTGGGCGTCTTGTCGCCATAGCCGACCGTGGTCATGGTCACGACCGCCCAATAGACGCCGTCGCGCCACGACGCCACAGCGGACTCGTGAGTCGGCGCGCGCTTCGTCTTCTCGACCAGCCACATCGCCACGCCGCTCGCCATGAGCAGCCCGATCGTGACCACAACCAGGGGGCTGAGCTCCGCCACGATCGAGGAATAGGCCCGAAATGCGGCGACGGGCCCGCGTTCCTTGCGGACTGCGGCGGCAACGCCCGACCGGTGCGTGGGATAGCTGAAATCGACCCGCGCGAGGCGCTCGGGCGTGATCGTGATGGCGCCGACGGCGGCGTCATAGTCCTTGCGCTCCAGGCCGGCGAGTATCGCCTCCATTTGCGCGACCGGAATGAGGCGGTAGTCATACCCGAGGATCTGAGCCGCCCGCCGCCAGAGGTCCACGCTCACCCCGTCGATCGTCCCGTCCGGCTCGAGATGGCCGTAAGGCGGGACGTCGTATACAGCGACCCTCAGCGGCCTCTGTTCAGCGTTGGCCATGGCCGCCAGAGCAAGCAGCACGACGGCCGCGCCGAGGCGCCGAACCCAACGCAGAGCGGCCGGAAACGGGCGAGGCGGAGGCGACGGCGTCATCGAGAGTTCACGCGAACGAGGAATTCGAAATTCTGGCGCCGCCCCGCGAAGATCACATGTCGTAGATCGGCCCAACGTCCGATGCGAACCGACGCGTTCGGCGCGGTGTCGCCATGGTCTCTCTCGTGCGGCCATGCCTGCCGCCTAGCGAACAGCGCCGCGCCCCCGATCCTGCTTTGCGTGGCAGCCGATCGCATGTCGTCAAGTCGTTAAGCCGCGGCGCTAGCCTGGGTTGGACCGGAAGATCGTCATCCGGAGACAAGCGGGGCGGCATGAGCAGAAACATCGGGCGCGTCGGCGTCGTCGGCGCCGGAACGATGGGCAATGGCATCGCTCAGACCTTCGCGGTTCACGGCCACGAGGTGGTGATGCGCGACCTCGCCCAGCCCACGCTGGAGCATGCGGTCGCCGTGATCGAGAACAGCCTCTCGCATATCGTCGAACACCATAAACTCACCACCGAAGAGGCCAAAGCCGCGATCCAGCGCATCAAACCGACGCTCGCGATGGAGGACTTCGCCGGCTGCGACCTCATAGTCGAGGCGGCGCCGGAACGGTTCGAGATCAAGAAGGCGACCATCGCCGAACTCGACCGCATCTCATCGCCCGACGCGATCCTGGCGACCAACACCTCGTCGATTTCGATCACCAGGATCGCCGCGACATCGAAAAATCCGAGCCGCGTCATCGGCATGCATTTCTTCAACCCGGTCGCGATGATGGAGCTCGTCGAGATCATTCCCGCCCTGCAGACCAGCGACGAAGTGCGCGAAACCATCGTCGAAGTGACGAAGGCGCTCGGCAAGAGCCCGCGCCTGTCGAAGGATTCCTACGGCTTCGTCGTCAATCGCGTCCTGGTCCCGATGATCAACGAGGCGATCAACTGCGTTCACGAGGGCGTCGCGAGCGCCGAAGATGTCGATCAGATGATGAAGCTCGGCGCCCACCACCCGATCGGGCCGCTGGCGCTGGCCGATCTGATCGGTCTCGACGTCGTGCTCGAGATCATGGAGACGCTCTATGTCGGCTTCGACGATCCCAAATACCGGCCGAGCGTGCTACTGAAGCAAATGTGCGACGCCGGCTATCTCGGACGCAAGTGCGGCCGGGGATTCTTCATTTACGCCAGCTGACGTTGTTTCCGGCCACGCAGCGACCTTGGGGGCAAAGATGGGGCTGACTTATCGCGACGACATTCGCGACTCTCTGCTAGATTCGGTTTTCGCGCGCGGCGACATCGCCGAGCCGCTGCCGAAATACAAATTCCCCGAGCGCGAACGGCTACCGGGCGCGGTCTTCCAGGTTGTCCAGGACGAACTGTTCCTCGACGGCAACGCCCGCCAGAATCTGGCGACCTTCTGCCAGACCTGGGAGGAGCCGGAGGTCCACCGGATCATGGATCTCGCCATCGACAAGAACCTGATCGACAAGGACGAATATCCGCAGACGGCGGAGCTCGAGGCGCGCTGCGTGCACATGTTGGCCGACCTGTGGAACAGCCCCGATGCCCACAACACGCTGGGAACCTCCGCCATCGGCTCGAGCGAAGCCTGCATGCTCGGCGGCATGGCGATGAAATGGCGCTGGCGCGCGAGGATGAAGGCCAAGGGCAAGCCCGCCGATCGTCCCAATCTGGTCGGCGGCCCGATGCAGATCTGCTGGCACAAATTCTGCCGCTACTGGGATGTCGAATTGCGCGAAGTTCCGATGCAGCGCGGCCGCTATACGATGAGCGCCGAGGAGATGATCGCTCGCGTCGACGACAGCACGATCGGCGTCGTGCCGACTCTCGGCGTTACCCACACCGGCAATTTCGAACCCGTGCAGCAAATGTCCGATGCGCTGGACCGGCTGGAGGCCGAGAGCGGAATATCGGTCGACATCCATGTCGACGGCGCCTCGGGCGCGTTTCTCGCCCCGTTCTGCGCTCCCGACCTCATCTGGGATTTCCGCCTGTCGCGCGTGAAGTCGATTTCGACCTCGGGCCACAAGTTCGGCCTCGCGCCGCTCGGCGTCGGCTGGATCGTCTGGCGGGACGCCGAGGATCTGCCGGAAGACCTGATTTTCAAGGTCAATTATCTCGGCGGGGAAATGCCGACGTTCGCCATCAATTTCTCCCGTCCGGCGGGTCAGGTCATCGCGCAATATTACAATTTCGTCCGCCTCGGCCGCGAAGGCTACCGCAAGACGCACATGGCCTGCTACCGCACGGCCGAGCATCTGGCGCGCGAGATCGAGCGGCTCGGGCCGTTCGAAATGCTCGCCAACGGCGATCCGCAGCGCGGCATTCCCGCAGTCACCTGGAAAATCCGGGACGGCGAAAATCCCGGTTACACGCTGTTCGATCTCGCCGACCGCATGCGCGCCCGCGGCTGGCAGCTCCCGGCTTATACGCTGCCGCCGAATGTCGAGGATGTCGCCGTTCAGCGCATCCTCGTGCGGCAGGGGCTGACCCGGGACCTCGCGCAACTGCTCATCGAAGACCTCAATCGCGCCATCGGTCATTTCGACCGACATCCGGTGCAAGTCTCGATGAGCGAGGCGGAAGCCGGCGGCTTCAGGCACGGCTGACCGGCTTTCCCTGGGAAGCGCCGGGATTGCCGTTCGACTGCGGCCCTCAGGCGGCGCCGTTCTGTAGCCGAGGTCGTTGACCTCGGTCGGCGCGTAAGCGCCTCATCCTGCACGTGTCTTCCAAGCGGCGGCAGCGAGGTCAGCGACCTCGCCTACAATGCTGCCCGGGAACCTGCTCCGGTCACACAAATCGCGCGAGCGGGATACCGTTTGCTTGGGAAACGGTATCAGCCGAGCGCCGCGACGATTCTTATGAGGGCGGCTTGGCCGCTGGAATCGGTCTTGCGATAGATCGAGGCGAGATGCCAGCGTATCGTCGACAACTTGATGTGCAGGGATTCGGCGGCTTCCGCGGGCGTTTCGCCGAAAGCGATGCGCTCCGCGAGCCGCGCCTCGGTCGGCGTCAACGCGTAGAGAGCCTGGAGTTTCTCGGTCAGCCCCTTCGGCCTCGCGTCGGGATCGCAGACGAGAGCCATCGCGCTCGGCGCCATCTCCGCGAACAACTGAGGGCGCCGGTCGAGCGCGCTCACGGTCACGATGTAGTCGCGTGCGCCGCTCGTGCGCCGAAGCCTGGCGACCCCGGAGCGCGCGTGCGACGGGGACGTCGGATCGCAGGCTGCGGCCAACAAGCTCGTCAACGTTGCAGCATCGGCGGGATCACCGATGGCAAGTCGATTGTCGCGGATGCGAAACGCGTCGGCCGTCTCGGCCATCCCGAGCGCCGCGCGATTTGCCAAGACGACGCGCCGCTCGCGGTCGAGCAGAAATACGCCGCGGCCGTTGCCTTCGAGAGAATGTGCAGAAGCGGCGCGAATGACCTCCGACCTCTCGAGATCCGCCGCAATGGCGATCGCGCGCTGGAAATGAGGGATCAAAATACGCGCGCGCTGGACATCGGCCCGATCGTATTCGCCAATGGAATCCGAACGAGTGATCGATAGCGAATGATGGACGCCGCCGCGCGTGTCGATCGCCAGATGGAGGACGCGTTCGACATCGAAACGACGCATGTATTCGTTGTAGTAAGGCGTGCGCACGAGTTGCCCGCGATCCAGCATTTGTTCGTCGGTCTCTACAACGCCGGGAACCCAACGCACGCGTCGCATGACGAACGGGTTGCTGTTTCGCCAGACAGAAAAATATTCTTTTGCGGTTTCCTCGTCGCCGACCGTGCTCAGCGCTGTGCCTCCCATCGTTCTGAGATCGCGGGAAAACAGCGTGGCGTTGTCCGAGTGAAGGGCGCTGGCCGTCTTGCCGAGCGCATCCGCCCAGAGATCGTCGGCGCGGGCCGCGTCGTAGATCGCCGCGATCGCTTCGTGCAATCTAGTTTCGTCGGTCTTTTTCGAACCCATGAGTGCCAAGACCATTTGCGCCTGCCCCGGGCTTCGCCACGACGAACGCGAACTGT
>JBKQKS010000251.1:0-16488 GCA_052147395.1 Roseiarcus sp.
CGGCGGGCGGCGCCGCCTGGGCCGGCGCGCTCCTGTCCGATGCGCCCCGAGCCGGCGCGGGCGGCCGCGCCGGCAGCGTGGCCGGGGCGGGCGGGGGCAGCAGCTTCTTCAACAGGCCGAACATGGCCCCATGCTACTCGCTCGCGGCGGCGGAGGAAACACCCGGCCGCGCCCGGCCCCATGCCCACATAAACATATCTTTATGTCCTTCTTGCTTTCCGGCGGGGCTCCTGCTACATCCGGAGCAATCCTGACCCCATGCGAGGAATGCCCCATGACCACCGATTTCAAGGTTGCCGACATCAGCCTGGCCGACTGGGGCCGCAAGGAGATCGTCATCGCCGAGATCGAGATGCCCGGCCTGATGGCGGTGCGCGACGAGTTCGGGGCGCAGCAGCCGCTCAAGGGCGCCCGCGTCGCCGGCTCGCTGCACATGACCATCCAGACCGCGGTGCTGATCGAGTCCTTGAAGGCGCTGGGCGCCGACGTCCGCTGGGCGTCGTGCAACATCTTCTCGACCCAGGACCACGCCGCCGCCGCCATCGCCGCCACCGGCACCCCGGTGTTCGCGGTCAAGGGCGAGAGCCTGGTGGAATACTGGGACTACACCCACCGCATCTTCGACTGGGCCGACGGCGGCTCGCCGAACATGATCCTCGACGACGGGGGCGACGCGACGCTGCTCATCCACCTCGGCCTGCGCGCCGAGAAGGGCGACAAGGCGTTCCTCGACAAGCCGAGCAACGAGGAAGAGGAAGTGCTGTTCGCCGCGATCAAGCAGCGGCTGGCGACCAAGCCCGGCTGGTACGCCCAGAACGCCGCCTCGATCCGCGGCGTCACCGAGGAGACGACGACCGGCGTCCATCGCCTCTATGTGATGGCGAAAGAGGGCCGGCTGCTGTGGCCGGCGATCAACGTCAACGACAGCGTCACCAAGTCGAAGTTCGACAATCTCTACGGCTGCCGCGAGTCGCTGGTCGACGGCATCCGCCGCGGCACCGACGTGATGATGGCCGGCAAAGTAGCGATGGTCGCGGGCTTTGGCGATGTCGGCAAGGGTTCGGCCGCGTCGCTGCGCAACGCCGGCTGCCGCGTCATGGTCTCCGAGATCGACCCGATCTGCGCGCTGCAGGCGGCGATGGAGGGCTATGAGGTCACCACCATGGAAAATGCGGCGCCGCGCGCCGACATTTTCGTCACCGCGACCGGCAACGTCGACGTCATCACCCTCGACCACATGCGGCAGATGAAGGATCGCGCCATCGTCTGCAACATCGGCCATTTCGACAGCGAGATCCAGGTCGGGGCGCTGCGCAATCTTAAGTGGCACAACGTCAAGCCGCAGGTCGACGAAGTCGAATTCCCCGACGGCAAGCGCATCCTGCTGTTGTCGGAAGGCCGTCTCGTCAATCTCGGCAACGCGACCGGCCATCCCTCGTTCGTGATGTCGGCCTCGTTCACCAACCAGACGCTGGCGCAGATCGAGCTGTTCACCAAGCCCGGTCAGTACGACAAGCAGGTCTACACGCTTCCCAAGCCTCTCGACGAGAAGGTCGCCTCCCTCCACCTCGCCAAGATCGGCGCCAAGCTCACCAGGATGACGGAGAAGCAGGCGGCCTATCTCGGCCTCGACGTGGCGGGACCGTTCAAGTCCGAGCATTACCGCTATTGAGGCCAATGTAGCCGGCCGCGGCGAGGCCGGCGCCCAACTGTAGCCGGCCGCGGCGAGGCCGGCCCGCAACTGTAGCCGGCCGCGGCGAGGCCGGCCAAGCCGGGGTCGGCCCGCGACTGTGGCCGGCCGCGGCGAGGCCGGCCACAAGGGACTTGTCAATCCGGCACGCATTTGCTTCGCTCCCTTTGGCCAAAGGGAAGCGACCAATGTCGCCGCACACCTATCTGCGCCGCCTCGATCAGGTCTGGCTCGAAGCTCCGATCTATTTCATCACCACTTGCGCAGTGGCGCGCCGGCCGTTGTTCGCCAATCCCGCCGCATTCGCAATTCTGACCGACGAACTCGCCACAGCGCGGCGCCGCCACGGTTGGCGCGTCGGACGCTACGTCGTCATGCCAGACCACCTGCATTTCTTCTGCTCCGAGGGCGGCAAGGACGCGCCGTCGACGCTGCCGCGGTTCGTTGGTTCCTTCAAGGAATGGACGGCGAAGCGCATGGCCAAGGCGACGGGCGCCAAACCGCCGATCTGGCAGCCGGAGTTCTTCGACCACGTCTTGCGTTCGTCCGAGAGCTACGAGCAGAAGTGGCGGTACGTTAGAGATAACCCCGTTCGGGGAGGGCTCGTTTCGAGCGCGGAAGAGTGGCCTTGGGGCGGAGAGCTGAACGCCCTGTAGCCGGCGGCCAAGCCGGGGTCGGCGCCCCCGGCTACAGGCAGCCGCCTCGGTGCAGGAGAGCGGCGACCGCCGACGAAGCGCGCAGGCCGATGGCGGGGCGGTCATGACGAGCGCTCATGCAGCGTCGAACACCAGCTCCAGCCGGTTGCGCTGCTCGACCCGTCGGTAGCTCATCTGCTTGGCGTAGTGGCGGATCAGCCTGAGGCCTGCGCCGCCGATGTCGGCGCTCGCCAGAGCCGTCGGCGGCAGCGGCAAGGGGCAGTGGACGGGATCGAACGGCGGGCCGTCGTCCTCGACCCAGGCGGCCGGCGCGCCGTCCTTGAAGCCGGCCCACACCGTGATCGGGCGCTCGCCCGATTCGGGGCAGGTCGCGTGATGGAAGCAGTTCATCACCGCCTCCTCGACGCACAGGCGCAGCGCATAATCCGCTTTCGGCGGCAACGCCAGCTCCGCGAGCCGCCCGTCGAGCCAAAGCGCAAACGTCTGCAGCGCCGCCACGCTGCGGGGCAGGCTCAGCATCTCCGCGCTTGTGCGCCGCTCGGAAGTCATGGCGCTCGAACTCTCGTTTCCTCAGGCGCCGAGCGACTTCAGCGCCTCTTGTTGCGAGGCGAACGCCGGCATCATGCCGAGCACGCCCGACACTTCGAGCACCTCGCGCACGGGCGGCTGGGGCCCGAGCAGCGCGAGCCCGCCGCCCCGCTGATGCAGCTTCTTGGCGCAGGTGAGCAGCGTGCGGATGCCGAGCGAGGCGAGAAAGTCCACGCCTGTCATATCGACGACCATGTTCTTGTTCACGCTGGCGAGGTCGTTGATCTCGGTGTCGATCGCCAGGCTGCCGGCGATGTCGAGCCTGCCGACCAGCGTCACTTTGACGACACCCTCGGAAAGTTGCGCCGATTGGAACTGCATCGCTTCCACCCCTGGCTCGCTGACCCGCTCTCGCCTCGTCCCGATGACGGCGCCAGAGGGTCCAAGAAAGCAAGTGCGCGTCGGCAATGACAGTTCTATGACAGCGACCGCGAGGAGGCGCGGCCATTTCCAACATTCATATTCCTAGCCTACTCGTCGTCGATGACGTCCCCGAGAACCGGGACATGCTGTCGCGGCGGCTGCTGAGGCTCGGCTATCGCAGGGTCGAAGTCGCCGGCGACGGCGTGGAATGCCTCGAGGCGCTCGCCCGCGCCGCCGTCGGCGACCCCTACGACGTGGTGCTGCTCGACGTGATGATGCCGCGCATGAGCGGCGTCGAGGTCCTCGAAGCGATGGCCCGCGACGGCCGCCTCGCCGACACCGCGGTCATCATGATCTCGGCCTCGACCGAGATCGACATCGTGGTGCGCTGTATAGAACTCGGCGCCGAAGACTACCTCCCCAAACCCTTCAATCCGACGCTGTTGCGCGCCCGGCTGGGCACGGTGCTGGAAAAGAAGCGTCTGCGCGACGAACTGCGCCGCCAGCTCGCGCGGCTCGAGGCCGAGCTCGCCGAGGCGCGCCGCCAGCAGCTCTCGATGCTGCCCGATACGTTTCCCGACATCGACCCCGCTCATCCCGCGGCCGTGCATGCGGTGATGGCGCCGGCGCGGCAGGTCGGCGGCGACCTCTACGACTGTTTCGAGGCGGCGCCCGGCGTGCTCTGTCTCGCCATCGGCGACGTCTCCGACAAGGGGCTGCCCGCGGCGCTGTTCATGGCGCGCGCCCGCAGCCTGCTGCGCGCTTCCGCGCTGCAGTATGTCGAGAGCTCTGGCGCGCCGCCGGCGCCTTCCACGCTCGCCAGAATTGTCAACGAAGAGCTTTGCAAGAACAATCCCGTCTGCATGTTCGTGACCATGATGCTCGGCTTCTACGAGACGGCGAGCGGGCGCCTGCGCTTCGTCAACGCCGGCCATGTGCGGCCCTGGCTCCTCGGCGCCGAGGGCGTGCGCGAAGTGAGGGAACCGCCGGGCCTGCCGTTCGGCGTCATGGCTGAGGCCCGCTATCGCGACTACGAGCTGGAGATCCGCCCCGGCGAAGCGCTGGTGATGATCACCGACGGCCTGCCGGAGATGATCGGGCCGGACGGCGGCTTCTACACGCTCGCCCGCATTGCGGCCGATCTCGAAGATTTGAAGCACGCGCCGCCCGAGACCATAACGGCGACGCTGCTCGGCAAAGTGACCGCCTTCGCCGCCGGCGAGCCCGCCGCCGACGACGTGACGGTGCTCGCGCTGCGGCGGCTGTAGCCTGGGGGCGCCGACCCGCGAGCGCCATATTGCGCGAAACTCATTGATTTAAAAGAGGAGTTTTGCGCGAGGAGGACATTTCCGCCTTGCAATGACAATGAAGTGAAAGCGCGGCGGCTCTTGCTTTTCGTGGCATTGTAGCTACATTGACGCTACACCGACGAGGAGTCTGCGTTATGGCTGCAACAGAGATTGTCCGCGCCCGGATCGACCGCGCCACCAAGGAACGTGCAAGCGCGGCCTTGGCGGAAATGGGCTTGTCCGTCTCCGATGCTATCCGCCTTCTCATGCTGCGCATTGCCGACGAGCGCCGCTTGCCTTTTGATGTGGTAGCGCCCAATGCCGCCACGCGCCGCGCCATGGCTGAGCTCGATAGTGGCGAGGGCCACCGTTCGGAATCCGCCGCCGCACTATTCAAAGACCTCGGAATTTGAGCCGTGTTGACCCCGGTTTGGGCGGGGCGGTTTCGCCGCGACGTGAAACTCGCGGAGAAACGCGGCAAGGACATGACGAAGCTAAAGGAAGTTTTGGCGCTTCTGATCGAGCAAAAGCCATTGCCCACGAATTATTCAGATCACCCCCTTAAGGGTGAGTGGAAGGGGTTTCGCGATATTCATCTAGAACCAGATTGGCTTTTGCTTTGCCGCGTCGAGGGTCGGGAGCTGCATCTTGCCAGCACAGGTACGCACGCCGACTTGTTCTGTGAGTGAGTTTGCGGACAGAATTACGAATTTCGGGGAATTGCGGATTTCGGTGACTCGCCCGTCAATTCCTGTTTCGTGAGCGGTTGTGGACTGAGCGCAACAAAAAGGCATCGACGGGCCTGTCGCCGTTGATCCGAGGACCGTTCCTGACGCCTCGAGCGCGTCGAGACGCAAGGGAACCTGCGACCCGCTTGAGAAGACCTCCAATATCGACTATGGTAGTGATCCGGGACGACATCCGCCGAGCATCGGCGGGGTCTTCGAGACCAATCGTGTCGTCGCGGCGATTGCTTCGCTGTTGGGCCGCGAATTTGGCGGGTCATACAGAGAGTGGGGGAAGTAGGCGACGCGACGAGAGCCTGCACGCCCGCCATGACTTCAGAACCGCGTGGGGAGGATGCGCCGCTGTCCCGTCCGCGGGGGCAAGCTCCCTTACGAAATTTGGCGCGCAACGTCGGAAGGAGCCTGCAATGCCCTCGCCACCTCCCTATAGCGCGCAATGGACCGCGACGACCGGCTCTTGGGGCGACGCCGCCGACTGGCTCGAATACGATCCTTCGACCAGCCAGCCCGAGCATTACGTCCCGGGCGCAGACAATGCGGTGACGATCAGCAACAACGGATCGTCCGGGTATACGATCACCTACGATCTGGACAGCACGATCTGGTCCCTGAACTCGGGGAGTGTCGTGACGCTCGACATCGCAGGCGGATCGCTGACCGTCGACTACGGCGGTGTTGTCGGCGGCACGCTCGATCTCGCGGCCGGCGCGACCCTCAGCGAGGCCGCCGGCTCAACGCTGGTGCTCTGGAGCGGGGCCATTTCCGGAACGCTCGCCGGCGGCGGCGACATCGAGTTCCAATACGGCGCCGAGGCGATCGATACGACGACGATCACGGTCGCGACGTGGGAACTGGGCGTCAGCGGCAACGGCACAGGGTCGGTCACCACGCTGGACGACAGTCTCTCTTATGCCGACGATTTCCTGCTCGACGATGTGTCGGGCAACAACGCGGTGCTCGACCTCAACGGGCAGACGTTGACGCTGACGGGGTCGGCGACCCTCAATGGCGCGGTCAACGGTCCAGGAACGCTCTATGTCGAAGGCACGGCGACGGAACTCGGCTATTATGTGGTGAGCGGAGGCGCCGACGCCGTCGAAACCTCCGGCGCTACGATCACCCAACAGGGTGACACAACGCTCGGCGGCGGAGGCGGCACGGGGACGCTGACGATCGATGCGGGCGCGAATTACAACATCACCGCGACATCGAGCCTCGGCGACACGGATCCTGCAGACGCGACGATCGCCGATTCGGGAACGATGACGGTCAGCGAAGATTCGGTCGCGACGATCCTGGGCGGCCTCACGGTATCGGGAACCCTGACCGTCGACTTGGGCAGCATCGCCTATCTCGATGGCGGATCATTTCTGGCGACTGGGGCTGTCGGCGGGCCGGGCGTTTTGCAGCTTGGCGACGGCGAGGCGGCTGGGTTCGACACGAGCAACGTGACGGTCGGCGAAATACTCATTACCGGGGGCAACGGCGGCGGCACGACGACGCTGGACAAGGGCTTGACCTACGGCGGCGCGTTCGACTTCGAGAGCGAGTTCGGCGATCTCGACCTCAACGGCAAGTTTCTCACGCTGACCGGATCGTCGAACAACCTGATTTCCGGCGACATTGTCGGAGGCGGGACCATCGTTGTGAAGGGCGACGCCAATATCGCGGTCGCCATCGGCGGGAACGGCGCCGCCGCCGACCTCACGGACGATGGATCGATCGATCAGGTCGGCAATGTTTCGCTGAACGGCAAGCTGACGATCAGCGCCGGGGATTTCTACACGATCGAGGATGCGTCGAGCATCGTCGACGAGGGCGCGACAATCGTCGTCGGGGGCACGCTCGCCGACGCCTCTTCCGGCGGAACGAGTTATGCGAGCGGCGCGATCACCGTCAACGGAACGCTGACGGTCGCCGCCAACGACACTTTCGACATCTACGGAACGGATACGCTAAAGGGAAAGCTGTCGGGCGCCGGCGCGCTGCAGTTCGGCTACGGGGCGCAAGTTTCCGTCGACACGTCGACAATGTCTGTCGACGAGCTCATTATCTACGGCGGCAACGGCGGCGGCACGACGACCTTCGACGATTCGTTGACCTACGGCGGCGTGTTCGACTTCGACAATGGCTTCGGCACGCTGGATATCGCGGCGGGGAAGACCCTGACGCTTTCGGGGTCGACCAACTACCTTTACGGCGGCAATATAGGCGGCGGCGGCACGATCGTCGTCACCGGCAGCGCCGATCTCACCTCATCGATTGGCTCTGGTGGAAGCGCGACCGACATCGTCGACAAGGGTTCGATCGACCAGGTCGGCAACGTTTCGCTGAACGGCAAGCTGACGGTCGACACCGGCGAGATTTACACGTTGACTGCCGCGACCAGTCTCAACAATGACGGCGCCACCATCGTCAACGACGGCACGTTCAGCGACGCGTCGACAGGGGGAACGAGCTACGTCTCCGCAACCTTCACGAGCACCGGCACGGTCACCGTCGCCGCCCCCGATACGCTCGATCTCGAAGGGACCGAAACTCTGAAAGGAACGCTGTCGGGCGCCGGTGCGCTCGAGTTCGGCTACGGAGCGCAAGTTTCCGTCGACACTTCGTCCGTCACGGTCGACGAGCTCATTATCTACGGCGGCAACGGCGGCGGCACGACGACCTTCGACGATTCGTTGACCTACAAAGGCGTGTTCGACTTCGACAACGGCTTCGGCACGCTCGACATCGCGGCGACGAAGACCCTGACGCTTTCGGGCTCGACCAACTACCTCTACGGCGGCAATATAGGCGGCGGCGGCACGATCAACGTCACCGGCAGCGCCGATCTCGCCTCATCGATTGGCTCTGGTGGAAGCGCGACCGACATCACCGACAACGGTTCGATCGACCAGGTCGGCAACGTCAACCTCAACGGCACACTGAAGATCGCTGGCGGACATTCTTACGTGATCCTCGACGCGAGCAGTATCAACGACGACGGCGCAACCCTGGTCAATATGGGCTCGTTCACCGACAATTCCGGCACGGGCGCCAGCTATATCAACGGGCAGTTCACGAACAACGCCGGGATAACGGCCGAGAGCGGATCGCTCGTGTTGACGAGCGAAATCTTAGGAACGGGCAACGAAACCATCGACGCCGACGGCTACCTGCAACTCGACGGCCAGTCGACGACGTCGCAGACGTTCCACTTCTCGGGCCAAGGCGGCGAGC
Source organism: Roseiarcus sp. (assembly GCA_052147395.1). Taxonomy (GTDB): domain Bacteria; phylum Pseudomonadota; class Alphaproteobacteria; order Rhizobiales; family Beijerinckiaceae; genus Roseiarcus. The sequence goes on from JBKQKS010000251.1 coordinate 8,555, forward strand.
TCGGCCTGGACGATCCCACCCAATTCCAGTCCCAGATCCACGGCTTCGGCGCCGAAGACGCGATCGACCTCATCGGCTTCAATTCGAGCGCGACGAAGTCGTTCCAGACCATCACCGGCGGCCTCATCGTCAATATTTCCGACGGAACCAGCAATACGGCTTCGCTCACCTTCATCGGCAACTACAAGGAGAGCGGGTTCAACCTCGGCGCCGGGTCGAACGGAGAGCTTGTCACCTATACGCCGCCCACCTGAGGAGCGCGACGGCCGGCGCATTCGACGGCGTGGCGCCGCAGGCGCCAGGATAAGCTCTGTGCCAAGGCCAACGTCGTCAAAAGCGAGCGAAGCGCGGCAATCCGCGGGCCGCTGGCGCCGTCCTTGCCGGGTAAGTTCGACGAAGCATTTCGCTCGTATCGCGAATTGTGTTGCCCGAAAGGCGGTACGGCGCCGCGATGTTTGTAGCCGGCCGCGTCGAGGCCGGCTTGCCCAGCGGACAAGCGCGGCGGGGGCCGGCCTCGGCGCGGCCGGCTACGCCCGCGGCGCGGCGATCAGCGCGGCCATCTTGGCGATCAGCCGCTCGAGGTCGATCGGCTTGGTGTCGTAGTCGTCGCAGCCGGCGGCGAGCGCCTTTTCGCGGTCGCCGGCCATCGCGTGCGAGGTGAGGGCGATCACGCGTAGCCTCTCGGTCGCCGGCTCGGCGCGCAGACGCCGGGTCGCTTCCCATCCGTCGATGCCGGGCAGGCTCATGTCCATCAGCACCAGGTCGGGTTTTTCGGCGCGCGCGACGGCGATCGCCTGTTCGCCGTCCTCGGCGCAGATCACCTCGAAGCCTTTGCGCACGAGCCGCCGGGACAGCATGTCGCGGTTCATCTCGTTGTCTTCGACGAGCAGGATTCGGGTCATGTCGGAGCCGGGACGGAAGAGGGAGGGGTGAGCACGTCGAGGAGCACGCTGGTCAGCCCCTGGTAGGCGGCTTCGCCCTTGCCGAGAATGCGCTGCGTATGCTCGGCGAGCTGCTTCCGCTCGGCTTCGTCGAGCGTCTTGGCGGTGAGCACGACGACCGGAATGTCGCGCCATTCCGTTCGCATGCGCAAATGCTCCAGGAACTCGAAGCCGTCCATCACCGGCATCAATAAATCGAGCAGGATCAGCCGCGGCCGCGGATTGGCGGCGAGCCAATCCAGCGCCTCCCGGCCGTTGCCGGCGACGATCGCGCAAAAGCCGAGCCGCTCCACCGTGCGGCAGGTGAGCTGCTGCATGTCGATGGCGTCCTCGACCACCAGCACGGCGCCGCCGCCGCCCGGCGCGCATCGGCTGGCGATCGCAGAGGCGAGCTCGTCGCGATCGACGGGCTTGCGCAGCACGGCCGAGGCGCCGAGCGCGAAGCCCAAGCCGCGATCGGCCGCCAGGCTCACCATGATCACCGGGATCGCCGCCAGCTCGCGGTCGGCTTTGAGGCTCTGCAGCACCTCCCAACCGTCGATCTCCGGCATCATGATGTCGAGCGTGATGGCGTCGGGTTTTTGCGCGCGCGCCGCGTCGAGGGCTTCCGCTCCCGAGCTGGCGTAGATGACGCGGAAGCCGTCGCGCGAAAGGCTCGTGCCGATGATGCGCCGCGACGCGGCGTCGTCGTCGACCACCAGCACGGTCGCCCGCGCTTCGTGCGGCGGCGCGCCGGTGGGCGCCAGGGCGGAATCGTCAGCAGCGGCCGGGCGGGCGGGCGGCGTCGCGGGCGCGTCCGGCAGCGTGAGGATGAAAGTCGACCCCTTGCCCGGTTCGCTCGCGGCCTCGACATCGCCGCCGAGCATGCGCGCGAACGAGCGGGTGATCGCGAGCCCGAGGCCGGTGCCGCCGAATTTGCGCGTGGTCGAAGCGTCGGCCTGATGGAAGGCCTGGAACAGCCGCTGCATTTCACCGGGCGTCATGCCGATGCCGGTGTCGCTCACCTCGAAGCGCACCGCGCCGGCGCGCGCGGGGTCGCGGCGCACCGTCAAACCGAGCCGGCCGTTCCTGGTGAACTTCGCGGCATTGCTGAGGAGATTGATGAGCGACTGCTTGAGCTTGGTCGCGTCGGTGCGCAGGATCCCGACGTCGGGTTCGATTGCGGCCTCGAGCGTGTTGCCGTTCCTGGCGGCGAGCGGTTCGACCATCTGGCGGATGTCGCCGATCAGCGCCGCAACCGCCACGGGCTCGATGAACACATCCATCTTGCCGGCCTCGATCTTGGAGAGATCGAGGATGTTGTTGATGAGGCCGAGCAGATGATTGCCCGCGCTCTCGATCTTCTTCAGGTCCGCGACGGCGCTCTGGTTGCCGTCGTCCTCGGCGTCCTCGCGCAGCATCTGGCTGTAGCCGATGATGGCGTTGAGCGGCGTGCGCAGCTCGTGGCTCATGTTGGCGAGGAATTCCGATTTGACCTGGTTTGCCTGCTCCGCCTCGGCTCTCGCCCGCGAGAGCTCGATCTCGCGCTGCTTCAGGTCGGTGATGTCGGAGTAGAGCGAGACCGTGCCGCCGTCGTGGGTGCGCCGCTCGGTGACCAGGATCCAGCGCTTGCCGATCGCCAATTCCATCGGCCCGCGGGGGCTCAGATGACGCGCCACGCGGCGCCGAATCCAGGCCTCCGGCGCTTCGTCGCCGAGCGCGATCGACCCGCGCAGCGCGAATTCCCTGACGATCGTCTCGAAGGCGACGCCGGGTTTCAGCATCTCGCCGCGGTCGGCGAGCAGGGTGCGGAACTGCTCGTTGCAGACCGCGAGCCGGTCCTCGGCGTCGAACAGCACGAAACCTTCCGAGAGGCCCGCCACCGCGTCGATGAGGGTGCGGCGCTCGGCCTCGGCGGCCCGCGTCAGGCGCTCGCGCTCGATCTGGCTGTCGCGGAACAGCGCCAGCACGCCGATCATCGCGCCGATCTCGTCGCGCCGCGGCGGCGGCAGCGGCGCGTCGAGCCGCCCGCTGGTGTAGGCTTCGAGCGCATGCAGAAGCCGATCCAAGGGCGAAAGAATCGAGCGCAGGATCAGCACGGTCAGCGCGGCGCCGGCGATGACGGCGATGAGCGCCACGATCAGCGTGACCCGCGTGGCTGTCGCCGCGCGGGACAGCATCCGCGCGCGGGCCGCGTGGGCTCGCGCGGCCACGGTGTCGTCGAGCGCCGCGAGCCGCTTGTCGACGGCGAGGCCGTGCTGGCGCGCCTCGGCGAACAGCGAATTGCCGACCACCCGCCGGTCGTCGACATAGGCCTCCACCGCTTTGCCCGCGGCGGCATCGAACAATTTGGCTTCATTGTGGATTTCGGCGGCGGCGTCGGGCTCTGCGGCGGCGAGCGCGTCGAGCTTGGCGGCGAGCCTCTGGCGGGCCAGGTCCGCATTGCGCTCCGAGAGCGCCAGCAGGCTCACCGACAGATCCGCCATCCAATAGCGCAGATCTGCGAAGGCCGTGCGCACGTCGTTGGCCTCGCCGATCAGGGTGACGAGCCGGTCCGATTGCCGCTCGGCCTCGGCCGCGCGATCTAGCGTGCCGACGAGATAGAGGTTGGTCCCGACCGTCAAGGCGAACATCGCGATCGCGGCCAGGATCAGACGGCTGCGGATCGAAAGGCGATCGAGCCCGAAGCCGCGGGCAGGGGAGGCGGCTGGCATCGGCTCAGGAATGGCTCAATTCGATGCTGATCACGCCGCCGAGGTCGCCGAGCTTCGCGCCCTCCTTGGGATAGCCGGTGATGTCCATCTCGCCCTTGGGCGCGCCGTGGCAGGAGAGGCAGGAAGCCGAATAATACTCTGGCACGGCGATGCGGAACTGTTTTGCGGACCCCTCGCCGACGACGGCCTCGTAGGATTGGCCTTTGGGCCAGGTCGGCGACCTGAATTCGTCGGCGATCACCTGCTTTTCCCAAGCGTCGGGCCGCGCCTTCAGATTGCGCACCAGCTCGGGCGGCGCCGTCACCCGGATCGACGCTTCGCCCGCCGCCATCTTGTCGAACGCCTCGCTGACGAGCCTTGCGAACACCGCGGGGATGAAGCCTTTGAAGCCCATGCCCGGCGTGTCGATGGTCGCCTGGTTGGCGTCCATCACTTCGACGATCGCCTTCATCTCGAAGCCGATGAGCCGGCCCTGGCGCGAGGCCGCGTCGAGAGAGCGCGGATCGACGCCCGTCGTCTTCTCGAAGGCCGCGAGGGCGCGCGCGAGCACGGCCTCGCCGGTGAGCCCCTTCGGCCCGGCTTTGGGATCGTTGATGAGCGGCTGCGATTCGGAAATGACCGACCGCCCGGCGCGCAACATCGCCGCCAGACTGTCGGCGATAGCGCGATCCTCGTCGGAGGCGGCGCGGGCCGAGGCGAGCGAGAGGATGGGGAGCGCGGCGATGAAGAGGCTCAGGAAAGATCGGGTCATGGGTCACGGGGCTCGGCGAAATCGTGCGAGCGTAACGGAACTTCTCGACAGCGTCACCCTGTTCGCGGCATTTTGCAGGACGAGCGCGTAACCGGGCAGATTCCCGGGCGCCCTTGTAGGCGAGGTCGCTGACCTCGCTGCCTCCGCTTGCAAGACTCGCGCAGGATGAGGCGCTTGACAAGCCGGCCGAGGTCGACGACCTCGCCTACAATGGCGCCCCGGCGAATTTGGCCCTAGGACGCAGGCGTTGCCCGCGCCGGCGCGGTCACGGCCGGTTGCGTCCGAGCCTGTCGTGGCTCATCACCCAATCGCCGGCAATCACCGCGCTGGCGAGCGAGGTTTCGCCCGCGAGCACGACGCCGGCGCAGATTTCCGCAAACTTGTCCGCCTTGCCCTTGCCGTAGCAGCCGATGAGCTCCAGACACTCTTTCTGCGTGGCGAGCCCGGTGCCGCCGCCGTAGGTGGCGACGATGAGCGCCGGCAAGGTGATCGACCAATAATAGTCGCCGTTGTCGAGCAGTTGCGAGTAGACGATCGCGCCGTGCGACTCCGAGACGTCGGCGGCGTCCTGGCCGGTGGCGATAAACAGCGCCGCCAGCGCATTGGCGGCGTGCTGGCCGTTGTTGGCGGCGCCGGCGAGGAACGCGCCCGCGTTCGAGATTTGCCGCGCGTAGAACAAGTCCTTGGTATCGACGCGCATGAGGCTCTTCAGCACATCGCGCTTGATCACCGCCTCGGCGATGACCCGCCGGCCGCGGGTCATGATGAGGTTCGCCTGCGAATGTTTCTTGTCGGTGTCCGTGTTGCCCGAGAGCAGGTAGCTGACGCCGCCGGGATAGTGGGCGCGGATCCATTCGCAGGCGGCCAAGGTCGCCTTGCCGGTCATGTTCTGGCCGGCGGCGTCGCCGGTGAAATAGTTGAAGCGCAAGTGCCGTGTCGGGCCGATCGCGAACTGCAGGATGTTCGTGAGCTTGGCGACGCTGCTGGTGGCTTCGGCCGCGGCGCGGATCGCGGCGAGGTTCTCGTCCACCCATTCGCCGAAGGCGCGCGCCGCGCGCGCGTCGTCGAAAATGAACGCCGGCGAGCGCTGCATGGCGCGCGCGACCACCGTCGTCTTGACGCCGCCGCATTCGGACAGCAGCCGCATGCCGCGATTGTAGCTCGCCACCAGCGTGCCCTCGGTGGTCGCCAACGGCACGTAGAAATCGCCTTTGGCGTACTCGCCGTCGACGCGCAACGGGCCGGCGAGACCGATCGGCACCTGCGCGACGCCGATGAAGTTCTCGACATTGCCCGGCAGCAGCGCCGGGTCGAACGAATGCGCGCCGACATGCATCAGCTCCACGCCCGTGCGCTCGGCAAGGAACGCGCGGCGCTCGGCCGCGGCCTCGTGGGTATAGTCATTGTCCTCGCGCCGGGGGATCGGGGTTCGCGCTCCTTGCCGCTCGTCCGCCATTGTACCCCCTGTCCGTCGCTCGGGTTCACGCCGGCGCTCGGTCCGATCGCTTTGCGATCGGATAGTGCGCCATCGCCTGGAATTCGTCGAGCGGGTCGATGTAGAAGATGCGGCTTGCAAATCACGAGAAGGCTGCGAAGCTCCGCTTGTCCGCGACGAGATTTTGCTCGCGACGGCGGCGCCAAGTCATTTGCAAAGAATTCGTGTCGGACGGCTGCGAAGCGCTTCGATGACAAATGCAGAAACGATGTACCTTTTGGAGGTCGTATTGCAGGGCGCGCCGATCTCGCTGCAAAGCAAGAGCGCGCGAAACAAGCAGGCCTGGAAGCGCCGCGTATACGAAGCGGCGCTCGCGCGTCGAAACGAGACTTACGAACTCGGTTTTCTCGATGATAGGCCGTTGGCGATCGCTATCTACTATTTTCCGGCGGACGCGATGGAAGGGGACGTCGACAACATTGTCAAGCCGATAATGGATGCTTTGATCGGAGTCGCCTTCCTGGACGACAGGGTCGTCGAACGCGTGACTGTCCAGAAGTTCGAGCCCGAACGCGATTGGAATTTTGTATCGGCGAACGATCGCCTCGCAGTTGCGTTGGCTCTCGAACCGCCGGTAGTGTACATTCGCGTGTCCGATGACCTGGGCTGGAGGACGGTATGATGGGCGCTCCGGTCGCCTCCGAAGCTTTCGACGCCGAGATCGAATTCTTGGAGAGGATGCGTTCGCGCTATGAAGCCGAAGGCTTCACTTTCACCGTGCTGCCGGATCGCGCGAAGTTGCCTGCGTTCCTGGGACCCTACATTCCCGATGCGCTGGCGCAGAAGCCGGGCCGGAACATCGCCATCGAAGTGAAAACGCAGCCGTCTCGGGCAACGCAGATGCAAATCGAGGACACGAGGCGCCTGTTCGAGGATCATCCGGATTGGCAGTTCGCCGTCTTCTATCGAGGAACCGATTCGGCCCGCTCAGCCCTCGTGCCGCGAGCATCGCCGCAATCCGTACGTGAGCGGGTCGGGGAAGCTCGGGAACTCGTCGAGCAGGGGCATCGGCGAGCGGCGTTCGTGATGGCGTGGTCGTTGCTCGAGGCCGCTCTTCACGCGGTCGAAGAGACGGGCGGGGGCAAGCCTCGGGCGCCCGGAACGGTCGTCCAGTCGCTCGCCATGAACGGTTACATCGATGCGGATGCGGAGCGCCGACTTCGCGGGCTGATTCCGCTTCGCAATCGGGTCGTTCACGGCGATCTTGGCGCCGAGCCCTCCGCGGCGGACGTCGAGATTTTGCTGACGGCGGCGGAGGAAACTCTGCGCGCCGAGGCGAACGCTTAGGGTTTCGGACCTCGCGCTTGGCGGCCGGTCGGGGCGCTCGTCGAGGCCCGCGTTTGACCCGAAGCTGAAGTTCAGACTCGAGCGCCGGCTGTTCGCGGACAGGCCCGGCGCGCCGTCGTCGGCCCGACGCTCGAGGGTCGGCTCTCCGCCGAGGGGTGTTCATTTTTGTCCACAGTTTTCGTTATTTCAAAGGGTTGAGTGTGCGACTTTGTCCGCCCCTCGGCGGCGTGGCTTCGCCGACTCCTCGGCTCTCGTCAGCCCATAGAATTACGTATGTCGATCGACGGTATGTATTTTTCGTTACAAGATGCCGGAGGTCCGCCTGCGGTTCGGTCGCGTTCCGGCCTTTGGCAAGCTCATCGCCACAACCGTAACCGGGGCAAATTCCCGGGCGGCCTTGTAGGCGAGGTCGCTGACCTCGCTGCCTCCGCTTGGAACACTCGTGCAGAATGAGGCGCTTACGCGCCGGCCGAGGTCGACGACCTCGGCTACAGAATGACGCCGCCCGGGAATTTGCCCCGGTTACCCGCAACCCACGGACATGGGGGCATGATACCGAATGCACGAATTCGGTCGCGTTGCCGAAGCCTCCCCACGACAAATCCTGCAATCGGTATCATGTCCTCGCAATTCCGGAGTGCATTGTCCCCGGCTGGCGCGCAAACTCGAACTTGCGCTTTCGACCCGAAGGCGCCGTTGGCCGTTCGCGCCCTTCGAGGAGCGTCGGCGTCTACGCCGACGTTTCGCCTCGAGACGTCGGCGTGGAC
>JBKQKS010000252.1:0-61156 GCA_052147395.1 Roseiarcus sp.
GGGGGGGGGGGGGCTGGATTGCTTCGCGCGCGCTCGCAATGACGGCGTACGAGTGGATGGCGGACGTTACGATTGAGGGTTCGCCAGTCGGCCCCTCGGGCCCGGGCGGGCGGTCATTTTTGTCCACGGTTTCCGCGATTTCAAAGCGTTAGCCGGGCGTTTTTGTCACCCCCCCCCTCAGGTCTCGTCGGGGGTTGCCTCTTTGTCTTTTAAAGCCATTTCGTTTATCAACAGACTGTACTATAGCGCCCAGCCACACGCCTGGAAGGAGCGGGTATTCCGAGACCACGCCTCCACCCGAGCGCCGGCTCAGGGCGGGTAGCGGACGCTTCCGACGAAACATTTGCGGCTGAATTTTGCACATTCCGCGCAAGGCATAGCGCTGGCGCGAGACTCGGCCGACGTCGCTGGTCGCGTCCTTGATTCCGACGATATTCTCGAGTTCGTATAGGCGCATCATCCTGTCGACCGACATGTCGACGACGCTGCGAGGGGGAAGGTTGCAGATGAGAATCGGAATGCCGACGGCGGCGTTGACGGCGTTGAAATGCCGGTGGAGCCCCTCCTGAGTCGGCTTGTTGTGGGAGGCCGTCACGGCCAGCGCCGCGTCAGCGCCAGCGCCGGCGCGTTTCGCCCGCTCGCGCTTCCGCTCGTCTCCGATCGCCCCGCTCCCGGCGCGCACGCCAAAATGCATAGACCCCCGATCGCGCCCGCGAAAGGGGCGCGCCGTCGAGCGGCGTGGTTAACCGTTGCTAAGCGAAGCGGCGCTACGCTGATGGCGGAGATTTCGCCATGAACGTCGAATTGAGGGCTGCGGCCGTCGCGCTGCTAGTCGGGTTGGGTTTCCTGGCCGGCCGATTCTCGGTTGGGCCGAATCGGGCGTTCGACACCTCGGCCGCGATTCGCGATGCGTCGCGCAGTGTGGTTGCGGCCAAATTGCCGCCCGAGACGCCGCCCGCCGGCGCCGGGCGTTCGCTCGAAAATTTTGTCGCCAAGGTCGACCCCACGCCGGTCGGCGCGATCGATCCCGCGCGCCCGCCTTCCGGCGTCGCATTGACGCCGCCCACGCCGCCGCTGTCGCCGCCCGAACTCGGGCGCTTCACCGCGGCCACGGCGCTCTATCGCAAGGGCGATCGCCGCGGCGCGGACGCGCTCACCGCGCAAATCTCGGACCCGGTGCAGCGCGCCGCGCTCGAATGGGTGGCGCTGAGGAGCGCTCCCGATCGCGATCGGCTCACCGCCTTCGCGGCCGCCCACAAGGACTGGCCCGCCGCCGACTGGATGCGGGACGTGCGGGAAGGTTGGCTCTACAGCGACCACGCCCCCGCGGCCGCGGTCGAGGCGCTGTTTGCACACGATCCGCCGCGCACGCCGGCCGGGGTTCTCGCCGCGGCCCGTGCGGCGATCGAGGCCGGCCACAAGGACGAGGCGACGCGCCTGGTCAGCGGGCTGTGGCGCGAAAGCGACCTCGACGCCGCGACCGAGGGCAAGTTGCTCGCGGAATTCGCCGTCCTGTTGACCCGCGCGGATCACAAATACCGCGCCGATCGCCTGCTCTACGCCGAAAATGTCTGGGCCGCGATGCGCGCCGCCAGACTGGCGGGCGCCGACGAAGTCGCGCTCGCGAACGCGCGCATCGAGGCGATGCGCGGCCCGCTTTCGCCGCGCGCGATCGCCGCCGTGCCCGCCGCGCTGCAAACCGACCCGGGCCTGCTGTTCGCGCGCGTGCAGGACGCGCGGCGCGCCAACCGGACTGCCGAAGCCGCGGCCTGGCTCGCGCTGGCGCCCCACGATCCCGCCGCGCTGATCGATCCCGACAAATGGTGGACGGAGCGGCGCATGGTCGCGCGCCAATGGCTCGATCGCGGCAATTTCAAATCCGCTTACGAGCTCTGCGCGGGCGCGCCGACCTCCTCCGAGCCCGCCCGTGTCGACGCCGCCTTCCACGCCGGCTGGATCGCGCTCCGTTTCCTGAACGACGCGCCGGCCGCAGCCAAGCATTTCGCCGAGGCGAGCGCGGCCGCGGTGACGCCGCTGGCGCACGCGCGCGGCGAATATTGGCAGGGCCGCGCCGCCGAAGCCCTGGGCAAGGGCGACGACGCGCGCGGATTCTACCAGCGCGCCGCCGCGTACCCGATCGCCTATTACGGCCAGCTCGCCGCGCGCAAACTCGGCCGCGACGCCGATATCGCGCCGCGCACTCCGCGTCTCATCGCGAGCGGCGAGGCGCGCGCCGAGGCGACGCGGATCGTCGAACTCTATTACCAGGCCGGGCTCGACGATTTCGCAGTTCCGCTCGCCTATTCCGCGGCGCGGAACTGGAGCGACGAATCGCAGATCGCCGCGCTGGCTGAGGTGCTGGCGCGCCGCGGCGACGCGAGGACCAACGTCACCTTCGGCAAGTTCGCCACCGAGCGGGGCTTTGCGATCGACGAAGTTGCGTTTCCGACCTTCGGCCTGCCCGCCTTTTCGCCGCTGCCGCATTCGGCCGACATCGCGAGCGTGCTCGCGGTGGCGCGGCAGGAGAGCGAATTTTCCTGGCGCGCCGCCTCGGGCGCCGGCGCCAAGGGCCTGATGCAGATCCTCCCCGCCACCGCGCAAATGACCGCGCGCCACGCGGGCGTGCCCTTCGATTTCGGCCGCCTGATCGCCGATCCCGCCTACAACCTGCAGCTCGGCGCGGCCTATCTCGGTCAGCTGATCGACGACGAAGGCGGTTCGCTGGAAATGGCGCTCGCCGCCTACAACGCCGGCGAAGGCCGCGTCGCGCAATGGACCGCGGCCTACGGCGACCCGCGCAGCGGCGCCGTCGACCCCGTCGACTGGGTCGAAAGGATCCCGTTCGACGAGACTCGCGACTACGTCGAGCGCGTCAGCGAGAACCTCGCGATCTACCGCGCGAGGCTCGGCGCAGCCGAGGCCGGCCAAAGCGGGAAGCTGGCGCGGGAGTGAGGGAGTTCAACGCTCTCGTCAAAAGCGAGGAGTCGAAAGAAGGACCGCTTGTTTTGGCCAGGGCCAGGCAAACGAGCCGTCGCCGCCGAATCTCGCCGTGCATGATTCGAGAGAATTTTGAAACAGCGCTTTTCGCCCTAAATTTTGGGGCTTATGGGAGATGGCGTACCTTGCCATTGTTCCCGTGGATTGAACTCGCGAAGGCAGGATGCGGTACTCCGACGGCTCACCCGTGACGCTTGGGGACGTGGTGACAGTGCCCATTCCCTCGGGGACAGCAGAAGCTCGCGTAGTTATGCTGGGAGAGAGCTACGAGCATCTAGATATCGATTCTGACTTCCTTACGTGGGTAAAGAGGGACAGGGTGCTACAGCCAACGTCGATTGTAATTGAGTGGTTAGGCGAGAACCCCTTTGCACACAACGATCCCCAATACGCTCCGGTCGGCAACTATATGTTTTCTCCGTTAGATGAATGGGTCAAACGCGTCGGCTGAATGATCGGAATTCAAGAATTTTGACGAAGGGACTATTGGCTGAAAATCGGGGACTTTTGAGAGACCGAACCGACCGCGGAAGGCGCCGCTTGCCGTTGGTTCAAAAAGCAGTCGAGGTATGGTATCGACCGCTGCATCAGAGCGGGGAGTTAACCATGGGGCTCTACGTCCACAGCCTGAGTCGTTTGCCTTTCGGCTGGGAAGGCGTGGAGCGAGAGTACTACATTTACGTTTTGGATTATGGATGGCATGAGCCACTGGGCGAGGCATTGCATTCAAATTTCCGGCTTATGGCCGAGCTAGCGGCAAAGAATAAAGCCGCTGTAATAGCCGGAACTGATCCGCGCGCCTTTGCTGAAGAGATTCGATCTGTTCATTTTGAAGACCCACAGTTTTCATGGAGCAGTATCAATGGCGAGACCGGCGAGGATATTTTACCTGCTCTAATGATAGCTACTGTTCATCCAAAGCACTTTCTTGCTGAGAGTTCCGGCTATAGGCCACGCATGGCTGAGAAGGGAATCGCGGATGACAAACTTATACTTATTCCGCTGCGCGGAATGTGCGAAACTTCGTCCGAAGTTGCCGCGTTGATCGAGTCAATTTTTCGGGATGTGGCGGCGAAAGAGCCACTGCGAAATTTTGAGGTTGCTAAAAAGATCAAAGCAGGAAGCAAGGGCGCAATTTCTGATGCGATCATCCTAAAGCCCACGGTGTGGGGGATGGGGGTCGATCTGAAAGAGCTTGCCCGCGCGTTCAAAGCGAAGCGAGCCCCAAAGGCGAAGCGAGCTTGAACGTTAAGCTGCCGTGAGCAAAATTCAAGAAATCTACCCCACCGGTTTTCCGCTGAAAATCGGGGGCTTTTGAGAGATCGAGCGCAACGCGAAATGGGAACGTCTACGGCACTAAGAGCGCGACCAAGGCACGTGACCGGAGAGCCGCTAGCCCTGCCCGCCTGACTCGCGACGAATGTCTTTCCATGCGTTTGAACGAGAGTAAATAGCCCATATCCCCAGCCCAGCCGCGACTACGGCAACAACGCAGCAAGCAGGAGCCGCTACTTCAGATAATATTATACCCTCAGGGGGTGGTTTTTGGACAAACAACGCAGTAACCCATATGGCAACTGCAAATGAAATAAAGGCAGACATTACTGAAAAGCAAACGGCTGAAAGAGTATTAAGGGTAGATATCGACCGAATTTCGCTTTCGAACACTGGATATGCTTGGACGCGCCTCCGTGCATAAGCAGTTACTATCGTCGCTCCGGAGGGATTGTCGGACGGGGGAGACGATTTGTAAGCGTCGACGTCAACGTGTTTAGAGTCGTCGTGCGATTCGATATCTGCATCCTCAGACATCGTCATCGGTCCGTTGTCTTATTTTGGCCCACAACAGTTTCGGCAACCAACCGTTATAGCGGCCACCCTCCATCGCCGGAGAGTAAATGACATGCACTGCGCCCAATTCCCGTGCCGCCGCCTTTAGATTTTGCCCTAATTGATCCCTCTCTTGATCTGATTTTACCTTTACAACGTAGACATTTCCAAGCGCCCTCACCCAAGAATAACCTCTAAGTGCCTCTTTGAGTGTAGAATTGACCTCCGCCACCCTCTCAGGGGGCTGCGCCTCGGAAACCTCCCACGCCACCATCACATGCACGCGCCTTGAATCCCCTTAGGCGTTCGGGAGGCTATCTCCCCAAGCTTGCTCAATCTAATTACGGAAATCGTCCACGTCGAGTTCGCGCGGCTAACGCCTCTCAAAAAAAGGTTTTTGAGAGAGCCTCGCCGGTGCCCGCGGCTCCCCCGCATACGCCCGAAAAGGCTTCTTGAAACTCATTCTCAATAGCCATCTCTCGTAACCCCCGGGGCGCGCCGAGTTTCAAGAGGGTCGTCGCGCAACAGCTCGCCGCGAATTTCCCCTGTGGGGCGGCTCCAGTCCTCGGGCGGCCGGGCGCCGAGTCTAAGATTCTGACCGCTAGAGCGGTTCCCGATCCATGTGAATCGCCGCCGTCATTGCGAGCAAAGCGAAGCAAACCAGGGCGGCCGGGCTGTGGCCCCTGGATTGCTTCGTCGCTGCGCTCCTCGCAATGACGGGGTGGTCGGTTTGATCGGAAACCGCTCCAGCTCTTCGACGGCCGCGCGGACAAACTCGCGCGGCGAGCGTCCGCCTCAGGCGCTCAGCCTCGCGCGCGCAGGGCGGAGAGGAAGGCGGCGTAGCTCCAGCTCAGGTTGCGCACGCTCTTTTCGAAGCCGGTGGTGCCGTCGAACTGCTCGCTGAGCTCGTAATGGTCGCTGTGGTAGACGACGGCGCGCAGCATCGCGTCGCCGGCCCCGCGCAACGCGGCGACGGCGCCCGCGACCGAGGTCGCAGCGGTGACGCCGACCTGCTGGAAGAAGGGTTGGGACAGCGAATCCAACGGAATCGCGTTGGTTGCGCCGATGGCCGCGGCCAGCCGATAGTAGAGCTCGGCGAAATTCGCGGTCGAGACCGCCCAGGGATGGCCGCCAGGGACCGGATTGGAGACGTCGCCGTCATAGTCGTCGGCGGGATAGCGCCCGAGCACCGGACCGATCCCGCTCGCCGCGTCCGAGACATTGATCGGGTAGAGATATTGCGAGCTCGGATCGCTCCATTGCTGTCGCAGCAGCGCGGCGGTCGCGAGCAGCTTGGTATCCGTGCACGAGGCCGCGCCATAGTTCACCGCGCAGACGATGTCGATGTTGGGATCGTAGCCGCCGACGACGGGCGAAGTGGCCGGATTGGCTGCGGTCGCCAGCGACACGTAGTAGGTCCCGTTCCAGTGGCTCGCGAGCGCGGACTCGAGCCAGGCGATGGCGGGGGCCACGCCGGCGGGCACGGCGACGCCGATCGTGTTCGACTGCACTTGGCTAAAGCAGAGCAATTGCGCGGCCTGCGCGAAGAACGAATAGCCCGAATGCTCCTCCCACAGGTTCGTCGTCGCGTTCTGGTAGACGGTGAGCAGGAACGCGACGTTGCGGGCGATCAGCGCCTGAGCGATCTGCTGCGTCGGCTGATCGAGCTGGGAATAGGCGGCAAGCAGCGCGATCGACTGCAAGGCGGGGCCGTCGGTCTGCTCGGTCCACGGACGCGGCGCGCCTTCGATGGTGAAGCAGGCATGCGCCAGCGTCGGCTGAGCGTTGTTGGCGCAGAGCTCAGCGAATGTGGTGTAGTCGATGAGCGTCTTCTGACCGCCGGCGATCATCGGCGCGCGGGCGGCGGCGATTCCGAGGGCCGTGATCGCCGCGTCGCGCACCCAGTTGAACACATAGTCCTGATCGACGCCGGGCGTGTTGGCGGGGTAGCTCGGCGCCGCCAGCACGGCGCCGGCGATCGAATACTGGCTGGGCTGCGCCGGGTCCTCGAACACGAAGCCGTCGCTGGCGACGTTTCTGAGCATCAACGCAAGCAAATAGGGCGACAGCGCCCCGAGGTCGGTTTGCGCGACATTGGGCGTGACGAGGGCATAGGTGAGAACGTTGGTCGCTGCGGACATCTTCGAGCTCCCATGAATTAACGAGGCGCCGGCGTCCGCCCCCATGCGGCGCCCCAAGAAAAAAGTCGCCAACCCTGTGGCGAAGACGGTAGCTCGAAGTTAACATTTGGTCGGCGCCGTGGCAATTCCTCAGGTCGAACGAAACGCCAACCTGCCGAGGCGCGGACGCGATTGCAACGGATGTTCCCCCCAGAACAGATATGGAACATCGCTGTAAGATATTGTTCAACATAGGTAACTGTTGATTCGGTTGCGCCCCCTTAGTGGCCACTAATGCGTTTCAGCGCGCGGAAATCTTGACATTGGTTTTTTCGGTTCCATACTTGCCTACTTGCTCCGAATACTCGAGGGCGTGTGTCCACGAAGGAAATTTGGCCAACCTATTCTAACATATTGAATTCGCTTTCGAATTCTCTGCCGCTGCCTATTTCTTCGGGGGAACATCCGTTGCAACGCGGCGCTAGCGATCGGCGCCGCAGCAAAAGGCGAAGGGCGCCAGACGCCTGCGCGCTTCAGTTGAGCCAGCAGCTGTGACCGTAGGGGCCGAGGTGATAACCGGCCGGGCAGTGCGGCCAATAGGGGCGCGCCGGGACCGACCGAGGCGGCGCCGGAGCGGCTATTACCAAAGTCGCGGGCGGACTCGGCGCGCAGGCTGACATAGAAAGCGCGAGAGCCGCGATCGGAATGAACTTCGAAACCTTGCCCATGGATCCATCCTCCAAGCTGCCCCCATCCTGCCTCCAGCTACGTAAACAAGCCTTTAGCGAACGAGGTTAACCTCAGCGAACGTTACGCCGCAAAATAAGCGCGCCAACTTCCCTTCGGCGATCCACATTGATCGGGAACCGCTCTAGAGGATCCCGACCTTCCGTCCCGCTTCCTCGAACGCGCCGATCGCGAACGCGACGTCCTCTTCGCTCAGCGCCGCCGACATTTGCGTGCGGATGCGGGCGCGGCCGCGGGGCACGACGGGATAGAAGAAGCCAGCGACATAGACGCCGAGCCGGTCGAGCTCCAAGGCCATGTCCTGCGCGGCGCGCGCCTCTCCGAGCATGACCGGAATGATCGGCGTTTCGCCCTTCAGCAACGAGAATCCCGCCTTCTCCAGCCCGGCGCGGAATTTTTGCGCGCGCCTCTTCAGATTTTCCCGTAAGTCGTCGGCGGCGATGGCAATTTCGAGGGCCTTCAGCGAACCCGCGACGACGGCAGGCGCGAGCGAGTTGGAGAACAGATAGGGACGCGCCCTTTGGCGCAACAAGTCGACGACCGGCTCGGCGGCGGCGACGAAGCCGCCCATCGCGCCGCCGAGAGTTTTGCCGAACGTGCCGGTGACGATGTCCACACGCGCCCCCGTCAGCGCCGGCGTGCCCCTGCCGTGCGGGCCCAGGTGGCCGGTGGCGTGGCAATCGTCGACCATCGTCAGCGCGCCGTAGCGCTCGGCGAGCGCGGCGATCTCGGGGAGTTTCGCGATATAGCCGTCCATCGAGAACACGCCGTCGGTGACGACCAGTTTTAGCCGCGCCCCGGCGGCGTCGGCTTCTTTCAGGCGCGTTTCCAGCTCGTCCATGTCGGAATTGGCGAAGCGGTGGCGCTTGGCCCTGCTCAGCCGCACGCCGTCGATGATGGACGCATGGTTGAGGCTGTCGGAGATGATCGCGTCGCTCTCGTCGGTGAGCGGCTCGAACACGCCGCCGTTGGCGTCGAAGCCGGCGGCGAACAGGATCGCGTCGTCTTTGCCGAGATGCGCGGCGATGGCGCGCTCGAGCTCGCGGTGCAGGGTCTGAGCGCCGCAGATGAAGCGCACGGAGGCCATGCCGAAGCCGAAGCGCTCGAGCCCCGCGCGCGCCGCCGCGACAACCTCGGGGTGATTGGCGAGGCCGAGATAGTTGTTGGCGCACAGGTTCACCATCTCGCGCCCGGCGACCCGGATGCGCCCGCCCTGCGGTCCCTCGATCAGCCGCTCGCGCTTCAAAAGCCCTTCGGCCTCTATGGTTTCGAGCGTCGATCGCAGATGGGCGAGAATATCGGCGGCCATGAAGCCTCCTATTTGACGAGCCAGGGCAGGATGAACGGAAGGATCGCCGGCGTCACCACCGCATTGAGCCGCATGGCGGCGCCGGCGAACACCCCGGCGAGGGGGTCGACCGCGAACGCCCGCGTGGCGAACGGCCGCCATCGGTTATAGAGCCAGCGCGCGACGCTGCGGCGGGTTCAGGGCGCGCTCGCGGCGTCGAGGGCGGCGACGTCGAGGGCCGAGAGCGAGAGTTGCGTCGCCGCGACGAGGCTCTCGAGGTGTTCGGGCTTGGTGGCGCTGGCGATCGGCGCGGTCACGCCGGGGCGTTGCATGATCCAGGCGAGGGCGACTTCGGCGGGCTTCGCGCCATGGCGCGCCGCGACCGCCGAGAGCGCGTCGAGGATGCGCAAACCGCGCGCGTCGAGATAACCCTTCGCGGCGCCGCCCCGCGGGCTCTGGGCGAGGTCGGCCTCGGAGCGGTATTTGCCCGACAGGAACCCCTTGGCGAGGCTGAAATAGGTGATGACGCCGATCTCCTCGGCGACGCAGAGGTCGCTGAGCGCGCCGTCGAATTTCGCCCGGTCGTAGAGATTATACTCCGGCTCGAGCACTTCGTAGCGGGGCAACGCCTTCGTCCTCGCCGTCTCGAGCGACGCGCGCATCAGGTTGATGTCGAAATTCGAACAGCCGTGCCAGCGGATCTTGCCGGCCTTTTTCAGCTTGTCGAAGGCGGCGAGCGTCTCTTCGTGCGGGGTGTCGGGGTCGGGCCAATGCGAGAGATAGAGGTCGATGGTCCCGATTTGCAGTCGCCGCAGCGACGCCTCGACCGCCTCCTCGATATAGCGCGCCTTCAGGCCCTTCTTGCCACGCCCCATCGGCGAACCGACCTTGGTGATGACGACGACCGAGTTGCGCTTGCCGCTCGACCTCAACCATTCGCCGATGATGGTCTCGGATTCGCCGCCCTTGTTGCCGGGCGCCCAGCCCGAATAGACGTCCGCGGTGTCGATGGCGTCGAGCCCGGCGCCGACGAAGCCGTCGAGCAGCCGGAACGACATCTCCTTGTCCGCCGTCCAGCCGAATACATTGGCGCCTAGCACCAACGGCGCAATGGAGAGATCGGTGCGACCGAGACGACGACGTTGCATGACGGCCCTCCTTCGCGTTTCCGATCCAACGTTATCTCACATTCGCGGCGGCGCGTGAATACGGCGCGTCAACGGCTCGGCCAATTCCATTTCGGCCGCTCGGCGTCGGCGATCACCGTTTCGCCGAACGACTTGTCGAGTCGGAAGGCGCGCGTCTGAGGGAGCGCCTCGAGCGCCTCGACCAGCGCCTGCGCGTGGGTGACGACGAGGATCTGGCTGTGGGTCGCTGCGTCGGCGACGAGCCGCGCGAGTGGCGCGAGGAGACCGCGATGCAGGCTCGTCTCCGGCTCGTTGATCGCGACGAGTTCCGGCGGACGCGGCGACGCGAGCGCGGCGAGTAGCATCAGATAGCGCAGCGTGCCGTCGGAGAGCTCGGCGGCGGCGAGCGGACGCAGAAGCCCGTGCTGGCGCATCGCCAGCTCGAAATAGCCGCTGCGCGCTTCGATCTCGATTTCCGAGCCGGGGAAGGCGTCGGCGACCGCGCGCTCGAGCCCGGCGGCGTCGCCGATCTCGCGGATCGTCTGCAACGCCGCGGCGAGATCGCCGCCGTCGCCGGCGAGCGCCGGCGTCCGCGTGCCGACATGCGGACGGCGCGCCGGCGCCTCTGCGTCGCTGCGCAGCGCGTCGTAGAAGCGCCAGCCGGCCATGCGCTCGCGCAGGCGCAGAATCTCGTAGCCGATGTCCGGGTCGGCGCCGTGGGTCGTCATGCTTTCGAACGGCGCGAGCGGAAGAGGGGCGAGACGCCATTCGCCCTTGGCGTCGCGTCGACGCAGCGCCGGGCCGTGGCGCGCCGCGACAACGTTGCTGGCCCCAAGCGCTGGGCCGACCCAGACGCTTTCGACCTTGATCTCCGGATCGCGCCCGAACAGGGTCGCGGACGGGATCGGCAGGCCGAGGTCGATCGCATAGCCGAAATCATCGCCGCCAAAACCGAGCCGCAGGCTGACGGGATCGCGGCGAACGACCCCCTCGACGGGATGGCGGCCGGCGCGGATGGCCCGGCCTATTCGTTCCGGGCCGGCCCACAGCGCCGCGCTCAACCCGCCTTCTTCAGCGAGCGAGGCGACAACGCGGCCGTGCGCGACGTCCGCGAGGAGCCGCAGCGCGCGATAGAGGCTCGACTTGCCCGATCCGTTGGCCCCGGTGACAACGTTGAGCCGGCCGAGCGCGAGCCGCACATCGCGCAGCGAGCGGTATCCGGCGATGGCGAGCGTCTCCAGCATGGCGCCAGTCTCGCGACGGCGGCGGCGGAGTCAATTGGCGCTGAGGCTTGCATCGATGTGTAGACGAAGATACCATCCTGTCTACACAACACCGCCGACTGCGGCCGTTTCCGACCATGCCGCTCAATATCCGCGATCCCGAGGTGGATGCGCTGGCGTCGAAGCTGGCCGACCTTCGTCGGGTGACGAAAACGCAGGTGGTGAAGGATGCGCTCCGGCGCGAGCTCGAGCGCGAACAACGCAAGACCCCGCTTTGGGACCGTCTGCAGCCGTTGCTCGACGAAATCGCCGCCCGTCCCGACACCGGCGTCGTCACCGACAAGGCCTTCTATGACGTCCTGAGTGGGGAGCTCGAGCGCTGATGTTCGTCGACGCCTCGGCGATTGTCGCCATCCTGTCGCGGGAGGTGAACGGGAAGCGCCTGGTCGAAATCCTCGACTCGCGTCCCAAGGGAACGCTCGTCACCAATGTGATCGCGGTGTGGGAGGTCGTCGCCGCGCTGAGAGCCAAACGCGGCGGCGCGCTCGGCGTCGTCGAATCCGAGGCGATGAGGTTTCTCGACCTCGCCGGCATCGAGATTCTGCCCGTCGGTCCGAACGAGCTGCCGATCGCGCTGACCGCCTTCGATCGCTACGGACGACATCGATACGCGGACCCGAAGGATCGAAACAACGGGCTCAATCTCGCCGACTGTTTTCACTACGCGACCGTCAAGTCGCGGCGCATCGCCATTTCGACGACCGACGAAGGCTTCGCGGCGACCGACCTGCAAATGGCTCGCATCGACTGAAGCCGCGGCGGGCGCCGATGCCGCTCTCATCCCCCGCCCCGCTCAGCCAGCAGCCGCGCGATGTGGGCGCGCAGTTCCGGGACGCCATCGCCGGCGCGGGCGGAGGTGAAGAAAACTCTGGGGTAGGCGGCTGGGCGCTCGAGCAGCGCCTCCAGCGTCGCCGACAGGCGCTCATCCCGCTCGGCCTTCTTCACTTCGTCGCGCTTGGTGAGCACGACGGCGTAGGAGACGGCCGAGGCGTCGAGCAGATCGAACGTCGCGGCGTCGCTGTCCTTGATCCCATGCCGGCCGTCGACCAGCACGAAGGCTCGCAGCAGGTTGGGGCGGCCGCGCAAGTAATCACGGACGAGTTCGCTCCACGAGGCCGACTTCTCTTTCGACACCGCCGCATAGCCGTAGCCCGGCATATCGACCAGGCTGAGCCGGCCGCCGAGATCGAAGAAGATGAGCTCCTGCGTGCGGCCCGGCGTATGCGAGGCGCGGGCGAGGCCGGAGCGGCCGGTCAGCGCGTTGACGAGCGAGGATTTGCCGACGTTGGAACGGCCGGCGAAGGCAATCTCCGGCGCACCAATGGGCGGCAAGCCGTCGGCCCGGGCCACGGCAAAATAGAAGTCGCAAGCAGCGGCGAACAGCTTGCGGCCCGGTTCCAGCCAGGGGCCGAGGTCCTCGTCGGCGGCGGCCGTCACGTAGACGCCTTCGGCAGCAACCTCTTGAGATTGTCGAACAGCTCGATTTTGACGCCGGCGCGCTTCATGATCAACGACTGCTGCAGGATCGTCAGCGTGTTGCTCCAGGTCCAGTAGATGACGAGCCCGGCGGGGAACGTGCCGAGCATGAACATGAAGATGAGCGGCATGAAGGCGAACATCTGCTTCTGCACGGGGTCGGCCGGCTCGGGGTTCATCTTCATTTGCAGGAACATCGAGAAGCCCATCACCATCGGCCAGATGCCGAGCGCGAGGAAGTGGCCGATCATCGGAATTTGCGTCGGATCCCAGGGGATGAGACCGAAAAGGGTGAAGATGTTGGTCGGGTCGGGCGCGGAGAGGTCCTTGATCCAGCCGAAGAACGGCGCGTGGCGCATCTCGATGGTGATGAAGATGACTTTGTAGAGCGCGAAGAACACGGGGATCTGGATCACCATGGGCAGGCAGCCGGCGACCGGATTGACGCCCTCCTTTTTGAACAGCTCCATCTGCGCCTGCTGCTGCTTCTGCTTGTCGTCGGGATAGAGCTCTTTGAGCGCGGCGATCTGCGGCTGGATCAACTTCATCTTCGCCATCGAGCGGTAGCTCGTATTGGCGAGCGGGAACAAGGCGCCGCGCACCAGCATGGTGACGATGAGGATGGCTACGCCGAAATTGCCGACGAACTCGTAGATCGTATGGATGAGAAGGAACATCGGTTTGGTGATGAAATAGAACCAGCCCCAGTCGATCATCAGGTCGAACTTCTCGATGCCGAGGTTCTTTTCGTAATTATCGATGGTGGACACTTCCTTGGCGCCTGCGAACACCCGGGTCAGCGCGTTGGCGCTGGCGCCGGGGGCCACAGTGACGGCGGGACCGACGAAATCGGCCTGATAGTTTTCGTCCGCCGCCGTCCCGGTGGCGTCGAACCGCGCTTCGACGTTCTCCTTCTGGCCGGGAATGATCGCCGAGGCCCAATACTTGTCGGTGAAGCCGAGCCAGCCGCCCTCGCCGTCCATCGCGTGAACGCGGCCGGTCTCCTTCTCGATGCCGGCGTAGGTCACTTCCTGCACCGAGGAATTGCCGATCACGCCGACGTAGCCTTCGTGCAGCACCGAATAACCCGACACCTTCGGCCGGCCGTGCCGCAGCACGAGCGCGAACGGACGCATCGACACCGGGCCCGCGCCGCTGTTCGCCACCGAATCGGCGACCGTGAACAGGTAGCGGTCGTCCACCGCGATCTCGCGCGTGAATTTCAGGCCCTGGCCGTTGTCCCAGGTGAGCGTGACGGGCTGGTCGACCGTGAGCACGTCGTGATTCGCCGTCCAGCGCGTCGTGCGGTTCGGCGTCTTGTCGCCGGGCTGGTCGGTGACGAACCCGGTCTCGGCCCAATAGGCGTCGGGGCCGCCGCTCGGATTGAACAACGTAATGTTGGGGCTCTTCGGATCGATCGTCTCGCGATAGGCCTTCAGCACCAGGTCGTCGAGCAAGCCGCCGGTGAGGTCGATCGAACCGCCGAGGCTCGGGGTGTCGACCTTGACCCGGTCGGGCGAGGCGGCGAGCGCCTCGGCGCGGGTCTCGACAGCCTCGGGCGCCACGGACACTGTCGGCGCGCCGACGTTCGCGCCCGCGTTGGCGGCGACGCCGGGCGACGCGCTCTGGGTCTCAGTCACGACGGGCGGGTGGGTCGGCAGCTTCGGGGCGAAAAAATACTGCCAGCCGATGAGCACGATGGCGGACAGGACGATCGCCAGAAGGAGGTTGCGCGATTCCTCGGAATTCATGATCGTCGGTCTCTCGTCTCGGCGCCCGCTGACGAGCGCGGCTTGTCGCGTCGAATTTCGGCGAAGGCGCGGCGAAGCGCCTCGGTCAGCGCCGAGAATTCGAGGCTGAGGGCCGGCTCGCGCGCCATAACTACATAGTCGTGGTCGTCGATTCCCGCATCGGGGTCGATGCGCTTCAGGGCTTCACGAAGCCGTCGACGGATGCGATTTCTTTCGACCGCGCCGCCGACCTTCTTGGTCACGGTGAAGCCGACGCGCGGTCCGGTATCCGGCGCAGGCTCTCTGCGGCGGTTCGCCTGCAGCGTGAACGCTTCCGCCTGCGTCCGTTTCCCCCTGGCGACGCGCTGGAATTCTGCGCGCCGGGTCAGTCGTCCCCAGCGCGCCTTGGCGTCCGCGGGCTCGCCCATCGGGCTCGAGGCGCCGGCGCCGGCGGTCAGGCCGACAGACGCTTGCGGCCGCGGGCGCGGCGGGAGTTGAGCACCTTGCGGCCGGCGACCGTCGCCATACGGGCGCGGAATCCATGACGGCGCTTGCGGACGAGCTTGCTCGGCTGAAACGTGCGCTTCACCACTGACCTCCAAATTCGCGTCGCGCCCGGACGGAGGTCCAGGCAACAAAGGACGCCGGACCTCACCCCTCGCGCTTCGTTCGAGAAGCCCGAGGGACGAGCCGGGAAAGAGTTGGCGGCGACCCTGCCGCGCGGCGCGGCATATAGGCTCGGGCCGGCGCCCAAGTCAATTGTGCGCGGTCCGTCGACAAAGATCCTCGACCGCCCGGCGCGTCGCCGCTTCGCATTCTGTTTGGCTTGGCGTATCGGGTGCGGCGACGGTAGTCGCAGGACTTTGCGCCGACAGGCGTTCGAGGCGAAAGATGGTCGATTCCCGCGCGATCGGAATGAAATTGCCGCCGGTGAGGGCGCATGTCGACGCGCGCCGTCTGCGCTTCTTCCTCGACACGATCGGCGAGACCAACCCGGTCTATCGCGATCGCGAGGCGGCGAGGGCGGCAGGCTTCCGCGACATTCCGATTCCGCCGACCTTTCTGTTCTGCCTAGAGATGCTGGATTCGGACGCGCCTTACGATCTCGTGCGTCGGCTCGACATCGATCTCGCGCGCATGCTGCACGGCGAGCAGAAGTTCGTTTACCACGCGCCGGCCGTCGTCGGCGACACGCTGCTTTTCCTGTCCGAGGTCGCCAACGTGACCAGGAAGAAGGGCGGCGCGCTGACCTTGATCGACGTCGTGACCCGCGTCGTCAATCAGGACGACCTGCCTGTCGCCGACGCATTGCGCGTCATGATCGTGCGCGCGTAGCTGTCGAGACCCAACGCTCGGCGCCCGCCGGGGAACGTCACGAGTGGGCGGGGAGCGGGCGTTGGTCGCGGCATTACTTTTCCCATCGGGAGAAGGCGGCGCGGCGCGGCGGACGAGGGGTTCGAGCGCCAACGCCGCGATAAAAGGGATTTGGTACGGCGTCACTGTAAACCGCACCTTATAGAATTGCTGGCCGTCGATCCACGTGTTTGACAGATGTTTTATTTTAGGTAGCATGAACCGCCAACTCCGCAGCGGCGGAAGCGGCTCCTCCCCGAGCGTGCGCATGAGCAGCGAAAATGGCCGCCGCAATTTCAAAACTATAGTGATCATCGCCTTAGTGCTGCCGGTATTCGTCACGCTCACCGTCGAGTGCCTCAAATTCTATAATATCGTCTTGGAAGAACCCGACAAGTTTGTCTTTTATTGGAAGGTGTATCTGTTTTCTGAGAAAGTAAAGGTTCCGAGAAAAGATATCGCGATTGTCTATATCGACGATCGAAGTCTAGCGTCCTATCCTTATAGATCTCCAATCGACCGCGCGTTTCTGGCGTCGCTGGTGCGCGATATCGATAGTTTTGGACCGAAAGCGATCGGCCTGGATCTTGTATTCGATCGGCCGACGGAGCCGGACCGTGACGACGCGTTGCGTCGAGCGATCAACGAGGCGAAAGCGCCCATCGTGATGGTCGGCACTGGGACTGCGGAAGCCGGGGTTTCAAAAACGGCCGTGGACTGGCAAGCGCAATATCTGCAAAAAACGAAAGCGACGATTGCGAGTCCATTCCTGGATTCGGAAATAACAAGCTTGTCGCTCGGGGACGACGTCATTCGAAATATGACCGAATACGACCCCGAGGACAAGGATGCCGCGCCTTTTGCGCTAGTGCTCGCCAGGCAGGTCAAACCGGTTGCATATCCGCAATCTCGTCTGATAGACTGGCTTCTGCCATCTGTCGATGGCCGGGAAGTGTTTCCCACGATCGTGGCGCCGAGCTATCCCCGAGTCGACCCGAAGAACGCCGATCAGCATGTGTTGCCGGCCTTCATGAAGGTGGCCTTGGCCGGCAAGATCGTGATTGTCGGCGGCAAGATCTCGGGCTCGGACTGGCACAGGGTTCCCATGACCGTGGCCACCAACCATGAGGTTCCCGGAACTTACATTCATGCTCAGATTGTGGCGCAATTGTTGGATGGACGCACGATAGCGCCGGTCTCGGAATGGATTTCGGCGTTGATCGTGTTTTTCACAACTTTTAGCATATACATCGTTCGCGAGACTGTCGGAAAAGAACACCCCGAGATATTCATCGAATTCTCTCTCATTGGTCTAATCATAGTGTTTGGTTCGCTGATGTTTTGGTGGTTTCGGATCAATTTTCCGAGCGCGGAGTTGGGCTTGATGTGGTTGCTCATATCTCTGTCGTCGATATACATCGAAAAGCTCGTGCTGTTTGCGCTGCAAAAGTTCAGGCTCGGATTCGAGGAAGAGTCCACAATCGGCCAACAGGAGTTGAAGCCATGAGGAAGGCGACGAGGCGGTGGCTTTTGGGAGGGGTGTCGGCGGTCTTGATCGGCGGATCGAATTTGGCTTGGTGCGATTCGATCGTCGTGAGCTCCGAAAATCCGAAGTACTCGATCGGAGAGAGTCTGAAGGATGATGTGGTCATCGAGGTCGGGGCGCACGAAACCCTGCGTCTCATGAATTCCGATTCCGGGGAAACCCGTGAGATCACAGGGCCGTATACGGGCAAGATCTCGTCGTACACACCCCCGTGCAAAGGCGTATTGGCTTGCGATACCGGGCAGAAAGACCTCTCGATCGGGGCCACGCGAGAGATAGAGACCATCACTCCCGACGTGGGCGCCCCGCGGCCATGAACGGGCGTTCGCGACCTCGAATCCAACTCCTCGCGCCCTGCGGAATGCGGGGCGCCAGGGGTTACCGTCGAGGGCAGTCAGTTTCCGATGCTTTCGAGCAGTCGGACCACTTGCGGCCGCAGGTTGTCGCATTTCAGATCGTGTGCGAACTTCGTCGCCGAGGTCTTGTCGGGGTTGGCGCGGAGAAGCATGAGCTCTGCGGACTCGTGTTTGCAGGCGGAGGCGAGGTCCTCGCCTTTGAGAGTCTGCGCCGCGGGCTCCACGCGCGGATCCGCGCCGATGCTCTCCATCAAACGGTTGAGCTCATGGCGCAATTTCTCGCAAGTGAGGTCGCGCGAAAATTTGCTCACCTGCTCCAGGTCCGGATCGAGACGCAGTTGTTTCAATTTCAGCTCGTCCGCTTTGCAGTCCGGATTGGCCGCAACCGGGTTGGAAATGGGCAGCGCGGCCTGACGTTGGTCCTTGGCCGCCACGACGTCGCTCGGCGTCTGCGACGCAACGGAAGCCAGCGGCGGCGCCTTAGAAGGCTCGGCAGATAGCGGCGGCGGCGCGCCGTTGGCGCTCGCCGGGACGAGTTTTTCGAGCTGCGCGCGGGCCAAATTGGCGTAGAATCCACCATTGTGCGCGGCGAGAAACGCGACCCACGCCCAAGGCGTGCCGACCCGTTCAGCCATCTCGTAATCCGCGGCGACGCCGGCGTTCGGATCGCTGACGGCCGCCGCGCTCGAGGCGGTCGGCGCCTCGGGCGCCGGAACCAGGGCGATGCCCGCGCCGCCCAGCGAGCCGTAAACGAAGGGCTCCTGTCGGTTCGAGGTGCTCGCCAGAACATCGTCGCGAACCTTGCCCAACGCGATTCTTATGTCGAGCCCTGGTTCGGCGATGTATTTCAACAGCGCCGTGGTGAAAGGGCTGTTGGCGCCAGTTCCATCGAAGGAAACCGACCCGGCTTTGGCGGCGTAGGCCACCAAGGTGTTGGCGCCGGGCTGCTCGGCCCCGGCCAAGGGATTGCCCATGGAACGCGTCGCGGGCGGCAGAGGAATCGCGACGGCAGCGGGCGGCGCCAATCTCGCGCCCGGATGGCGCGCGAACGGACTGTTGCGGCAGGCGTCCAGGATGATCAGGCTCAGCAGCTTCGCCGACTGCGTGGACCCGATGATGCGGTCGAGCGAAATCGCCTCGTCTTCGACGTCCGCATCGTTGACCAGCTTGGCGTCGACAGGCACGAGATAATTGACGCCGCCGATCTCTATGCCATGGCCAGAATAATACACGACCGCGATGTCCGCATTGGCTGCGGCGCTCGTGAATTCCCGGACAGCGCGCTTGAATTCGACGACCCCAACGTCGCGGCGCTCGTCCACCACTTCGAAGCCCGCTCTGGTCAACAAGGCGGCTATGGCGTTGGCGTCGTTGGGAGGATTTGCCAGCGTGGCCGCATGCTCGTAATTGCCGTTTCCCACGACGAGCGCGACACGCCGCGCCGCCATGGCCTGGCTGGCGGCAAGCGTCGCCAGCAGCAAAGCACATAGGATGCTAACGCCGTGACCGAGGCGCCTATTCATAGTTTCACCAGCCCGCCGCCTCGGCAAAGCGCTAAATTCTCATGAGCCGGAAGAGGCTACTCCATTACGAGAAGGACAGCAACATTGGGTCTCCGGGCGGCTCATGACGTCTGACGCCCTTGGGCTCGCGACCGTCGGATTCGCGACGTGAGATGCTTCTCGAGGGTGGGAAAACCGGGTCTCCAACTCGTCAATTCGAGTCGCGCGCCACCCGAAAGCCGTTTGCGTAATAGCGAACGTCCTCGTCATAGCGGAATCGCGAGGCGGAGCGAACCGACTTTGCGGGGCTGGCGAACGAACCTCCGCGCAATACACGCAATCCGCAGTCCCCGGTCTTCCACGCCGATCCGTCCGTTGGCGCTCCCCGGTACGAATCGTTCCAGCAGTCTTGCACCCATTCGGCCGCGTTGCCGGCCGTGTCGTAAAGGCCGAAAGCGTTGGGTCGAAACGATCCGGCGGGGAGGGTTTGCTTTTGCGCGACGGCCCCGCAAGCGGCGCAATTCGCGCGACCGCTGCCGACATCCTTTCCCCACCAGTAGGGCGAAACCGTGCCGCCGCGCGCGGCATACTCCCATTCCGCTTCAGTCAATAAGCGATATTTTTGCCCTGTTTTCTTGGAAAGCCAGACGATGAAAGTCTGGGCGTCATCCCAGCTGACGTCGACGACCGGCCGGTTTGCGCGCCCCCAGCCGTGATCACTAGGGCTATACGCGCAAGACCCCTCCGATACGCATTGATCCCATTCGGCAAAAACAACTTCACGGCGGCCAACGGCGAAGGCGTGGCCGATGACGACATGATGCACGGGCGCCTCTAACGGCGATTCTTTCGATCCCATATCGAATTCGCCTGGGGGCACGACGACCATCTCTTCACAGTCGGCGCAATCGCGGAACACTTCGCCCGGCGCGCGAACGCTCGGCGCTTGCGCGAGCGCTGGCGCAGCGACCACGCACATGACGAGCAGCATGACGAATGACACAAGGGATCGGGTCACAACAGATCTCGTGGCCACTTCACCGGTCCCATCAGGCTCCCAGCCGCCTCGACGCCCATTGCCGAGCCGTTGCCCGCATCTCGGCTTTCAAATATAGTTCCACCGCGACCCGTTTCCCGCCCCCGCGAACGTTTTTCGTCTTTCGACGCTCGTCGGCAGCAAGAGGAAATCAGATCGACGCGCTCCTCGCCTAGCCTTGACATTCTATCTCTTATCACGTCGATTGCAAGCGTCGCCTCGATGCGGCGGGGGGCGCTCGGGGCGAAGCATACGACATTCGCTGGGTCTCGCGAGACCCAGGCTCAGCGTATCGCCATCGGCGTCTCCCCCGGACAGGTTTCGAAAAGGAAGGCCACTCTCATGAGGCCGTTGGCAGCAGGACTCATCGCGATCGTTATCTGTTTGATAGCCAGCGCAGCGGCGTTCGCGCAAACCGCTGCCGCAGGGGGGCCGACGCCTTCGCCGCCGGGCGCCATGGTTTATTTCATCGATCTGAAGGACGGCGCGACCATCGGTCCGAATACCACGATACATTTCGGTCTCAAGCACATGGGGATCGCGCCGGCGGGCACCGACAAAGCCAACACCGGCCACCATCATCTGCTGATCGATACCGATTTGCCGCCCCTGAATCAGCCTATTCCCAACGATGAAAACCACCTTCACTTTGGCGGAGGGCAAACCGAAGTCGATCTCGCGCTGACGCCGGGTCCGCATACGCTTCAGCTTCTGCTGGGCGACAAGAACCACGTCCCGCACTCGCCCCCGGTCATGTCGGACAAGATTCACGTGACCGTCGCGGAATCCGCGCCGGCCCCCGCGACAGCCACGGCTGGCGGCCGCCACAAGTCCCCGCCTAGTGCGAAGGTTTACATCATTTCGCCCACGAACGGGGCCTACGTTTCGAGCACGCTGACTGTGCAGTTCGGCCTTTCCAGTATGGGGATCGCGCCCGCGGGGGTCGATAAGCCGAATACAGGCCACCATCACCTCTTGATCGACGTCCCGCTACCCCCTTTCGACGCGCCTATCCCGAATGACGAAAATCATCTTCACTTCGGCGCCGGCCAAACGGAAGCGACAATCAGCCTGACCCCGGGACGGCACACGCTACAATTGTTGCTGGGCGACGCGTTTCATATGCCGCACGACCCGCCGGTCTTCAGCCAGCCCATCACGGTAATCGTCGGGGCGCCCCCTGCGCCACGCAGGTTTCATCGCCGATTCCTGCGCGCGCTCCATGTCCATCGGCTATTGAATCACTGAGCTCCAGCACGGCGACGAAGGCCGCCTGTGCTGGCGCCTCCGTGCGCAGGCGCGGCGCGGTTCGCGAGGGGGAAGGCGTAGCTCCGAATGGCGAAGTCGGCGCTCTTGCGACCACACCCAAAAACGTGGCCATCAGCGAAACCGCGAGCCGCAGGCGCCCAACTTCCGCTCCGGGTCGGTTCCAGTCGTTGGGCGGCCGGGCGGCAGGGGTAAGATTCTGACCGCCAGGCATCTGCGCGGGCCTACGGCGGCTCGAACATGCCGCCGTGGGGATCGGCGATGCGGTGCAGGCGATCGGCGGCGGCAAGCGCAAAGCGCAGCATCATGGCGCGCCGGGTCGCCGGCGCGAGCGAGCGCGGCGCCGGTTCGCGCACGATTCCCGCGCCGAAGCGGTCGGCGATGATGAGCCCGGCGTCCTCGGGCATGATCTCGGCCGGCATGTCGTGGGAAATAGCGAAATAGAGCCGATCGCATTGCCCGACATAGTCGCGCCATTTGCGGTCGGCGCGGAAATCGGCGACCGACGATTTAATCTCGATGATCAGCAGCGCGCCGTCGCTGTTGAGGCCGACGATATCGGCGCGGCGGCCGTCGACCAACGGCAGCTCGGTCACCGTCGAGAAGCCGCGGGCGCGCAGAAAGCGGCGCACGCCGCGCGCGATGTGCAGCGCCGTCTCCGATTGCCGGCCGTCGGCGGGAACATCGATACCCGCGCTCATCCCTCGACCGCCCAGCAGGCGACATCGCGTCCGGCCTTGTTCTCGAGCTTCGGCTCGTCCCGCGAGCAGCGGTCGAGCGCGAGCGGACAGCGCGGATGAAAGGCGCAGCCGCTCGGCGGATTGAACGGCGACGGCGGCTCGCCCTTCAGGATCAGCCGCTCCTTCTTCGCGCCGGGCTCGGCGATCGGCGTCGCCGATAGTAACGCGCGCGTATAAGGATGGCGGGGCGCGGAGAAAATCGCCTCCTTGGTCCCGATTTCGACGGCGTGGCCGAGATAGATCACCATCACCTCGTCGGCGATGTGCTTGACGACAGAGAGGTCGTGGGAGACGAACACATAGGCGAGATGGAACTCCTCCTGGATTTCGGCGAGCAGGTTGAGCACTTGGGCGCGGATCGAGACGTCGAGCGCCGAAACCGGCTCGTCGAGCACCAGGATTTTCGGCCTCAGCACCAGCGCGCGAGCGATCGCGATGCGCTGCCGCTGGCCGCCGGAGAACATGTGGGGGTAGCGGTGGTAGAACTCTGGCCGCAAGCCCACCTTGGCCATGATCGCGAGCGCCGCCTCGCGCCGCTCGGCGCCGCTCATGTCCGTGTTGACGAGCAGCGGCTCCTCGAGCGCATGACCGATCTTCTGGCGCGGGTTGAGCGAACCGTAGGGGTTCTGGAACACCATCTGCACTTCGCGCCGAAGCTTGCGGCGGCGCGCCGCGTCGGCGTCGACGACATCCTCGCCGTCGATGATGAGCGCGCCGGCGGTCGGCGTCTCGATCAACGTCAGCAGCCGCGCCAGCGTCGATTTGCCGGAGCCGGATTCGCCGACGACGGCGAGCGTGCGCCCGGCCTGCAGCGAAAACGAAACGCCGGTCAGCGCCTTGACGGTCGCGGGCTTGGCGAACAGCCCCCGCGCAACATGATATTCGCGCGACAGGGCGCGCGCCTCGATGACCGCGCTCATGCCGCCGCTCCGGGCTCGAGCCGCACGGGGACGCCCCCTTGCAACGGCGAATAGCAGCGCGCTCGGCCCAATGCGTCGCCATCGGGAGGCGGCGGCGCGCGCCGGCAGTCGGCGAAGGCGAAGCCGCAACGCGGCGCGAACAGACACCCGGAGGGACGGTCGAACTGTCCCGGCACGACTCCGGAGATCGCGGGAAGGCGGCGCTCGGTCGCGCGTTCGGGGAGCGCCGCGAGCAGCGCTGCCGTGTAGGGGTGGTGCGGGTCGGCGAATAATTCGCGCGTGGAATTCGTCTCCACCTGCTGCCCGGCGTACTGCACGATGACGCGGTCGGCGGTCTCGGCGACCACGCCCATGTCGTGGGTGATGAGCACGAGCGCCATGCCGTTCAGACGGCGCAACGACACCAGCAGGTCGAGGATCTGCGCCTGGATCGTCACGTCGAGCGCCGTCGTCGGCTCGTCGGCGATCAGCGCCTTCGGTCGGCAGGCGAGCGCCATCGCGATCATCACGCGCTGGCTCATGCCGCCCGAGAGCTGATGCGGGAACGCGTGGACACGCCGCTCGGGGTCCGGGATCCCGACCTCGCGCAACAGCTCGACGATGCGCGCCGCGCGGCGCTTGCGATCGAGCTTCAAGTGGGTTTGCAGCGCCTCCCCGATCTGGAAGCCGACGGTGAAGCACGGATTGAGCGACGACATCGGCTCCTGGAAAATCATCGCGATGTCCTTGCCGGCGATCTGGCGCCGGTCGGCCGCGGTCATCTTCATCAGGTCGCGGCCGTCGAACATCATGCGGTCGGCCTCGACCTCGGCGGTGACCGGCAGCAGGCCCATCACGGCGAGCATCGCCACCGACTTGCCCGATCCGGATTCGCCGACGATCGCCAGCACTTCGTCGCGATCGACGGTCACGTCGATCCCGTCCACCGCCTTGAACGCGCCGTGGCGGGTGGGGAAAGAGACCGAGAGGTTGCGGACTTCGAGCAGGGGCATGGAAAAAGCGGCCGAAAGCTGATATATGAGGGGTCGATCGAGGGAGTCCGACGCAGGGCTCAAGGTGGGGGCTTATGACATGACGAGGCCAATTCTGCCGCCCGCCTGAGGGCGTCTGCCGTCGCGGGAAAGACGTCGAGCGTAGCCAGAGCCAACAGTGCGAGCGTTGCGATCGTCGTTAGCATCGCCCAGAAACCGAGCATTTCGTAGTAGTTGGCGTGCTTTCCAATCAGGCGCAGCACGGAATGCGCCGCACTCCCGCATTCGGCGCCGATGATCGAGTAGAGATCGCGGATGACGGTCTCCTGCCGGACGTGGTTCAGCTTCAAGAAAGCATCGGAACGGAAGTCCCGCAACTGCTCGGTCAACGCGACGCTGGCGCTGTAATAACTCACGACTGCGGAGCTGACTTCCGCCGGAAGAAGCGACAAGGACCCGATGGCGCTCTCGTAGACGGGATTGCCGGCGCTCACCGCGAGGTAGGGCGCCAAAGGCTTGTAAGGCCCGACCTGTCCGCGCAGCCGATCGACGAGTTTTTTGGCCGCCGCCTCCGCGCCCGCGGAATCTTCGAAGAAGTAGAGCGCTTCGCTGTTGGAATTGCTCTTGATCTCGCCTTCGAGCGCGCGCAGCAATTCGTAGCGCTTCAGGTATCGTCCGACGAGCCAAGTCACCCAGGCCAGGAACCGGTTGAGTAGCCACACGGCGGCCGCGCCGAGAATCCCGAGCGGCGCGCCGAATTCCCGAACCGCGTTGATTGCCGCGCAATCGACCGCCATTCCTCACCCCCGCCGCATTTTCGGGTCGAGCGCGTCGCGCAGGCCGTCGCCGGCGAGGTTGATGGCGACGACGGTGATCAGGATGGCGAGGCCGGGCAGCGTCACGATCCAGGGATCGGAGCGGATGAACTCGCGCGAATCGGCGAGCATCGAGCCCCATTCCGGCGTCGGCGGCTGCGCGCCGAGGCCGAGAAAGCCGAGGCCGGCGGCCTCCAGGATCGCGTCGGAGACGCCGAGCGCGGCCTGTACGATGAGCGGCGCGAGGCAGTTGGGCAGGATGGTGACGAACATCAGCCGCAACGTGCGGACGCCGGCGACGCGCGCCGCGGTCACGTAGTCCTTCGTGAGCTCGCCGATGGCGGAGGCGCGCACCAGCCGCACGTAGCGTGGCAGATAGACGATCGTCACCGCGACGATGGTGTTGACGAGGCTGGGGCCGAGGATCGCGACGACGAGGATCGCGAGCACGAGGCTCGGCACCGCCATGATGAGGTCCATGGCGCGGGTGATCGCGACGTCGAACAGCGAGCCGAACATGGCGCAGACGAGGCCGAGCACGACGCCGACCACGAATGACACGCTCATCACCGAAAGCCCGATGAACAGCGACACGCGCGCGCCGAAAATGAGCCGCGACAGCATGTCGTGGCCATCGCCGTCGGTGCCGAGCACGAAGCGCCAGCTCCCGCCGTGCTCCCAGATCGGTTTCGCCCGCACCGCATCGCGGAACTGGTCGATTGGCGAATGCGGCGCGAGAAAATCGGCGAAGATCGCGACGAACACGATGACGGCGACGACCGCGAGCCCGACCACGGCGCCGCGGTTCTCGCGATAGGCCGCCCACAGCGCCGCCAGCGGCGACGGCTGCGCGAGCACCTGCCCGCTCTCGTCCTCGGCGCCGGCGGCCGCGGCGACGTCAGCGGCCATGGCGGATCCTCGGGTTGATCGCGCCGTAGAGCAGATCGACGACGAGGTTGACGAGAATGACGACGGTGGAAACGAGCATCACGCCGCCCTGCAGTGCCGGATAGTCCCGCCGGCTGATCGAATCGATGAGCCAGTGACCGACGCCGGGCCAGGAAAAGATCGTTTCCGTGAGCACGGCGCCGGCGAGCAGCGATGAGACGGAGAGGCCGATCACGGTGATGACCGGCAGCAGCGCATTGCGCAGCGCGTGCACGCCGATGACGCGCAATGGCGACAAGCCTTTCGCACGCGCGGTGCGGACATAGTCCTCGCCGAGCACCTCGAGCATCGAAGAGCGCGTCATGCGCGCGATGACGCCGAGCGGCACGGTGCCGAGCACGATCGAGGGCAGGATCAGATGTTTCAGCGCGTCCCAGACGGCGCCCTCCTGGTCCGACAGCGCGGCGTCGATCAGCATGAAGCCGGTCGGCTGATCGAACGAATAGTCGATGAGGTCGATGCGGCCCGACACCGGCGTCCAGCCGAGCTGCACGGACACGAACATGATCAGCAGCAGGCCCCACCAGAAGATCGGCATCGAATAGCCGAACAGCGAGACCATCATCAGCGATTGGTCGAACAGGCTGCCGCGCTTGACCGCAGCGATTGCGCCGCAGGGCACGCCGACCAGCACGGCGAACATCATGGCGAAAAACGACAGCTCCAGGGTCGCGGGAAACAGCGTGAAGAACTCGGTCAGCACCTTCTGCTGGGTGGAGAGCGACACGCCGAAATCGCCGTGCAGGATTTGCCAAACGTAATCGAGGAACTGCTTCCACACCGGCTGGTCGAGCCCGAGCTGGTGGCGAAAGTAGGCTAGGCGTTCGGGCGAGATGCCGTGTTCGCCGACGCGCACTTCGACGGGATCGCCCGGCACCAGGCGAATCGCGACGAAGGTGAGGAACATCAGCGCGACGAAGGTCGGGATCGTCAGCGCCAGCCGGCGGAGAAAATAGATCAGCATCAGAGGGCCCGAACGGCCGCTCCCGGCGCGGGGGCCGGGAGCGGGGGAAGCGTCACTCGAGGTCGACGCCTTCGAACGCGTGGGTGCCGAGCGGGCTCTGCTTGTAGCCTACGACATTGGCGCGCATCGCCTCGGAGACGATCGAATGGGCGACCAGCAGTTCCGGCTGTTCGTCGTGCTCGATCTCCTGCATGCGCTGATACATCTTGGCGCGTTCGCCCTGGTCGGCGACCAGGCGCGCCTTGGCGAGCAGGTCGTTGAACTCGGCGTTGCACCACTTCGGGATGTTGTTCACTGCAGGCTTGCCGTTGGTGCAGCCGTCGAGAAAGAAGAAGTTATCGGGATCGCCGTTGTCGCCGGTCCAGCCGAGCTGGGCCGTCATGTCCTCGCCGGCCTGGGCGCGCTTGCGGTATTCGCCCCACTCGTAGGTGACGAGCGTGGCGTTGACGCCGATCTTGGCGAGATCGGCCTGCATCATCTCGCCGATGCGCTTGCCGTTCGGATTGTATGGGCGCGACACCGGCTGGTACCAGAGATCGATGTCGAAGGGCGTGGCGACGCCGGCCGCGATCAACAGCGCCTTGGCCTTTGCCGGATCGTAGACCACGTCCGGAATTTTATCGTCGAACGACCACATCGTGCGCGGGATCAGCGTCGTCGCCTTCTCGCCGGCGCCGAGGAAGACGTCCTTGATGATCGCGTCGCGGTCGATCGCCATGGCGAGCGCCTGGCGCACCTGGAGCTTGTCGAGCGGCGGCTTGTTCACGTTGAAGGCCCAGAAGGCGATGTTGAGGCCGGAGGCGCTGATCACCTTCAACGACGGATCCGCCTTCATCTCGGCCAGATCCGCCGGACGCGGATAGCCGTTGACGTGGCACTCGCCGGCCTTCAGCTTGGCGTAGCGCGCGGTCGCGTCGGGCGTGATGGCGAACACGAGATCGTCGACCAGCGCCTTCTCGCCGAAATAGTCCGGGTTCTTCTTGAAGCGGATCACCGCGTCCTTCTGATACGAGACGAACGAGAACGGACCAGTGCCGACCGGAACCTGATCGAGCTGCTCGGGCGTGCCCTTCTTCAACAGGAAGTCGGCGTACTCGGCCGAGCTGATGGCGGCGAAATCCATCGCCAGATTGGCGAGGATCGCGACGTTCGGCGTCTTCAGATGGAAGACGACGGTGTAATCGTCCTTCTTCTCGATCGAGTCGAGCAGATTGGGCATGTCCATGTCGTTGAAGTAGTCGTACTTGCCGCCCGATACGTTGTGATACGGGTTGTCTTCTTTCCACTGCCGGTTGAACGAGAACAGCACGTCGTCGGCGTCGAAATCGCGGGTCGGTTTGAAGTCCTTGGTCGAGTGGAACTTGACGCCCTTGCGCAGATGAAAGGTGATCGTCTTGCCGCCGTCGGCGATATCCCAGCTCTCGGCGAGGCCGGGGGTCACTACGGTGCTGCCGCGCTTGAACTCGGTCAGCCGATTGTAGACCGGCCGCGCCGCGTCGAAGCTGGTGCCGGTGGTGTTGATCGCGGGCTGGAAATTTTCGGGGCTGCCTTCGGAGCAGTAGACCAGGGTCTTGGCCGAGGCGACGGCGCTCGATCCCAGCAACAAAGCGGCCAGCCCCAGGCTGACCCAAGCGGCCGATCTCATGAAATTCTCCCCCAAGGTTTGCGCGAACTTCGCGACGGCGCCCTGGCGCGACGTACGGTCGCATTGCAGGGCTCCGCCCGACGCCGCGCATCGAAGCGCGTTTTTCGCTTGGGCGCAATGGGCGCGGCCGGCGACTTCGGCGCCGCCCGCCGTCCCTTATCGTCACAGCCTGTCGATGAAGGCGCGCGCTTCGAGTTCGGCGATCACGCGATCGGCGAGTTCTTCGGCCGTGGCGGCCGTGGTGTCGAGCCTGATCTCGGCGGCCTCCGGCGTTTCGTAGGGCTGGTCGATGCCGGTGAAGTTCTTGATTTCGCCCTTCAATGCGCGCTTGTAGAGCCCCTTCGGGTCGCGCGCGATCACCGCCTCCAGCGGCGCTTCGACAAAAATCTCGACGAACTCGCCGGCTTGCGCGGTGTCGCGGGCGAGGCGCCGCTCGGCGCGGAACGGCGAGATGAACGATGTGAGCACGATGAGGCCGACGTCGGTCATCAGCCGCGCCACCTCCGCGATGCGGCGGATGTTCTCGACGCGGTCGGCGGCGGTGAAGCCGAGGTCCTTGTTGAGGCCGTGGCGGACGTTGTCGCCGTCGAGCAGCGCCGTATGCACGCCTCGCGCGTGCAGCCTGGTCTCGACGAGGTTGGCGATCGTCGATTTTCCCGACGCCGAGAGGCCGGTGAACCAGAGCACCGCGGGCTTCTGATGCTTCATCTCCGCGTGCGAATCGCGCGTCACCGTGAAGCCGTGGCGGTGCACGTTGGTGGCGCGGCGCAGGCCGTGGGCGATGACGCCGGCGGCGACGGTCTCGTTGTTGCGCCGATCGATGAGGATGAACGACCCGGTCTCGCGATTGGCCGCATAGGCGTCGAACACGACCGGCATGGTCATGGCCAGATTGCAGAAGCCGATCTCGTTGAGATCGAGCGACTTGGCCGCGATGTGCTCGCGCGTGTTGACGTCGAGCTTGTGCTTGAG
Source organism: Roseiarcus sp. (assembly GCA_052147395.1). Taxonomy (GTDB): domain Bacteria; phylum Pseudomonadota; class Alphaproteobacteria; order Rhizobiales; family Beijerinckiaceae; genus Roseiarcus. The sequence goes on from JBKQKS010000252.1 coordinate 29,633, forward strand.
CTCGGTGATCGAAGCCGGCACGGTCCGCGCGCCGATTTTCAGCCAGTAGGAACGGCCGGGCAGCATCGCATCGGCGCTCATCCAGATCAGATGCGCCGTGAACTGGTCGGCGACCTCGGGACGCGCGTCGGGACGCGAGAGCACGTCGCCGCGGGCGATGTCGACCTCATCGACGAGCGTCACCGTGACCGCGTCGCCCGCCCTGGCTTCGTCGACGAGCTCGTCGGCGAGATAGAGGCTCTTGATGCGAGTGACGCGCCCCGATCCGGCGACGACGACGGAATCGCCGGCGCGCACGCGCCCGCTGGCGATCGTGCCCGCATAGCCGCGGAAATCGAGATTGGGCCGATTGACCCACTGCACCGGCAGGCGGAACGCCGCCGCAGCGCGATCGTCCTCGACGTCGATGCTTTCGAGACAGGGCAACAACGCCGGTCCGTGATGCCAGGGCGTGCGTTCGCTCGGGGCGGAGACGTTGTCGCCATATCGCGCCGAGATCGGGATCCCGACGACGGAGCGGAAGCCGAGCGGCTCGGCAAATTTTTGGAAGGCGTCGACGATCTCCCGGAATCGCGCCTCGCTGAAATCGACCAGGTCGATCTTGTTGACTGCGAGCACGACATGCCGGATGCCGATCAGCGACACGATCGTCGCATGGCGGCGGGTCTGGGTCAGCAGCCCCTTGCGCGCATCGACCAGCAGAATCGCGAGGTCGGCGTTCGAGGCGCCGGTCGCCATGTTGCGCGTGTACTGCTCGTGGCCGGGGGTGTCGGCGACGATGAACGAGCGCTTTGCGGTGGCGAAATATCGGTAGGCGACGTCGATGGTGATGCCCTGCTCGCGCTCGGCCTCGAGCCCGTCGACGAGCAACGCGAAGTCGATGTCGTCGCCGGTCGTGCCGTGCTTCTTGGAGTCGCGCTCGAGCGCGGAGAGCTGGTCGTCGTAGATGAGCTTCTGCTCGTAGAGCAGTCGGCCGATCAGCGTCGACTTGCCATCGTCGACGGAACCGCAGGTGAGAAAGCGAAGCGTCGGCAGCGCCTCGGCTGGGAGCGTTGCATCCATGTTCAGAAATATCCCTCGCGCTTCTTCTTTTCCATCGAGCCGGCTTCGTCGGTGTCGATCAGACGCCCCTGCCGTTCCGAGGTCGTCGACTTACGCATCTCGGCGATGATCTCGTCCAGGGTCTCGGCCTGGGATTCGATCGCGCCGCTGAGCGGATAACAGCCGAGCGTACGGAACCGCACCTTGCGCAGCTCCGGCGTTTCTCCGGAGTTCAACGGCAGACGGTCGTCGTCGACCATGATGAGCGTCCCCGCGCGTTCCACGACCGGACGCTCCTTGGCGAAATACAGCGGCACGACGGGGATCTCCTCGGCCCGGATGTATTCCCAGACGTCGAGCTCGGTCCAGTTGGAGAGCGGGAACACGCGCACCGATTCGCCGTCGCGAATGCGCGTATTGAAGATGCGCCAAAGCTCCGGGCGCTGGTTGCGCGGGTCCCACGCATGCGCCGCCGAGCGATGGGAGAAGATACGCTCCTTGGCGCGGCTCTTTTCTTCGTCGCGGCGCGCGCCGCCAAAGGCGGCGTCGAATTTGCCGGAGTCGAGCGCCTGCCGCAACGCCTCGGTCTTCATCACCTGCGTGTGCGTCTGCGAGCCGGAAGCGATCGGATTGACGCCGCGGGCGACGCCGTCCTGGTTGATGTGCACCCTCAGATCGAGCCCGAGCCGCCTGGCGACGTCGTCGCGAAACTGAATCATCTCGCGGAATTTCCACGTCGTGTCGACATGCAGGAGCGGGAATGGCAGCGGCGCGGGATGAAAGGCCTTCAAGGCGACATGAAGCATGGCGCTGGAGTCCTTGCCGATCGAGTAGAGCATCACGGGGGCGCGAAATTCCGCGACCACTTCACGCATGATGTAGATCGACTCGGCTTCGAGGCGCCGCAAATGCAGCGGGAGCGTTGTGGTCATCTCTCTTCCGTTCTCATTCGGGCGACGCGCCGGCAGCCCACCGCGTCGCCTCCCCGAGGCCTCGACGCGACGGGCGGGCGTCCGATATGCCCGAACTGACAGTGTAGGTCAAGGTTCATCACAGTAAATCTATCAAGTTATGGAGCATATGTTGAGGGCGCCGCCGGCAGAAATTCCCGCGCTCGCAGACGGGCGAATTCGCGGAAAGCCCGGGCGACCGGCGAGAGCGGCCGATCGGCCCGGTTGAGCATGAACCATTGGCGCATGATCGGCAGACCCTCGACATCGAGAATGACGAGCCGGCCATCGGCGATTTCGGCCGCGATGGTGTGGGCGGAGATGAGCGCGATGCCGAGCCCCGCCATCACCGCCTGCTTGATCGTCTCGTTGGAATTGAGCTCCGCCCCGAGGTTCGAACGCCGGATTTCCGTGTCGCCGATGAAATAGTCGAACAGCGATCGGGTGCCCGAGCCGGGCTCGCGAAACAGAAAAGATTCGCCGGCGAGCTCGCGCCGCGCAATCTGCGCTTTTCCCGCGAGCCGGTGGCCGACCGGCGCGATCACCACATAGGGATGGGGGCCGATGGCGACCGTCTCGACCGGCAAATCGGATGGCGGGCGACCGAACAGCGTCAACTCCACGTCGCGGCTTTTCAGCGCCGCCGCGGTCTCGTCGCGATTGCCGATGCGGAACCGCAATTCGAGACCCGGCCGGTCCGCGACGAATGCGGCAATGAGTCGCGGCGCGAAATATTTGGCGGTCGACACCACCCCGATCGACAGCCGTCCGGCATGGCCGCTCTTCACCGCCGTCATCGTCTCGACGAAATCGCGCACCGCACGTTCGACCGCGCGCGCCAGGTCGCGCGCGATTTCGCCCGCAGGATTGAGCTTGAGCCCGAGCGGCGTACGATCGAAAAGCTCCGTCTGCACTTCGCCTTCGAGCCCCTTGAGGCGCGCCGTGAGCGCGGCCGGCGTCATGTTGAGCCGTGCGGCCGCGGCGACGAGCGAGCCGGCTTCGGCGACGGCGAGCAGCGTCTGCAATTGCGAGAGGGTGACGTTTCTCATGCCCTGTTCAAAAAATTCTAATCGAAACCAAAATTAATTCAGTTTTCTCGAGGCCGCAAGGCCGGTTAGTGATCTTCCCGCGGCGCACGGCGCCGAGCGAGGCAGCAACGGAGGGGGAGATGACGGCGAACGGCGCTCTCGATCAACCGCTATCGGAATTTCTCGGCGGCGGAGACATCGACGCCCTGATGCTCGCCATCGCCAGCGTCGGCAAACCGATCGCCGGGCGCCTCGCGCGAGGCGCGCTGGAGGGAGAGCTCGGCGCCGAGACCGGCGGCGGCGACAAGGCGCGCGCGTTGGACCTGTTCGCCGACCAGGCGATCGCGGACGCGCTGGCAAAGGCTCGGGTTAAAGCCCTCGCATCCGAGGAACGCCAGACGCCGAAACTCCTCGACCCCGAGGGCAGGTTTCTGGTCGTCGTCAATCTGCTCGACGGGTCTTCCAACCTCGACGTCAACCTGACCGTGGGGACGATCTTTTCGGTGCTCGCGGCGCCCGAGCGGTCCGGCGGCGAGGCCGGGGACTTCCTGCAACCCGGCCATCGTCAGCTCGCGGCGGGCATTCTGGTCTTCGGACCGCGCGTCGACTTCGTGTTCACGACGGGCGCGGGAACGCACGCCGCGACGCTCGATCCGGTCCGCGGCGACTTCCGGATGACCCGGCTCGACATCCTCGTTCCCGAAGGCAAGGCGGAATTCGCGATCGACGCTTCGAACGAGCGGCATTGGCCCGATCCGGTTCGCGCCTATGTCGAGGACTGCCTGATGGGCGAGACCGGCCCGCGGGCGAAGGAATTCAACATGCGCTGGATCGCTTCGCTGGTCGCCGACGCCTTCCGCATTTTTGTGCGCGGCGGCGTTTATCTCTACCCCGAGGACGCGCGCGCGGGCCATGGGCGGGGACGCCTGCGCCTGCTCTACGAGGCCAATCCGATCGCCTTCCTCGCCGAGCAGGCCGGCGGCTTGGCGACCGACGGCGTGAACCGCGTCCTCGACGCCACGCCCACGGAGTTGCACGCGCGCACGCCGCTGATCTTCGGCTCGATCGACAAGGTCGACCGCATTCGCAGCTATTTCGTCGAGGGCCACCGTTCGGCCTCGCGCGCGCCGCTGTTCGGCAAGCGCGGCCTGTTGCGCGGATAAGGGGGAACGAGATGTCCATCAAGCATCCCATCATAGCGATCACGGGTTCGTCCGGCGCGGGCACGACTTCCGTCAAGCGCACGTTCGAGCAGATCTTCCGCCGTGAGAAGGTCAACCCCGTCTATATCGAGGGCGACGCCTTCCATCGCTGGAACCGCATGGAAATGCGGGAGAAGATGAAGGAAGCGGCGACCGAGGGCGACAACCACTACAGCCACTTCGGCCCCCAGGCGAATCTGTTCGAAGATCTCGAGAACAGCTTCGCCGCCTACGCCGCCAACGGCGGCGGCAGGACCCGATATTACGTGCACGACGCCGACGAGGCCGAACTGCACGGAACGCCGCCCGGGACCTTCACGGCCTGGCGCGACTTCGAGCCCGGCTCCGATCTGCTGTTCTACGAGGGGCTGCACGGCTGCCTCGTCGACGGTAACGTGAACCTCGCCCAACACGTCGATCTCAAGATCGGCGTCGTGCCGGTGATCAACCTCGAATGGATCCAGAAGCTGCACCGCGACCGCTCGGCCCGCGGCTACAGCACCGAGGCGGTGACGGACACCATCCTGCGCCGGATGCCCGACTACATCAAATTCATCTGCCCGCAGTTCACGCAGACCGACATCAACTTCCAGCGCGTGCCGACCGTCGACACGTCGAACCCGTTCATCGCGCGCTGGATACCGACGCCCGACGAGTCGATCGTCGTCATCCGCTTCCGCGACCCGCACGGCATCGATTTCCCCTATCTGCTGTCGATGCTCGACGGCGGCTGGATGAGCCGCGCCAACTCGATCGTGATCCCCGGTCCCCGACTCGACCTGGCGATGCAGTTGATTCTAACCCCGATGATCCTAAAGCTCGTCGAGCGTCGTCGTCGGACAATCTGAGACGGACGACTGGAAAGGCCCGAACCATGAATGCGATCCAGAACCCCGCCACCTCCGCCGTCTCCCACGACACGATGGCCAATGCGATCCGCTTCCTCGCCGTCGATGCGGTCGAAAAGGCGAAATCCGGCCATCCCGGCATGCCGATGGGCATGGCCGACGTCGCGACCGTGCTGTTCACCGAGTTCCTGCGCTTCGATCCGAGCGCGCCGCACTGGGCCGACCGCGACCGCTTCGTGCTCTCGGCCGGCCACGGGTCGATGCTGCTCTATGCGCTCGAGTACCTGACCGGCTATCCCGACATGACGGTCGATCAGTTGAAGAGCTTCCGTCAGCTCGGTTCGCGCACCGCGGGCCATCCGGAATATGGCCACGCGCTCGGCGTCGAGGTGACGACCGGTCCGCTCGGCCAGGGACTCGCCGCCTCCGTCGGCATGGCGATCGCCGAGCGCGCGCTCGCGGCTCGTTACGGCGCCGATGTCGTCGATCACCACACCTACGTGATCGCGGGTGACGGCTGCCTGATGGAAGGCGTCAGCCACGAGGCGATCGACCTCGCCGGGCATCTAAAACTCTCCAAGCTCATCGTGTTCTGGGACAATAACCATATCTCCATCGACGGTCCGACCTCGCTGGCGACCAGCGTGGACCAGCCCGCGCGCTTTGCCGCCGCCGGTTGGCATACGATCGCGATCGACGGCCACGATACCGCTCAGATCCGCGCCGCGCTGACGGAAGCCCAAGTGCAGACGCGTCCCACGATGATCGCCTGCCGCACTACGATCGGCTACGGCGCGCCGACCAAGGCCGGCACGGAAGCGACGCACGGCGCGCCGCTCGGCGCGGCCGAAGTCGCCGGCGCGCGGGAGAAGCTCGGCTGGCCCTATCCGCCATTCGAGATCCCTAAGGACTGCCTCGCCGCCTGGCGCGCCGTCGGCGCCCGTTCGCGCGGGGTTCGCGAAGCCTGGGAGGCCCGGCTCGCCGCCAGCTCCGGCCGCGACGCTTTCATCGCCGCTGTCGAGGGCGCCGTTCCCGCCGATTTCGCCAAGGCGATGGCCGAGTACAAGGCCGGGCTCGTCGCGAAAGCGCCCAATGTCGCGAGCCGTAAGGCGTCCGAAATGGCGCTCGAGGTGATCAATGCTCACGTTCCGACCACGCTCGGCGGCTCGGCCGACCTCACCCATTCGAACCTCACCATCACCAAGGGCATGAAGTCGCTGACCGCGGAGGATTTCTCCGGCCGCTACGTGCGCTACGGCGTCCGCGAGTTCGGCATGTCGGCGGCGATGAACGGCATCGCCGTCCACGGCGGTTTCATCCCCTACGGCGGCACCTTCCTGGTGTTCTCCGATTATGCGCGCGGCGCCATCCGGCTCTCGGCGCTGATGGGAGTGCGGGTGATCTACGTGCTCACCCACGACTCGATCGGCCTCGGCGAAGATGGACCGACGCACCAGCCGATCGAACACTACGCGATGTTGCGCGCGACGCCGAACCTGCACGTGTTGCGCCCCTGCGACGCGGTCGAGACGGCGGAATGCTGGGAGATCGCCCTCGGCGCGCGTTCGCAGCCCTCGGCGCTGCTGTTGTCGCGGCAGAACCTGCCGACGCTGCGTGCTTCGGCCGACGTCAACCTTTGCGCGCGCGGCGGCTATGTGCTCAGCGAGACCGGCGGCGCCCGCGACGTGACGCTGCTCGCCACCGGCTCGGAGGTGATGATCGCGGTCGCAGCCGCCAAGGCCCTGGAGGCCGAGGGCAAGCGCGTCGCCGTGGTGTCGATGCCGTGCTGGGATCTGTTCGAGGCGCAGCCGGCGGACTACCGCGCCGCGACCCTCGGCAGTGCGCCGCGGGTCGCCATCGAAGCGGCGTCGGGGTTCGGCTGGGATCGCTACCTCGGCGAACGCGGCGCCTTCATCGGCATGCACGGCTTCGGCGCCAGCGCTCCGGCGAGCGATCTCTATAAGCACTTCGGCATCACCGCCGAGGCGGCGGTGGCCGCGGCCAAGGCGCTGATGGCCTGACCCTCGGGCGCGGCCCGCCGCGCCCGATCCCAACGCTCATTTCATTCGAGGCGGTCGGCGTCGAGCCGGCCCGTTAACGGGGTCGTGCGGCCACGGCCCAAAATGGGAGAAAAAGCCATGGATCAGTCCAGCCGCTATGCGAATCTGAACCTGAAGGAGGCCGACCTCATCGCCGGCGGCCGTCACGTGCTCTGCGCTTACAAGATGAAGCCGAAGGACTTCGCCGGCGGCTATCTCACGGCGGCCGCCCATTTCGCCGCCGAATCCTCGACCGGCACCAACGTGGAGGTCGTCACCACCGACGATTTCACCCGCGGAGTCGATGCTCTCGTTTACGAGATCGACGAAGCCAACGAGGTGATGAAGATCGCCTATCCGCTCGAGCTGTTCGACCGCAACATCATCGACGGCCGCGCGATGATCGCCTCGTTCCTGACGCTCTCCATCGGCAACAACCAGGGCATGGGCGACATCGAATACGGCAAGCTGCATGATTTCTACGTGCCGCCGGCCTATCTCGAGCTGTTCGACGGCCCCTCGACTGGCATCAGGGATCTGTGGCGCGTGCTGCGCCGTCCGGTCGTCAATGGCGGCTTCATCGTCGGCACGATCATCAAGCCGAAGCTGGGCCTGCGTCCGCAGCCGTTCGCCGACGCCTGCTACGACTTCTGGCTCGGCGGCGATTTCATCAAGAACGACGAGCCGCAGGGCAACCAGACGTTCGCGCCGCTCAAGGAGACGGTGCGCGCGGTCAACGAGGCGATGGTGCGCGCCCAGGACAGCACCGGCCAGCCGAAGCTGTTCTCGTTCAACATCACCGCCGATGATCATCACGAGATGGTCGCGCGCGGCGAGTTCATCCTCGAGACTTTCGGCCCCAACGCCAACCATGTCGCGTTCCTGGTCGACGGCTATGTCGCCGGCCCGGCGGCGGTCACCACCGCGCGCCGCACCTTTCCGAGCCAATACCTGCACTATCACCGCGCCGGCCACGGCGCCGTCACCTCGCCGCAGTCGAAGCGCGGCTACAGCGCCTTCGTGCTCTCCAAGATGGCGCGCTTGCAGGGCGCCTCGGGCATTCACGTCGGCACGATGAGCTTCGGCAAGATGGAGGGCGAGGCCTCCGACCGCAACATGGCCTATATGATCACCGAGGATAGCGCGGACGGTCCGTTCTATCATCAGGAGTGGCTCGGCATGAATCCGACGACGCCGATCATCTCCGGCGGCATGAACGCGCTGCGCATGCCTGGGTTCTTCACCAATCTCGGGCATTCCAACCTGATCATGACCGCGGGCGGCGGCGCGTTCGGCCATATCGATGGCGGCGCGGCGGGCGCGATCTCGCTGCGCCAGGCGGAGCAGTGCTGGAAGGCGAGCGCCGATCCGGTCGAGTTCGCCAAGGATCATCGCGAATTCGCGCGCGCCTTCCAGAGCTTCGCGAGCGACGCCGACAAGCTGTTCCCCGGCTGGCGCGACAAACTCGGCAAGGCGGCGGCTTGACGCCGGCGTCGCAACCGGCCTGAGAATGGTCCGGGCGTCTTTCCTCCTGCGCCCGGGCCGTTCGAAGGCCAGCATCGCAAAAACACGAGACCCTAGCCATGAGCGCCGCTAAGTCCATCGTCATTGCGCCGTCGGTCCTCTCCGCCGATTTCTCCAAGCTCGGCGAGGAGGTGCGCGCCATCGTCGCAGCGGGCGCCGATTGGATCCATCTCGATGTTATGGATGGCCATTTCGTGCCCAACATCACGTTCGGCCCGCCGGTCGTCGCGGCGCTGCGCCCGCACGCCTCGCGAGTGTTCGACTGTCATTTGATGATCGAGCCCTGCGATCCCTATCTCGAGGCCTTCGCCAAGGCGGGCGCGGACTACGTCACCGTCCACGTCGAGGCGACCAAGCACCTCGACCGCTCGCTGCAGGTGATCCGCGCGCTCGGCTAGAAGGCCGGCGTGTCGCTCAATCCCGCGACGCCCGCGGAGACCATCGAATACGTGCTCGACCGGCTCGACTTGGTATTGCTGATGACAGTCAACCCCGGCTTCGGCGGCCAGGCCTTCATCCCGTCGGTGGTCGAGAAGGTGGCGCGGGTGAAAAAGATGATCGGCGCGCGCGACATCCGCATCGAGATCGACGGCGGCGTGACGACGGAGACTGCTCCGATCGTGGCGGCGGCGGGCGCCGACACGCTCGTCGCCGGCTCGGCGGTGTTCAAGGGCGGCCCGTCGATGTACGAGGCCAACATCGCGGCGCTGCGCCGCGCCGCGGAGGGCGCGCTGGCGAGGTGATCCCGGCCGGGCGCGGCTCGCGGGGTCGGTCGGCGCGCCATCTTTATGCCGTTTCTCGCTCGTTCAATATCGCCGGACCGCGCCTCGAACGACGGCGCGGCCGGGACGCCCCCGGGGGCCGAGGGGGGCCGAATGCGCCCGACTTCGCCCGACGGGGAAAGGCGCCCGCGAGCCGAAGGAGAACGCCATGAAAATCGCCTTGTTCGCCGCCGCGGCGATCGCCGCGCTGACGTTGGCAGCGCCGGCGCGCGCAGCAAGCGAGGTGAAGATCGGCGAGCTCAGCTGTGCGGTGTCCAGCGGGCTGGGACTGATCATCACCTCGCACCGCAGCCTACATTGCGGCTTCACGTCGCTCGACGGATATAGGGAATCCTATGTCGGGTCGATCCGCAAGTTCGGGCTCGACATCGGCAAGGTCGATCACGGCGTGCTCACCTGGGCCGTGTTCGCTCCGACAGCGGGACCGCCCCGGCGCGCGCTCGCGGGCGATTATGTCGGCGTCAGCGCTTCGGCGACGGCGGGCGCCGGTCTAGGCGCGAATGCGCTGGTCGGCGGCTCCCAGCGTTCGATCGCCCTGCAGCCGTTCTCGGTCGAGGCGCAAACCGGCCTGGCGCTTTCCGCGGGCGTCGCCTCGCTCACGTTGCGCTGAGGCTCGCGAACGCGGCGCGGCCACACCGCGCCGTCTCAGAAAATCGCCGGGCTCGTCCCCACGGCTGCTCGGCGGATTAAACTTAGTGGTCCGAATCGTTCATTTCGAGGCCGATGTTCCCTCTCTCCCGCTTGCGGGAGAAGGTGGCGCGAAGCGCCGGATGAGGGCCTTCTTTCAGGCGGTTGCGTTCCCTGCTTGCCCTCACCCCAACCCTCTCCCGCCCCTTCGACAAGCTCAGGATGAGGGCGGGAGAGGGTCGAAATCGAAGACGCGCGCCACCCCGCGTTCCCTTTTTCGAGGGCGCGCTTCAATGTTCCTTCGCATTGGGCTGGCCTTTTCCCGTCGCGATCAGGCTCCGCAAGCTCCCCTTGATGTATGAGCCCCAGGCGTCGGAGCAGGCGTCGTAGCACTCGTCATCGGGCGCCAGGCCGACGTGAGTGAATTTGACCTCGGTCTTGTCGCCTTTGCGGGCGATGTCGAAGGTGATCTTGGTCCCGTTCCATTCCTCTTTATTCTCGATGAAGCTGAGGTAGCTGTCCTCGACCAACCAGACCACCTTCTTGCCGGGGATCATTTCGACGATTCTTTGCTTGCTGTAGTGAATGTCCTTGTAACGATAGGTCCACTCGGCGCCGAGCTGGTCGGTGTCGCCCTCGATTTCGCCAGACCACCAAGCGCGAACATTGTTGATCGCGGCGAACGCTTCATCCGGGGTGTTTTCGACGGCGAAGGCGGCGGTGAGATGCGGCTTGGTCATGACTTGCTCCTGTTTCAGACGGGGGAAAGGTTGAAGGATAGTCTGCCCGCGCGCTGACGCGCGGGGGTGCGCTGGCTCGCGGCGTTCGCTCACGCCGCCGCGGCTGACATCATGGCGGCATCCGGCGTTCACTCGACTGTTCCCGGAACTCGAGCTGCGAAATTCGTCGAACCGGTCAGCGCCGCTTCGTCGGCCGCAGATCAGCTTCGGCCAAGCGTCGAAGGGAAGGCGCTCATGAGCAGCCGCACGTTTTCGCCTCCGCCTCGCGCTTGCGGAAGGCGACTTCTCCCGCGTCCGAGACCTCGACCCACTTCGGGTCGGGCGAGGCGTCGGCTTCGTAGTTGTCGTGCCAGTTCCACCACTTGTACGGCGGCGCCTTGGGGTAACCCTCTGGCGAGTCCTCCCAAGTCTCCTGACGGCCGAGCGGCGTGAGGTCGAGGTAGCTCCAGGTGGTTCCCATCGCCTCGTCGCCGCGGTTGTTGATGAAGTAGGTGCGGAACACCTCGTCGCCGCCGCGCAAGAACACGTTGTGGCCGTGCCATTCGTCGACGCCGAAGTCGGCGTCGAAACTGTCGGTGATCGTATACCAGGGCATTTTCCAGCCCATCCGCGCTTTCAGGCGCGCGATATCGGCCTGCGGCGCCCGCGAGGCATAGACGAGCGTGGTCTCGCGAGCGTTCAGATGGGCCAGATGGGCGACCTGATCGGCGCCCAGGGAGCAGCCGCGGCAGGCGTGATCGGGCCAGCCGAACACCCCGGGCTCGAAGAAGGCGCGATAGAGGATCAGCTGACGACGGCCTTCGAACAGGTCGATGAGGCTCACCTTGCCCTCCGGCCCGTCGAACTCGTACGTCTTCTCCAGAGCCATCCACGGCATCCGTCGACGTTCGGCGGCGAGCGCGTCGCGGGCTCGCGTCAGGGCCTTTTCCTTCTCCAGCATCTGCTGGCGCGCGGCCTCCCACTCCTGCCTCGACACGATCGGCGGCGTGTTCATGGCGCCCCGTCCTTCATTCCGGTCCTTGCCTGGTGATGTCATCGTGGTCATCGCAACCTCCGACTTGGAGCGAACTCTCGTCTATCCGGGATCGAAGGCGATCCCCGTTCACTGCCGATCGCTCGCATTTGGTCACCAGATGATTTTGGCGCCGGAAGCCGAACGGCGGGAGTGACAAGTGTGACGGGATTCGCTCGCGTCGGTCCTTCCGGTTGCGCCGGAATCAATATTACCTCTCGGGCCTGTCGATGGGCTCGCGCATGGGCCTCGAGAATCCTCGCTTCGTAGAAGACGGGCGCGGCCCGCCTCAACGAGAGTTCATGTCGCGGACATGCGGGCGAAAGCGGCGATCAGTTAGGAATCAGGGCGCCGAATTGGCTTGGGTGATGGCGCCGAAAGTGGCGAGCGGCGCGACGACGGCGAGCGCAAAGTGACACAAAGCGGTCGTCTCATCGGCGGAGGCTGAAAGAAAGCGCCTGCCTCGCTGCAGCCCTCGGCAATCGGCCGCTCGTTCGAAGATGAACGCGCGGCCGGACTGCTATTGCCCTCCGCCCTTCCCCTCGCCCGCCGGCGCGAGAAAATAAGGCTCGACCGGCCCCGTCACTTTTACGGTCAACAGATTGCCCTTGCGGTCGCGCGTCTTGCCGACCGGCACGCGCGCCCAATGCTCGCTGACGCAATATTCCTCGACGTCCGTCCGTTCCTTGCCTTTGAAGCGGATGCCGACGCCGCGCGCGAGGGCCGCCTCGTCATAGAACGGGCTCGTCGGATCGACACACAAGCGATCGGGCGGGGTCTCGGTCATCGGTCCGTGATCGATCGCGCGCGGAGGACGCCGGCTCAGCCGGCGAGCGCCTGGACCCGCTTGGTCAGCCGCGAAATCCTGCGCGAGGCGGCGTTGTCGTGAACAATGCCCTTCTGCGCGGCGCGGGCTATGATCGGTTCGGCGGCCTTCAGCGCAGTCGCGGCCCCGACGGCGTCCTTCGCCTCCAGCGCCTCTTCGACCTTCTTGACGAGAGTGCGCATCTTGCTGCGGCGCCTCTTGTTGACGGCGGTGCGGCGCTCGGTCTGGCGGGCGGCTTTCTGCGCCGATTTGGTGTTGGCCATGAACCTCTGATTCCTCGACAGCGGCTCGTGACGGCCGCACAAACTCCAAACGGCCGGGCTCGCGCCCAGCCGGCTGGGCCGCGCTTATATCAGCGGCGCGCGCAGCGTCAACGGGCAACGCCGGGAGAATCGCGTTGACAGGGCGAAGAAACGCTGTTTAGAGAGCCGCGTTACCTGAGCGCGCCCTCTGACGGGGCGCGTTCGTGTTTAGACGCACCCGCGGTTCGAGCCTGGCTCGGCTGGAACCTGTCGGCGCCGGAGACGGCGCGGAGGAGGGCGCGTTCCCTGAAACCCAAGTCCATCAGAGGAACCGCGATGACGAAGCGCGCAGAAGCGAAGTACAAAATCGATCGCCGCATGGGCGAGAACATCTGGGGCCGTCCGCGTTCGCCTTTCAACAAGCGCGAATACGGCCCCGGCCAGCACGGCCAGCGGCGCAAGGGCAAGGCGACCGACTTCGGCACCCAGCTCAAGGCCAAGCAGAAGGTCAAGGGCTATTACGGCAACATTTCCGAGCGGCAGTTCCACAAGTACTACGTCGAAGCGATGCGCATGAAGGGCGATTCGAGCGCCAATCTCATCGGCCTGCTGGAGCGCCGCCTCGACGCCATCGTCTATCGCGCCAAGTTCGTGCCGACAGTGTTCGCCGCGCGCCAGTTCGTCAACCACGGCCATGTCTCGGTCAACGGCCGGCGCGTCAACATCGCCTCGTTCCAGGTCAAGGTCGGCGATGTCGTCGAAGTCAAGGAATCCTCGCGCCAGCTCACGGTGGTGCTCGAAGCCGCCGGGCTCGCCGAGCGCGACGTCCCCGACTACCTCGAAGTCGACCACGGCAAGGGAACGGCCAAGATGACCCGTGTCCCCGGCCTCACCGAGGTGCCCTATCCGACCCACATGGAGCCGAACCTGGTCGTCGAGTTCTACTCGCGCTGATTTCGGTTGGGATGCGATTTCGCGACGTGGGGCCGGGACGGCCCCGCGCTCACCGTTCGCGCGCTCCACCCCATTCGCCGTCGACGGCCTGAAAAAGGCGAAAATCGCAAGGTCTGCCCGTTCCGGCTCCTCTGCATTGACCGCCACTTTCGACTCGGTTCGCGCCCCGACCGCCCGGGTGGGTCTTCCGGCCCTCCTCATTCCGACCAGGTTCGCCGCTTGGCGTCGTTACATAGCGGCCGCTCGCGCGGTGCGAGCGAACGTCAACCCTTCCAATTCTCAAACTGAGACACTGCGGAGTTTCCCGAACTGTCTCAGAAGTCCAAACCCCTAATGAATAACCATCGGACGCCCAGTGACCTGTTTCCAAACCCTTTGAATCGCGACGTCCGGTTCACCCTCAAATCTAGGTATCGCATCTAGTCTGTTGTCCGCCTGTTGGCGAACTCCTCTCGAAATTAAGCCATCTCGTTGCAAAATGGCTACAACAAGCACACTAGTGCGGGACTCATAGTCGGCAATTAATCTCAAAAGCATAGCTTGTGTTACTTTCAAATCATCAGTGGCAATAAATATCGCAACTGGATCCCTATTTTCAACCGCAATGACCATATCAGGCAATATGTCTTTCAGTGCGTCCGAAACAGGCTCGTCCTCGCGTATTGATGCGGTGCCCTCAAACGCCTTACGCAACCTCGCGCGTACGTCATCCCTAAATGTACTTCTTGCTTTCTCTTGTGACATCCATGTTAGATCATTAATTCTCAATAGAACAGCAGCAAAAGTTAAAATCGTCTGCGGAAGGACTTCCCTTTTAACCCCGTCGACGAACAACTCTCCTGTTTCGTCGTCATACTCCGCGTCGCACTCCTTTAACAGATCGTCGAGCGCCTTGCGCCGAGTTTGACTATCCAGCGTCGCCCCTTCTGCCTCTAGGAAAGATATAGTTAACGCGTTATCAACAAGTCTAAATATATTAGATTCCTTCTCCAAAGCGTAGATGCCAATTCGATCGCCAAACTTGCTATAGTATGGCGTTCCGATCGCATAGCCGCCATCAAACTCAGACACGCGAATGTCTGAGCAAAATGCAGCACAGATTTCCTTCTTCAAGCGGCCCATGGCAGACCTTCGGAAGAGAACAGCGGCGCTTCGGCTGGCATCCGGAAAAAATCACAAGCGATCAGACCAGCAATATGATCATTCATGACCGCTCCGCCAGTCAAATAGCTTATATTGCGGTGTCTTGACCCATCGCTAGGCAATCGCCTTACTCCGGACGGCTTCACTATTCCTGGTGTCGCCAAGTCCGTATCTCCACAGACCACATGCGCATGCCATCCTGCATGCGATTGGTGAAATTCAAGGCGGGCCAAAATACGGCAGTCAGCTCCAATATCTTCGCCTAAGATAGCTGAAAACTCCGGAATATTCTTGTGATAGGCGGGCATGAGGCGAAACTTGCGCCCGCATGCGTCAAACGTGGTTACACGCCATCTCCACATCTTCGTTAGCGGATATGCCTTGCCTGGCTTTTTGGACAAGCAAAAATCGCGCGTACGAACCTTGTTGTCGCTCCACAGGCCGTGGGAGACATTGGTTTTAAGCGCAGATATGATTTTTGTGAGCTTCATGTCCGCGACGATGCTTAGCACCGCGCTGTCGTTTTGCCACGGACAAATTGTCCCGCTTGCGGGTCTCGCGAAGCCGATCGGGTGTGTGGGCAAGCGTTTGTTATCTAGCTAATCGCCCTTTCTTTCGTCCTCGCCCCAGCCGCCGCGCCTCGAACCCTGCCTGCCCTGCCTCACAACGACCAGCCGATCGCGCGGCCGATTTCGCCGATGATGCCGCGGCGGAACAGCAGCACGCAGGCGACGAAGATGACGCCCTGGATCACCGTCACCCACTCGCCGAACTCGGCGAGATAGTTCTGCATCGCGACGACGACGACCGCGCCGACGACCGGGCCGTAGAGCGTGCCCATGCCGCCGAGCAGCGTCATCAGCACCACCTCGCCCGACATGCCGAAGCTCACGTCGCCGAGTGAGGCGTTCTGCACCACGATCGCTTTGGTCGCGCCGGCCAGGCCGGCGAGCGCGGCGGAGAGCACGAAAGCCATCAGCTTGTAGCGCACGACGCGATAGCCGAGCGATGTCGCGCGCGCCTCGTTCTCGCGGATCGCCTTGAGAATCTCGCCGAACGGCGAGTTGACGGTGCGATAGACGAGGAAGAAGCCGATGAGGAACACCGCGGCCACGAACACATAGAGCGGCGCCGTGTTGGAGAGATCGATGAAGCCGAACGCCTTGCCCTGCGGCACCGACTGGATGCCGTCCTCGCCATGAGTGAACGGCGCCTCGACGCAGAAAAAATACACCATCTGCGACAGCGCCACCGTGATCATGGCGAAATAGATGCCGTGGCTGCGGATCGCCAGCGCCCCGGAAACCAGACCGAGCCCGGCCGCCACCGCGACGCCGCAGAGGATCGAGAGCTCCGGATCCAATCCCCAGACTTTTGCGGCGTGCGATGAGACGTAGCTCGCCATCCCCAAGAACATCGCGTGGCCGAAGGAGAGCAGGCCGACGTAGCCGATCAGCAGATTGAACGCGCAGGCGAACAACGCGATGCACAGCATCTCCATGACGAAGAACGGATAGGCGAAGAACGGCGCGGCGACGACGAAGATGACGAGCAGCGCGAACGGCACGAGCGCGTCGCGCATTTCGTGGCGCCCGATCGAAGCGGAAGCGGCGACGGAATGGGAGCTCATCTCAGGGGGCCCTGCCGAATAGCCCCGAGGGGCGAATGATGAGAACGATCGCCATGATGACGAAGACGACCGTGTTGGAGGCTTCGGGGTAGAACACCTTGGTCAGACCCTCGATGACCCCGAGCGCGAAGCCGGTGAGGATCGAGCCCATGATCGAGCCCATGCCGCCGATCACGACGACGGCGAACACCACGGCGATGATGTCGGCGCCCATCCCCGGCCGCACCTGTTCGATCGGCGCCGCGAGCACGCCGGCCAGCGCCGCCAGCGCCACGCCGAAGCCGTAGGTCGCGGTGATCATCAGCGGCACGTTGACGCCGAAGGCGCGCACCAGCGTCGGATTCTCCGTCGCCGCGCGCAGATAGGCCCCGAGCTTGGTCTTCTCGATCGCGAACCAGGTGGCGAAGCAGACGACGAGCGAGAACACGATGACCCAGCCGCGGTACATCGGCAGGTACATGAAGCCGATGTTGATCGCTCCGTTCAGTTCGGGCGGCGTGGGATAGGGTTTGCCGGAAGACCCGAACTCGTTCTGGAACATGCCCTCGATCACCAGCGCCAGACCGAAGGTGAGCAGAAGCCCATAGAGGTGGTCGAGCCCGGCGATGCGCTTCAACAGCGTGCGCTCGACGACCGCGCCGAGGAGCCCGACGATGATCGGCGCCAGGATCAGCGCGCCCCAGTAGTTGACGTCGAGCCCGGCGAGCAGAAAATAGGCGACGAACGCGCCCACCATGTAGAAGGCGCCGTGAGCGAAATTGACGATGTTGAGCATGCCGAAAATGACGGCGAGGCCGAGGCTCAACAGCGCATAGAACGAGCCGTTGATGAGTCCGACCATCAGCTGCGCATAGAGCATCGGCGCGCTGATGAAGTGGCCGAACAGGGTCATGGGCGTGCATCCTTTCGGCGGTCGGCGGTCGACAGTCGGAAGTCGGGCGCGGCCCGCACTCGCGGCGTCGTTAGCGTCGCGGCGTCGCTCAGACGGCCAGCCGCCCCCCGACTGCCGAATGCCGACCGCCGAGTGCCTAGCCTACGTTCAAACTCCCAAATATTCATGGAGCTTTTCCATGTTCGCGGCCAGTTCCGAATTGGCGAAGGCGTCGATGATCCTGCCGTGCTCCATCACATAGAAGCGGTCGGCGACGGTCGAAGCGAAGCGGAAATTCTGCTCGACGAGCAGGATCGTGAAGCCTTCGTTCTTCAACGCCGCGATGGTGTGGCCGATCTGCTGGATGATGACCGGGGCGAGACCCTCGGTCGGCTCGTCGAGCATCAGGAACCGCGCGCCGGTGCGCAAGATGCGCGCGATCGCCAGCATCTGCTGCTCGCCGCCGGAGAGTTTTCCGCCGCCGCTGTTGAGCCGCTCTTGCAGATTGGGAAACAGCGCGAAGATGCGCTCCAGATCCAGCCCGCCGGTGCGCGCGACGCGCGGCGGCAGCGTTAGGTTCTCGCGCACGGTGAGGCTGGCGAAGATGCCGCGCTCCTCGGGACAGATCGCGACGCCGCGCCGCGCGATGCGGTCGGAGGAGAGGCCCACCGTCTCGGCGCCTTCGAATTTCGCCGAGCCCTTGCGCTTGCCGACGATGCCGATGATCGAATTCAGCGTCGTCGTCTTGCCGGCGCCGTTGCGCCCGAGCAGCGTGACGACCTCGCCCGGCCGCACTTCGAAATCGACGCCATGGAGGATGTGCGATTCGCCGTACCAGGCCTGCAGGCCGGAAACGACGAGCTGCGCCGGCGCGGCCTCGGTCATGCCCCGACCCCCATGTAGGCTTGCTTGACTTCCGGGTTCTCCGACACGGTGGCGTAGTCCCCCTCCGCCAGCACGCGCCCGCGCGTGAGAACCGTGATGCGGTCCGAGAGATGGGCGACCACCTTCAGGTTGTGCTCGACCATCAGCACGGTGCGGTTGGCGGAGACGCGGCGGATGAGCTGAACGATGCGGTCGATGTCCTCGTGCCCCATGCCGGCCATCGGCTCGTCGAGCAGCAGCATTTCCGGATCGAGCGCCAGCGTGGTGGCGATTTCCAGCGCGCGCTTGCGGCCGTAGGAGATTTCGCCGGCGATTTGGTGTTCGAAGCCGGCGAGACCGACGTCGTCGAGCAGTTCGCGCGCCCGGGCGTTGAAGGCGTTGAGGATGGTCTTGGAGCGCCAGAAGTCGAAATTGTCGCCGCGCTTGCGCTGCAACGCGATGCGCACGTTCTCGAGCGCGGTCAGATGCGGGAACACCGCCGAGATCTGGAACGAGCGCACCAGACCGAGCCGCGCCACATCGGCCGGCCGCATCGAGGTGATATCCCGGCCATTGTAGACGATCCGCCCGTCGCTCGGCTGCAGGAACTTGGTCAGCATGTTGAAGCAGGTCGTCTTGCCGGCCCCGTTAGGGCCGATCAAGGCGTGAATCGAGCCGCGACGAACGCTGAGATCGACTGCCGAAACCGCGCTGAAATCGCCGAACGACTTGCTCAGCCGTTCGGTGACGAGGATGTCGTCGCCGCTCATCGCTCTGCGTTTGCCGGCATCTTCGCCCGCCCTCCCTTTTGCCCCCCACACAAACCATTACGCGCGGAGTTAGTAAAGGGCGTAGCCGCGTGTGAATTCGTCACTCGCGCCGATTGTGCAGGCGGCGCTCCCAATCCAGCGCCTGCCGCACGATCCCATCGAGATCGTCGCGCTTCGGCCGCCAGCCGAGCACGGCGCGGATGCGGTCCGCCTTGGCGACGATCGCCGCCGGATCGCCGGCGCGCCTCGGGGCGTGGTTGACTTTGAAATCGACGCCCGACACGCGCTTGACCACGTCGATCACTTCCTTGACCGTCGCGCCGTGGCCGTAGCCGCAATTGAACACCGTCGCCTCGCCGCCCTGGCGCAGGTAGCCGAGCGCGGCCACGTGCGCGTCGATGAGGTCGGTCACCTGGATGTAGTCGCGCACGCAGGCGCCGTCGCGGGTCGGGTAATCCTCGCCGAAGATGTCCATGCTCGGGTACATGCCGAGAGCGGTCTGCACGCCGCGCTTGATCAGATGCGTCGCTTTCGGCGTCGACTGGCCGAGCCGCCCCGCCGGGTCGGCGCCGGCGACGTTGAAGTAGCGCAGCGCCACGTAGCGAAAGTCGTAGGCGCGGCTCGCGTCCTCGAGCATCCACTCGACCATCAGCTTGGAACGGCCGTAGGGCGAGATCGGACCGAGCGGGCTCTTCTCGTCGACCGGTTCCGCGCCGGTCTCGCCGTAGACCGCGGCAGTCGAGGAAAAGATGAAGTGTTTCACCCCGGTCTTTACCGCGACCCCGATGAGGTTCAGCGCCTTGGCGGTGTTGTTGAGATAATAGCCGAGCGGGTCGGTCAAGGACTCCGGCACGACGATCTTGGCGGCGAAATGGGCGATTGCCGCGATCTCGCGTTCGCGGATCAGCCGCTCGACCCGTTCGCTGTCGCCGAAATCGGCGACGACGAGCTCCACCCCCTCGGGAACCGCCCAGGCGAATCCGGTCGAGAGATCGTCGATGACGACGACGCGCTCGCCGGCGTCGAGGAGGCCGAGCACCATGTGGCCGCCGATGTAGCCGGCGCCGCCGGTCACCAATACGGTCATGACCGCTCCTTTCTGCGAGCGGCACATGCCAAACCATGGACGAAAGCGCAAGGCGGCTTTAGGCTTTTCGGGCGATAACGTCCGCAGCGCCGCGCGGCGTCGTCCAATGTCGAATTCCGCTGTGCCCGCAAAGGACTAATTAAACGCTATCGCGTTTTCCCGTTCGAGGCCCGAGATGACCAAGCCAATCCGCAAAGCCGTGCTGCCCGTGGGCGGCCTCGGCACCCGCGTCCTGCCTGCAACCAAGTCGATTCCGAAGGAGATGATGACCGTCGTCGATCGGCCGATCCTGCAGCACGTGGTCGACGAAGCGCGCGCCGCCGGCGTCGAGCAGTTCATTTTCGTCACCGGCCGCAACAAGGGCGTCATCGAGGACCATTTCGACACCGCCTACGAGCTCGAGGACACGCTCAAGCGCCGCGCCAAGATCCGCGAATACGAGAGCCTGATGGCCGACCTGCCCCCGGCCGGCTGCGCCTCGTTCACCCGCCAGCAGACACCGCTCGGCCTCGGCCACGCGATCTGGTGTGCGCGCAACCTGGTCGGCGACGAGCCTTTCGCCGTGCTGCTGCCCGACATGATCACTCAAGCCGGACCGAGCAACACGCAGTGCCTCGAGCAATGCATCGAAGGCTATCGCAAGCACGGCGGCAACATCATCGCGGTCGAGACGGCGCCGATGGAAGACACCCATCAATACGGCGTCGTGTCGGTCGGCAAGGACTTCGGCGAGACCTTCGAGATCACCGCCATGATCGAGAAGCCTCCGCGCGGCACGGCGCCCTCCAATCTCATCATTTCCGGCCGCTACATCCTGCAGCCGTTAGTCTTCAAACTGCTGGAAACGCTGGAGCGCGGCGCCGGTGGCGAAATCCAGCTCACCGACGCCATGATCGCGCTCGCGCGTATCCAGCCGTTCTATGGCGTGCGCTTCGACGGCCGCAGCTACGATTGCGGCTCGCGCATCGGCTTCATCACCGCGAACATCGCCTTCGCGCTCGCCCGCGACGACCTCGCGCCGCTGGTGCGCGCCGCCGCGCGCAAGCTCGGGCTGTAAAGGATTCCCGAAAAATCGGAGGCCTCTAGGACGAGAACAGGCTCACAAATCAAGACCGAGGAGCGTTCAGTTCTGTCGGAGGGCGGAACGCTCTAGCGGCGAATTTCCGACGCTTGGCGCCTGAGACGATCGACCGCGCTCGACCCGAAGGCGACGTTGGCCGTTCGCGCCCCTCGAGCCGCGGTCCGCGTAGCGCCGTCCGGACGCGACACGCGCGATCGAGGAGCGTCGGCGTCCACGCCGACGTTCCGCGTCGAGGCGTCCGCATGGGCGCTGACGCTCCTATTTGGATTGCCGGCTTTGCGGACTTTACGGATCGCGGCGTTACGGTGACAGTGCATTCAATGCCCCTTGCCTAACATCGGGCTATCGTGGAGCCTCGATAAGTGCACTGTCACCGTTCCCCTGTTGCTACACCGCAGGTCCGCTCAGCCCCGCCCCTCTCGCAACGGGAGAGGGGTTTGCGCGGCCGGTTTCAGCGCGCCGGCCTCGCGCATCTCGGCGTAGAGGGCTGAAGGCGCATAGTCATAGCCGTTCGGCCAAGTGGGCGCGCCGGCCTCGACGAACACCCGGTCGAAAAAAGCGGGGTCTTTGAGCGGGGCGACCATCGAGCCGGTGCGCGTCAAAAGTCGGCTCAAGTCTGCGACGCCTTCGTTGCCGTCGCTGAACCGCACCCAGAGGCGGAACGCATCCAGCGGCTCGACTTTCACGACGTCCACCATCGGATATTCAGTCGTCATCGGGTCCCGGAATCCTTTCGAGCGGCTCGTCGGCGCGGGCGCGCGCCCAATCTTCCTCCAGTTCGTTCCGATGCGCCAGGGCCCATTGCGTCACCAGGCGTAGGGCGGTCGGCGGCAGCGATCCGGCGACGATCCGCCCGTCGGCGATTCCGTAGAACCATGCGACCGTCGGCATCACAGGGCTCCGGAGAACGCGGGTTTACGGGGTATAGCTGACACGGTTTACGACGACGCGCCCGTCATTTCCTATTTGTCGACTCGCCCCTGCCCGTCGCCGCGCGCCGCGACGCCCTCAATCGAGCAAAACCGCTCATCGTGGGCTGGAAGCGAGGCTCCGCGACACGCCCTCGGGATCGGCGGCGATGACCTCGAGATAGGCGCGCGCCGGTTGGTCGGGTTCGCTGCGGCCCTGTTCCCAATCCCTGAGCGTTCCGAGCGGGATGCGATAGCGCATGGCGAATTCCTCCTGGGTCAAGCCGAGCGCGCGGCGCAAGGCTTTGATCCGCGGAATGCGCCTAGCCTTCGACAATTGTTCGGTCGTCATCGGACGCGCGTCGGGATCGGCGGCGGCGGCCGCGGAAATTTCCTCCTCGGTCATCGGACGCATCGGGGTCTCGGGAAACGGTCTCTCGCCGCCGCCGTCGAGTATCTCGACAACCGTACCGTCAGCGCGAATTTTCGCGGAAATAATGGTCTTGTTCATGTCGCTCCGCCCGTCGGGCTGAAATAATCCAAATGCGCTCGCCGCGCTCCGTGTAGGTCACATGCAAGAGAGCGCCTTCGCACATGCCGAGCACATTGACGCCCTCTTCGCCGTAGTCGTGCCTGTCGTCGATCCACTCCACCGCGAACGGGTCGGCAATCGCCTTGGCTCCTGCTCGAACGTGACGCCGTGGTCACGCCGATTGGTTTCCGCCTTTCGCCAATGCCAATCGAATTGCTGATTCATACAATACTGATTACCCGTACAAAATTCAAGGGGTCGAGTGACTTCGTTCGGCGTGGCCGCCGTCCGAGCCGCTCACTCCTGCAACTTGACCCCCAGCAAGAACACGTCGCCGACGTAGCCCTGGCCCGCCTGGTTCGAGGCGAAAATCTGCCGCGTCGCGCTCGCTTTCAGTACGATGTGGCGGTTGACGTGGTATTCCGCGTGCGCCGCGAGCGAGGTCGTCGAATCGCGCGTGGTCGCGCCGAGAAAATCGTCGGTCGCGTAGCTTCCGGTCAGCCCCAGCGTCACCGCGCGCGTCAGCGAATGGGCGATGTCGATGGTGTAGGTGCGGTTCAGGTCCGCCGAGGCGCCGGCGAGCACGGAATCCTCGAGGGCGGTTTGCGTTTTGAGCGTCACCGTGGTCAGCGCGGTCGGCGACCAGACGAGCGAGGCGTTGACCAGCGGCGCCGCGGCGCGCGGCAGCCGCGGATCCTGATAGTCGCGCTCGCCGTAGCCGATGCTCGCTTCGCCGGTCAGCAATTTCGACCAATTCAACGTCACGCCGGCGTCGCCGAGATAGCCGACGGAGTCGCGCTGGTAGCCGAGCGCGTCGGTTACGTCCGGGTAGCGGCGCGTATCGAGGCCGAACTCGAGGAACGGCGAAACCGCCTCGCTGATGCGGTAGCTGGCGCGGAATTTGGCGCCCCAGTCGTCGTAGTCGTCGGCCGAAAGCCCCTGCGCCGAGGCGCCGAACAGCGCGACGTTTTGATAAGCTTCGTGGTCGTAGCTGCCGTGCAGACCGAGCGAGAGGTCGCCGAGCTTGTCGACGACGCCCACCGTCGCGCCGTAAGTCGCCACCGAGACATAGGGGCTCGCGCCGTTCGCCGCCGTGAGGCCGAAGCTGGAAAACGATTGCGGGGCGACGTTGAACCGTCCCTCGGCGTCGAACGACAGGTCGCGCGTCGCATCGACGCGCGCACCGGCGACTCCTGACCCATAAGCGCCGTCGGCCGACGGCGCGGAAGCGTAATCATTGTAGCCGGCCTTCAACTGGCCGTGGAAGTCGTCGCGGCTCCAGTCGGATTGCCAGTCGGCGCCGGCCTCGGTCGTGGAGAGCATCGAGCCTTTCGCGCCGCTGCTGACGCCGAGCGGATTGGTCGCATAGCCCGCGTCCTCTTCGACGTAGGGTTTGACGGTGATGTCGCCGAGCCGGAGGCCCAGCGGCGCGTAGGGGTCGGCGTCGACCTCGAGCTTGCGCCGCGGCGGCGGCGTGTCGGGATTGGGCAGCGCCGCGATGGCCGGCGGCGGCGGTTCGTCGGTCAGCGGCGCCCCGGTCTCGTCGACGGTGGGGTCGACGGCCCCGCCGCGCAGCCCGAGGCGTTCGGCCCCGGGATAGGGACGCAGCGGCGGCAGGGCGTCGCGTTTCGGCTTCGGCTTGGGCCTCGAGACGGGCTTGGCGGGCGTGCGCGCGGCGCCGCTCGGCGTCGCGGCGCCGGGCAGGTCCGGCAGGTTCCCCGTTGCCGCTGCGGAGGGGATCGGCGCGATGGCGTCCGCCGCGTCCTGAGCCTCGGCCATCCCGACGAACGCCGCAAAACTCGCGGCGGCGAGCGCGAGACGCAACAGGTTCTGACGGGGGCGACGACCCGACGGCACGGACGCTCCTCTCCCGCGCGGACTCCCGCGCGACGCCGGTTCCCCGGAGGTAAGCCGTCATGGTTAATCGTCGCTTAATGGGCCGGGGAATAGCGGATGCTTGCGCCGCGGCGCGGTGCTAGAAGCGGCGCCATGACAAAAGCCGAATCGACGGCGGCGGCTTCCGCGCTCAGGACGCTGTCTCTCGAAAAACAGGGGCTCGCAGCCCTCGAAGAGGCCCTGCAAAACGGCCTCAGCGACGGCTTCGAGCGCGCCGTCGCCCTGGTTTGCGCGGCGACCGGCCGGGTCATCGTCACCGGCATGGGCAAGTCTGGCCACGTCGGGCGCAAGATCGCCGCGACGCTGGCCTCGACCGGCCAGCCGGCGATGTTCGTGCATCCGGCGGAGGCGAGCCACGGCGACCTCGGCATGTTGCAGAGCAGCGACGTGGTGCTGGCGCTCTCCTGGTCGGGGGAAACGGCTGAGCTCGCCGCGATCATCACTTACGCCAAGCGCTTCGCCATCCCGCTGATCGCGATGACCTCGCGGGCGGAAAGCACGCTCGGCCGCGAGGCCGATGTGGCGCTGCTGCTGCCCGCGGCGCAAGAGGCCTGTCCGAACGGGCTTGCGCCGACGACCTCGACGACCATGCAGCTCGCGCTCGGCGACGCGCTGGCGATCGCGCTGTTGGAAGCGAAAGGGTTCACCGCGCGCGATTTCGGCATGTTGCATCCCGGCGGCAAGCTCGGGGCCAAGCTCGCCTACGTCCGCGACATCATGCATGCGGGCGAACGCGTGCCGCGCATCCGCGTCGGGTCTCGGATGGCCGACGCCATCGTCGAGATCAGCTCCAAGGGGTTCGGCTGCGTCGGGGTGTTCGACGAGCAAGGCGCGCTCGTCGGCATCATCACCGACGGCGATCTGCGCCGCCACCTGGAATCGACGCCGCACGTCGATACGCCCGTCGAGCGCGTGATGACGAGAAAGCCGCGCACGATTCGGTCCGACGCGCTGGTCGCCGAGGCCCTGGAACTCATCAGCCGCAAGATTTCCGCCCTGCTCGTCGTCGAGGGAACTCGAGTCGTCGGCATCGTGCATTTCCACGACCTGATGCGGCTCGGCGCGATTTGACGCCGGCGCCGCCTCTCCTCGTTCTCTCCAAGGGTGAGCGTTCGACAGCCTGACGCGCCACCCTCGCCGTCACCCCGACCTTTCCTGAAAAGGAGCCCTGTAGCCGGGGGCGCCGACCCCGGCAGCCGCGGTCAACGCCCGCGGCTACAATTGGTCGCGTTTCATGCATCGAGGTGCGCGAAGCGCATGACAACTCACCCTGAGCCTGTCGAAGGGTGTCGAGGGAGCGGGGGACGGAGCGGGATAGTGTCCCGGTTCGAATTTCAGGTTTCGACCCCCAACAGACCTCGTCCTGAGCGGCTCGCAGGGCCCTCGAAGGACAGCCCCAGAGGGCGCCAACGGCTCCGCTGACGCCGGCGCCTGGCAGCAGCGTTCGTTCCACTTGGACGGGGGGACAGGATGCCGAATGCACGAATTCGGGGGCATTGCAATCATGTCCCCGCAATTTGGAGCGTCGGCGTCCACGCCGACGATCGCGTCGAGACGTCGGCGTGGACGCCGACGCTCCTATACCCCTCCAAGCTGGCGCTCGGGTGGAGCTGTTGTTTCGAAATACCCGCTTCTTTCATGCGCGCGGCGGCGGTTCGTTTTAAAGTATGTTGATAGACACAATGGATATAAAAGACGAAGGCGCAACCCCCGACGACGCCTGACGGAGGGGGGTGACAAAAACGACCAGCTATCGCTTTGAAATCGCCGAACTCGTGGACAAAAATGACCAGCCGCCGGGAATCCCGGCGCGTCCTTCGAGGGCCTTTCGGGCCGCCTCAGGACGAGGGGGTTGGTGGGCCAACATTGTTTTTCAAGGGTCCGCGTGCTCTGGAAAGATGTGCGCGCACGTTAGCCTGTTCGGGACGGGGACGCCGGAGAAGCGGCTCACGCCACCCGTTCAGATCCTCGCCGTCGCCCGCGTCAGCCATGCCCGGGTCGTGCGGTCGAGCAGCGGCGCCAGCCGGCGGCGCACTTCGGCGTGGTATCCGTTGATCCACGCGATCTCATCGGCGTCGATGAGCTTTGGCTCCACCGCCTTCAGGTCGATCGGCGCCAACGAGATCGTGCGCAAGCCCAGCATGGCGCGCTCGCCGCCGGCGATCTCGCTGGGTTCGACGACCACGAGGTTCTCGATGCGGATGCCGAACCGCCCCGCCGCGTAATAGCCCGGCTCGTTCGACACGATCATGCCCGGCTCGAGCGCGACCGTCCCGGTCTTGGCGATGCGTTGCGGCCCCTCGTGGACGGAAAGGAACACGCCGACGCCGTGGCCGACGCCATGGTCGAAATCGAGCCCGGCCTGCCAGAGCGCGCGCCGCGCGAAGCTGTCGAGCTGGGCCCCGGTCGTCCCTAAAGGGAAAATCGCCCGGGCGATGGCGATGTGGCCTTTGAGCACCCGCGTGTAGCGGTCCTTCATCTCGCGGCTCGGGGCGCCGACGGCAATCGTGCGGGTGATGTCGGTGGTGCCGTCGCGATACTGGCCGCCGCTGTCTATGAGATAGAAGCCGCGCCCGACGCGGGCGTTCGACGCTTCGCTGACCCGGTAGTGCGGCATCGCCGCGTTGGCGCCGGCGGCCGAGATCGAGGGGAACGAGATGTCCTCGAGCTCCCCGGTTTCGGCGCGCAACCGTTCCAGCGTGACCGCGGCCGAGATTTCGCTGACGCCGCCCTTCGCCGCCGCGCCGTCGAACCAGGCGAGAAAGCGCGTCATCGCCGCGCCGTCGCGCAGGTGCGCCTCGGCGGTCCCCGCGAGCTCGACGGCGTTCTTCGCCGCCTTCATCAGCGTGATCGGATCGGCGGCGACGCTGGCGGCGCCGCCGGCGCCTTCCAGGGTCTGAGGCAGCAGGGCGGGCGAGGTCGCGGCGTCGAAGGCGATCTTTTTGCCGGCGCGCCCCAGCGCTTCGACGAAGCCGATGAGCGTCGCCGGCTCCGCGAGGGCGGCAATCGCCGTGAGCTTGTTGCGCACGGCGGCCGAAAGCTTGCGGGCGTCGACGAACAGCGTCGGCTCGCCGCTCTTCGGCACGAAGGCGAAGGCCAGCGGCAGCGGCGTATGCGCGACATCGTGGCCGCGGATGTTGAAAGCCCAGGCGACGTTGTGGGCGTCGCTGACGAGGAGCCCGTCGGCGTCGATCGCCGTCTGCACCCGCGCGAGCTTCTTTGAAGCGCTTTCGCCCGCGAGCGAGGCCGGATGAATGACGACGGGCGCGAGCGGCTCGGCCGGCCGATCGCTCCACAGCGCATCGATCGGGTTCGCCTCGACCGGCGTCAGCGAGGCGCCGACGGGCGCCAGCGCGTCGCGAAAGCGCTTCACCGAATCGGGCGTGTGCAGCCAGGGATCGTAGCCGATGCGGTCGCCGGACTTAACGGCGCCGGCTAGCCACGCGGTCGGCGTCGTGTCCGCGAGATGTTGGACCTCGATCACGCTCGCGTCCGCCTGCGCCGCGGCCTGCACGGTATAGCGGCCGTCGACGAACAGCGCCGCCTTTTCCGCGAGCACGATCGCGAGGCCCGCGGAGCCCGAAAATCCGGTGAGCCACATGAGCCGTTCGTCCGAAGGCGGAACGTATTCGTTCTGGTGTTTGTCGGCCCGCGGGACCAGGAAGCCGGCGAGGCCGCGGCGCTCGAGCTCGGCGCGCAACGCCGCGATGCGCTCGGCGCCGTGCGCCGGCCCACCGATTTCGGCGAACGACTGAAAGCGGGCTTGGCCGGCCTCGGCCGGACGCTTCATATCACGTGACCGATAAAGGGCAGCTCGCGATAGGCATGCGCCACGTCCATGCCGTAGCCGACGACGAACAGGTCCGGGCATTCGAAGCCGACAAAGTCCGCCTTCACCGCGACCTCGCGTCTTCCCGGTTTTTCCAGCAGTGTCACGATGAGCACCCGCTTCGCGCCGCGCGCCACCAATAAATCCTTGGCAAAGGCGAGCGTCCGCCCGGATTCCAGAATGTCGTCGATCAACAGCACGTCGCGGCCGCGCACGTCGGAATCGATGTCGCGCAGGATTTTCACCGCGCCCGACGACACCGTGTTCTTCTGATAGCTCGACAGATGGAAGAACTCGACATTCATCGCTACGCCGACGCGATGCAGCGCCCTGAGCAGGTCGCTCGCGAACATGAACGAGCCCTTGAGGATCGCGACGGCGAGCAGGTTTTCCAGCTTCATCGCCGCGATTTCCCGGGCGAGGCCGGCGACGCGTTCGGCAATCTGCTGTTCGCTGAAAAGCACTTCGATGGTTCGCGAATTCGTCATCGATCTCTCGCTCGGGCTGCCGCGGCATAATGCCCGACATCCGGGCGCTGCGCCAGTACGCCTAACTGCAGACGAAGCTCTCGGCCTTCTCCACGTCGCCGCCGGTGTAATGGGCAAATTGCAGCCAGGGGCAGAGCGGGCGCGTGCGCGAGCGGCAGCATCGGCGCCGCGCGACGCGGCGTCAAGGGGAGGCGCAGAGGCGCTGTCGACCGCTCGAGTTTCCCACGCTGGCGGAGCCTATCGCCAAATCGGCAGCGTCGCAGTTCGGGGGCCTACGCGTCGGCAAATCATGACCGTAAATACGACCACGCACCTGTTGGGCGATAGTTCGGGACTTATCAGGGATGTCCATCAACCGGCGCAGACCCGAGCAACTCTCGAACGCTCGTCGTCAGGCGTGGACAGGCAGTCGGCTGGCGAATGGGCGCAATTTGTTGGCGACGCCCTCCGGCGGCAAATTGCGAGCGTCGATGGAGCTGAACTGCGAAAGAAATCGCGGCAGGCCCGCCCCTTCGAGCAATATCGGAATGACGGTGACGTCGTGCTCCCGCGATTGCGCCAGCGCGGCGCCCAATTCCAATTGCGCCCAATGGGAGGCCAGATACGCGTCCGATACGAGCGCCACGATGGCCTTCGCCTGCGCGAGTTCGGCGACGACCCGGTCGCCGAAATCATCGCCGGGTTCCAATTTCGCGTCGGTCCATACCTTCAGGCCGTTCTCTTCGAGAACCTTGCTCACGGCGTCGGCGCTCGCGCGATCCGTCTTGGAATAGGACAAGAAAACGTCAGCCATTGCGCGCCTCGCTCGCTGCCCGACCGGTCAAATCCGTAAAATAGGCGTCTACGTCGTTGATGTCGACCAATTGCAGGCGCTTGATGGCGAGCGGCGCCTGCGTGTCGCTGGCCAGCGCGTCCGGCTTCAATCCGTAAAGGACTGTCACCACCCGCTTCCGGAGCACGAGGAACATGCCTATTTCCATGAACACGTACCTGCTTTGCAGTGCTGTTGGCGTCAGCAGCACGACGAGTTCGTCGCATCCCTGGGCCGCCTCGATGATGCGGTCCTCGAAGTCGTCGCCCTTTTCGACATGCAGCGCATCGAGAAAGGTCGCCGCGCCGCAGCCACGCACATGGGCCTCGATCTGTCTGGCGACCCAGAGGTCCACAGAGGCATGAGAAATGAACACTCGATATGGTTTTTCGTTGGCCACGATCCAAACCCGCAACGGCTTCGCCCGCAGTCGAGCCGCTCCTCGTCAATAGCACTCGCGCGTGGCGAAGACAGAGCGAAATCCTCCCAAACGTCGTCCGTTCGGGGACGGCGCCCGAGTTCCCGGGGCGCGCCTTTGGACATCATGAGGACATGCCAAAATCCCTCATCGCCACAACCCGGGTGTCGCAATTCCGGGGCTCACTAGTGTCGTGCGTCGCCGGATTTCGGCCCCCTCTCCCGCTTGCGGGAGAGGGCTGGGGTGAGGGCAATCAGGGGGCGCAACGTCCTGAAAGAAGGCCCTCATCCGGCGCTTCGCGCCACCCCGAGCGAACGCGAAGCGTTTGCGGAGTCCCGCAAACGGGAGAAGGGCCCCAAATCGCTGACTCGCGACACTAGCCGGGTTTTGCGCGCCCGGCTACAAAGGGCCGTCATCCCGGGAGGCTCCATGTTTGCGCTCGACGATCTGTTTTCCGTCAGAGGCCGCACGGCGCTCGTCACCGGCGGCGCCACGGGGCTCGGGCGCGTCGCGGCGGAGGCGCTGCTCTCGGCCGGGGCAAAAGTGCTCATCGCCTCGCGCAAAGCCGAGGCGTGCGAAGAGGCCGCGCGCGAGCTGTCGTCGATCGGTCCCTGCGAGGGGTTCGGCGGCACGGTGGCGAATGAACCGGGCGTGATCGCGCTCGCCGGCGAACTGCGCAAGCGTACGGGCGAGTTGCACATCCTCGTCAACAACGCGGGCGTCACGTGGGGCGACGCCTACGAGCGTTTCCCCTGGAAGGGGTGGGAGCGCGTGCTCGCCGTCAACGTCGCCGGCCTTTTCACCCTGACCCGGGAGCTCACCCCGCTGCTCATCGCCGCGGGCGACCAAAACCATCCGGCGAGCGTCATCAACATCGGCTCGATCATGGGCACGGTGACCCAGGCCGAGACCGCCTATTCCTACTCGGTCTCGAAGGCGGCGGTGCACCATCTGACCAAGATTCTCGCCGCCGAACTCACCGGCCGCCACGTCAACGTCAACGCCATCGCGCCGGGGCCGTTCCGGACCAACATGACGAAGTTCGCGATCGGCGACGAGGCCGGAGAGGGCCGCGCATCCAAGACTGTTCCGGCGGGACGCGTCGGGCGCGCCGAGGATTTCGCCGGCACGATCCTCTACCTCGCGGGACGGGCCGGCGCCTATACCAGCGGCGCGATCGTGCCGCTCGACGGCGGCATGAGCGTCGCCGCCGCGCCCTCGATGTTCGCCGAGGGCCATTGAGACCCGTCCTCGAAGTCTTCGCCGCCTTCCTGCGCCTCGGGCTCACGAGCTTCGGCGGGCCGATCGCCCATCTTGGGCTTTACCGCGCCGAGTTCGTCGAGCGGCGGCGCTGGCTCGACGAGCGCGCCTATGCCGATCT
>JBKQKS010000253.1:0-3218 GCA_052147395.1 Roseiarcus sp.
TCATACAGGCAAGCCACCGAAAAATCAATGAAAATCTAGCTATTACATGGGTACATTTTCGCGCCCCTGTAACCACAAATGCGAGCAAAATCAGCAGATTGGAGAATTCGAAAGAAGGAACCTCCGCCTAAAGTGAGACACGCTAGAAACGGTGACGCGGCTTCCGAGGAGGCATCGTGTCAGGTCGAGTTCAGCGTTCTTATTCTACGGAACTCGAGGCGGGCGTAGTTCAGCGGATCGAAGCTGGAGAAAGGCTCGCGGCGGTAGCCGTCGAGTTGGGCATCCGGCGCAAGCTGCTTTACGAATGGCGGGCGGAGTTTCGCGCGCCGGCTACTATCGTTGTTTGATTACCAACCAACCAGCACGCGCCGATGCCGACATGCGCGATCGAATACAGCGCATCAGTCTTGCTCACCGTCACGATGGCTATCGCCGGATAGCCGCACAATTGCGGCGCGAAGGCCACATCGTCAACGCCAAGCGCGTGCTCAGGTTGATGCGCGACGCACATTTCCCGCTCGAGGCATCGCCGAACCTGCTCAGTCATCCGGGTCCGTTCGAAATGCGGCAATGTTGCAGAACGCGCCCCGTCACGCCTCCCTGGCGACGAGCGTCTGCGGCTCGGCCTGCAAGAACTTGGCGAGCGAGGGGTCGTTGGCGATCGCCTCGCGGTTGAGACGCTCGCAGGCGGTCTCGATGTCGTGCTGCAGTCGCGCGGCGAAGGCCTCGCGATCGAGGCCGGGGGGGATGGGCGGCAGATATTCGATCACCGCCACGCCCGGCCGCCGGCTGAAGCCGCGCCGGGCCCAATAGAGCCCGGTATTGAGCGCCACCGGCAGGCAGAGCGCGTCATTGGCGGCGTAGATCGCCGACACGCCGAATTTGTAGGCTGGCGGAGCTCCGGGCGGCCGTCGCGTGCCTTCGGGATAGATGTAGACCTGCCGGCCGGCGCCGAGCACCTGGCGCGCCTGGGCGAGGACCTGGTTCAGCGCCGAATGGCCGCGCGCCCGGTCGATGGAAATCTGCTTCGACACCACGAGATAGAGGCCGAACAGTGGGATATAAACAAGCTGGCGCTTGAGGATGATCGCAAAGTCCGGCGAGTTGGCGAGCATCGCGAAGGTTTCGAGGAACGACTGGTGTTTGGCGGCGATGATGTAGCCGCCTTTGGGCACGTTCTCCAGGCCGCGATATTCGACCCGTAGGTTGCAAATATAGCGCAATAGCAACACCGATGTCCGCCGCCAAAGCTGCGCCATGAAGAATACGCCGCGCCGGCCGAATAGCATCGCCGGCAGACCGAGGACCATCAGCACGATCAGGGCCAAATAGAACGCCAAGTTGAAGACGAGCGAACGCAGGCCGATCATCATTACATCCGTAGAGAATACGACCGCCACGCGGGATCTACATGAGCGCGGCGAGGCGCCGGCGGACGATCCAGCGCGAGATGTATCCGGTCAGCGTGGCGATGCCAACCGAAATCGCGGCGATGACGAGATAGTCGATCGCGCGAAGCGAGAAGTCGCCGAACAGCGCCGCTGTCTCGGCGCCGTTCTGCGAGTGCGCCCACCAGGCCGAAAGCAGCGTCGCGAACAGGAATAGCGCCGCCGCGGCGCCGCCGCCGATGCCCGCGCCGCGAAACCCGAGCTGCATGAAATGCGCCTGGAACTGCTCGGCGATGAAGCGGTCGGAGGCGCCTACGAAATGCAGCACCTCGATGACCGGCTTGTTCTCCGCAACGGCGCCGCGGGTGGCGAAGCCGATTGCCGTCGCCATCGCGGTGAGCACGAGCAGGAAGATCGCGATCGCCAGCGACACGGTGACGCCAGCGACGATTCCGAGCCGCGACAGCCATAAGGCATGGTCGTCGATGCTCGCCACGGCGGCGACGGCGGCGACGGCGGCGCGCAGAGGGCCGAGATCGGCGCCGCGGCTGTCTTGCATCCGCACGATGACCAGCCTGGGCACCGGCAGCCGCGAAATGTCGATGCCGCTGCCGAGCCACGGCTCCAGCATGCGCGCGGTTTCGGCGCTCGAAACCGCGCGCGCCTCGGCGACGCCCGGCGCCTTGCTAGCCGCCTCGGCGACACGCGCGACGAGCGCGTCGATGTCCTGGCCGGCTTCGGGCTTCAACTGGATGGTGACTTCCTTGCCGATATCGGCGCGCCACGACACCGAAGCCCGCTCGATCAGCAGCGCCGCGCCAGCGGAGAGGCAGGCGAGCAGCGTCATGATGGCGATGACGACGACGAGCGCATGGCTCGCTCTCGAATCGGGCGGAATGAGCGGAATGCCGCGGTCGCGCGCGATGATGAAGCCGCGGAGCGATTTCGAACCTTCCGTCATTCCTCCTCCGGCTCGACGATGGCGAGCTTGCGGTCGCCGACGACGAGGCGGCGCGCGAAGCCGAACTGGTCCATCAGCGAGAGGTCATGGGTGGCGATGACGACCGCGGTGCCCGACTTGTGCAATTCGACGAACAGCCTGAGCAGGCGGCGCGCCATCGTCGGGTCGACGTTGCCGGTCGGCTCGTCGGCGAGCAGCAGCTCGGGGCGCACGATGAGCGCCCGCGCGATCGCCGCGCGCTGCTTCTCGCCGCCCGACAGCGTCTCCGGCAGGGCGTCGATGCGGTCGCCGAGGCCGACCCAATGCAGCAGCTCGACGACCTCCGCGCGATAGACGCGCTCGGACTGGCCTGTCACGTGCAGCGGCAGCGCGACGTTCTCGTAGGTCGTGAGGTGATCGAGCAGGCGGAAATCCTGGAACACCACGCCGATGCGGCGGCGCATGGCGACGAGCGCGTCTTTGTCGAGCTTCGCGGCGTCCTCGCCAAAGATGCGGATCGCGCCGCGGCTCGGCTTCAGCGACAGCATCATCATGCGCAGCAGCGTCGTCTTGCCGGCGCCCGAGGGGCCGGTGAGAAACTGAAAGCTCTGCGGCGCGATCGTGAACTCGAGATCGCTGAAAATCTCCGGACCGATATTGTATCTGAGACTCACGCCTTCGAACGTCAGCACGCGCCGTCCCTCCGACGTGACATCAGAGCGCCCCGCGCCGGTGTGTTCGTTCGATGTCTGGGGGAGACCGCCATGCGAGGTGTTGAGGGGGATCGACCGGGACGATAGGACAGCTGAGCGCTTTCTTCCGCGGCGACCAAGGCTCGGCCGCGCCTCGAGAAGAATCACGAGCGAACATACTCCACGGAGCAAAAAAGG
>JBKQKS010000254.1:0-8756 GCA_052147395.1 Roseiarcus sp.
TGTAATTGAGATTGACGCAATCCTCGACCCATTGGAAAACGTCTCCGGCCATGTCGTGGAGCCCGAACCCGTTCGGTTTGAACGAGCCGACCGGCGAAGTCTGTTGGTTATCCCACTGGCTGCCGCAGCCATCGCAATTGGCGTTGCCTTTCCCGATCTCGTCGCCCCAATAATAGGCCGTCGTCGTTCCCGCCCGCGCCGCATATTCCCACTCGGCCTCGCTGAGCAGTCGGTAGGGCTCGCCGGTCATCTTGGCGAGCCACGCCACGTACTGTTGGGCCTCGTCCCAACTGACATTGATCGCCGGCTTCTCGCCCCGCCCGAAACCTCCGTCGCTGATCTCAGGACATCCGCCGACCGCAACGCAGGCGTCCCACTCGGCGAAGGTCACGTCGAACTTGGCCGCCGCGAACGGTTTGGCCATCGTGACCTCGTGTTGCGGCCCTTCGCTGTCATATCGACCCGTCTCGGGGTGGCCTGTCTCAGGCCCAGGCGATCCCATCGTGAACTTGCCCGCGGGAATGACGACCATCTCGGGACAGTCCTTGGCGCATTCGCGGAAGCTCGCTCCCGGTTTCAGCGCGCGCTCGGCGGCGGCGGAAAGCAAGTGGGGGCGGAACTCGGCGAGCATGTAGGGCTGCACTTTCCACCACCAATGGAACTGCTCGGCGATGGCGGCCTGCTTGATCCATCCGATCAGGCCGACGATGACGACGATGAGGCCGGCGTAGGCGAGCGCCTGCACCCGCCGTATCCGGCCCCGCGCCCGTCGCTCTCTCGCGATGCTCTGGCCAATGAAATCCCTGTCGTCGCTCGGCAAGTCTTCCGCGCGCGTGGCGAGCCAGCCTCGAGCCTGGGCCAGCGCCAGCCCCATCAGCAGGGCGTCGCTCTTCGAACGCTCCGGCGCCGCCTGCCAGGCGCGGCGCGCGGCTTCGAGCCCGCTGCGCCAGGCCAGAAACTCGCGCGCCGACGCGATCCACTCGCGCAGCTTCGCCCAACGGCGAAAGATCGCCTCGTGCGCGACTTCGGCGTACGTCTGTCCCGCCTCGGTCGTGACCGTGACGAGAAGGCGATTGGGGTGATCGGCAAGCTCCGAGACCAGCCGCCATTCCTGTTGAGTGAACTCTTCGCGAGCGGCGCGCCGCCGCGTCGGCTCGCCGTCCTCGCGCACGCTCGCCAGCCGCAGCGTCAGGATGCGCCGTAGCGCCTCTTCGGCGCCCGGATGACCGGCGAGAAACTTGTCGGCGCGATCGACCAGCACGCCGCCGAGCTCGAACGACTGCGCCGGAAGGCGCAGCGTCCCGTCGCCGCGCTTGACCATCCCCGACCACATGTCGTCGAGCGTATAGGAGAGCAGCGGCAAGGCGCCCGCATCCTTGACCGAGTCTTCCGCGGTGCGCCGGGGGATGATGTCGATGAGCCCCTCGGTCTCGAACCGCGCCGCCAAGAGCTCGGCCGGATGCGCCACGATCTGGCGCAACTCCGCTTCGCGGAGCGGCGGCACGTCGATCTGCCGGCGCGCCTTGAACAGCAACTCGTCGTTTTGCAGATGACCGAGGAAATCGGCGCGCAGGCTCAACATCGCGCGCAGGCGCTTGTCCGACAGCGCCTCGGCGACGAGCTCGGAGAAGCGCCGGCCCTGCCGCTCCTCGGCCCGTGCGTAAAGCTCCTCGCCCTGGTCGATGTAGAGAAATATCTGCGGCGGCCTGGGCTGGTCGAGTTCAGTGCGGCGGCGCTCGGTGGCGTCGATCAGATCGGTGAGCGCGGCTTTGCCGTCGAGCAAAAGCTCTATCCAGCCGTTCTGATGTTTTACCCGCTCGGGATCGGTCGCCGCGAATTGCCAGCTGTCGAGGAACGTTTCCACCAGCGCCTTCAGCGGGTCCGCGCCGGGCCTCAGCGTCAGGTAGCTCCATTGGCGGCTGTCATGGAAAGCTGCCGGCCAGGGGTTCGCGTCGCCGGCGCCTTCGGGCCACGCCTGGCGTTTCAGCGCCGCGAGCACGCCCGCCTGCGCGAGCGAGGATTTGCCCACGCCCGAATTGCCGATCAGCACCGGCAGGCGGTCCGGCGCGCCGGCGAGGGCGGAAAGCACGTCCAACGTTTCGCGCTTGCGGCCGAAGAAGTAATCGCTGTCCTTTTCCTCCATCGCCGCGAGACCTCGATAGGGAGAGGCGTAACGCCACAATTCGCCGGGGCTGGCGCCGCCTCCCGCCGTGGCGTCGATGAGGCGCGCGACCGCGGGCTCGGAGGCCGGGTCGGGCGTGACGATCCAGTGCCACCGCCTGAGGAACGGCAGGCCGGGGGCGGTCTGGCCTTCGACCAGCGCCACGACGAGCGGGAAGTCGCGCGATGTCACCCGCTTGTCGAGCGCCTCGTCGTATTCGAGCACCTGCCAGCGGCCGACCCCGCGCTCGCCCACCAGCAGAATGAAGGCGTTCGCCTCCGCGATTTCCCGGGCGAGTTGCGCCGTCCACGAGCCGCCGGCCCGCAGGCTCACGGGAGCGAAGAACACCCGCGCGCCCGCGTCCTTGCGCTCGATCGCGCTCTTCAGCCGCTCCGCCAACGCGTGCTCGGGCGAGTGATAACTCAAGAACCAGCGCCGCATTCGAGCCCCCGCCTCGGACGAGGCGTGCGTGAAAGACCGTGCCGGCGACGCTTCGCCCCGCGCAGTGCGACCGGACCGGGCGCCGGGATAGATCGGCACGATAGCGAAATGTCCGGGACGAGTCAGCCGACACGTGAGGCGTTTTGCGAACGGCCGCCCGTCGATGGGGCGGGGCGCCCGGCCGCGGGTTGTAGCCGCCAGGTTGCGATGCCCCTTGCCTCGCGCCGCCAAATCGACGACATGCGCGCCTTCGGCGACGCGGATAAATAAGTGAATCACCGGAAGCAACCTACGTCAGTCATTGCGAGGTCGGGGAAACGCTTCGCGTTTCTCGTGAAGAATGCGTAAGACGGGCTCGAACCCGCCTTGGCGAAAATTCTTACGACGTCGTCTCCAATAACTGCGAGCGCTTCGTCACTTGGTGCATAATGGGCGATCACGACAGCCCTCAGGCTAGAAGAGGCGCGGGTTTCGCCGCTGGGGCCGCCACCGCAGCGGGAACGGGCGCCGCGGTGGGCGGAGTTTTCGCGCTTGGGACAGTCACCGGACTCTCCGGTCCTGGAATCATGGCTGGTTTAGCTACTATCGGGACAGCAGTCGGGGGAGCTGCCGGTGGAATAGGGGTCGTCGCAGCCGCGCCGGCGTTGGCCGTCGCAGGCGTTCTCAGTCAAACGCTCTTCAAAACCAATCCCGAACAGCCTGAGAGCGAACGGACAGCCCGGCTTGTTGGAACGGCAGCCACGGCGACTGCCGGGGCCGCAAGCGGCGTAGCGACCGTCGGCGTAGTTTCGGCTTTAGGCGTCGGCGGATTGAGCGCGGCCGGCATCACTTCGGGTTTGGCCGCTATAGGAACCGCTACCGGCTTTGCGGCATTGACAGGCGGAGCGATGGTTGGCGGCATCGCCTTTGCCGCCGCAGCGCCGGCTGTCGGAGCAGCAGCAGTTGGCTATGGCGCCTACTATCTTACCAAGAAGCGGTTGAAGAAAAAGGACAAACGTCCCGTCGACAAGTTGCCCGGTCCGTCCCAGTGATATTTTGAAGGGATCCCCGTGGCTTGTCTCGACGATTCCGGCCCTCTTCCCGCTTTGCGGGGAGGGGGGGTTACCTCGGCTGTGCGCCTCTTTGAGAATGCGTGCGTTGTCAACGCGCCTCGTAGTGATAGCGGCACTGGGCGATGAGAAGTCCGTTCTCGGTCGCCCGGTAGACGAGCCGATGCTCCCGTGTCAGACGGCGCGACCACCAGCCGGCGAGAGCGCCGCGCAGCGGCTCTGGCTTGCCGGTCCCGGCGAACGGCGTCCGCGCGCATTCCTCGATCAAGCCGTTGACCCGCTAATCCAGCTCGAGCGCGTCGAGGCGCAACGCGAATTCGTTCGGCGCGAAGGCGGGCGTCAGCTCATCGGACGCCGAAAAATCCCGCGTCTCGCCATAGCCCTTCGGGGTTGGCGAGCGGAAGACGCGGACGCTCATCTTTACCGCGTCGATCACCCACAGTTCGCGCACGCCGAAGCCCGCGTAGAGCTTCGCCTTGCGGCCGAGGTCGTAGCGGCGTGAGGAGTCGGCGACCTCGACGACCAGCAGCACGTTGTCGCCCTCGAAGCCGGTCAGGCCCGTGGCGCGCTCGTAAATGACGAAGTCGGGCTCCAGATAGGTGTCGAGCGACAGGCGGAAGGTGGTTTCCTGCGCCAGTCGGCAACTCTCGGGCCGGCGTCGCGACCAATGGTCGTTGAGCGCGACCTTGACGACCTCGTGGCGGCTGCCCTTGGGCGACATCGGCGCCAGTTCTCCCCCGATCAACTCGACCCGCTCGTCTTCATCGAGCACGCCGGCCAAGACCATCGCCTCGACTTCGGCGACGGTGAAGCGGCGGCGGGGCAGGCCCTCGGCGGCTCGGGTCACGCGGGGAGCAACTCTCACGTTCATGGGCGGCGCGCCCTCTTGGAAGCTGCGGCCAGTTTCGTATAGCACGAAAATGCCGATGGGGCAGCGGCAGGCCCGAACCCCTCGATTCCCCTCGACGCCCGCTATCGGATGAGGCAGCCCGCATAAGGACGCTGACGCCTCCGGGCGAGGCTCGCGCTCTGGCGATAACGCGATCGGATTCCGAGGCTTTATCCGCCCGAGCGAGCTCAGCTCGAGCACGAGGCTCTCCCCCGACTTGGAACCCGGGATCACACATGCTCCACCGCCACCACCCCCGGCACCGCCTTCAGCGCGCCGGCCAGCGCCCCGGTGACGGGGTATTTGCCAGGGAGCTTCAACTCGACCTCGCCGTCGCGCGGCCCGAGCATCACGACGAGCGAAATCTCGCCGTCGCCGCGGCCGTGGATGCGTTCGGCGATCGAGCTCAGCGGCGCCTCGTCGCGCACGAACACTTTGAGGCCCTTGTGCCGGCGCGCGGCGGCGTCGGCGAGCGACTCGGCGTGAATGATGCGCGCGCGCACGTCTTCGCCCTCGACGCTTCCTTGCAGGGTCAGCAGCACGTCGGCGCCCTTTTCCAGGAGGTCGCGGAATTGCGCCAGGCCCTCCTGGAACACGATCGCCTCGAATTGTGCGCTCGGATCGGAGAGCTGGATAATGCCGAGCTTCGACCCGGATTTGGTGCGCCGCTCGTAGCGGTCGAGCACGCTGGCGGCGAGCTTGCCGGTAGTCGCGCCGCCGCGCACGGCGCGGCAAAAGTCGGTCCAGGTCTTGGCGCCGATGCGCTTCAGCGCCGCGGCATAGGCCTGCAGCGGATGGCCGGAGAGGAAAAAGCCGATCGCCTCGAATTCGCGGCTGAGCCGCTCGGCGGCAGTCCACGGCTCGCCGCGGACCTGCAACGGCGCCTCGTCATGATCGCCGAACAGCCCGCCCTGTCCCGCCGCCTGCTCCTCGGCACGGCTGTGGGCGAGCGCGAGCATCGGCTCGATCGACGCGAACGCCTTCGCCCGGTCGGGCTCCAGACAGTCGAAGGCGCCGGCGTTGGCGAGGCACTCGAGAGCCTTCTTGTTGACGGCGTGCGCGTCGAGTTTGTGGGCGAAATCGGCGAGCGATCGATAGGGACGTTCTGCGCGCGCGATCGCCTCCGCTTGCGCCTGGCCGACGCCCTTGATCGCGGCCAGCGCATAGAGAATCGTCGCCTTGCCCGCGCAATCGCAGCGCACGTCGAAATCGGCGAACGACTCGTTGACCGAGGGCGGGGCGACGCGGATTCCGAGCCGCTCCGCGTCGGCGCGGAATTCGGCGAGCTTGTCGGTGTTGGATTTATCCAGCGTCATCGACGCGGCGAGGAATTCCGCGGGATGGTTGGCCTTGAACCAGGCGGTCCAGTAGGCGATGAGCGCATAGGCCGCGGCGTGGCTCTTGTTGAAGCCGTAGTCGGCGAATTTGGCGAGCAGATCGAAGATTTCATCCGCCTTGCCCTGCGCCACGCCGCGCTCGACGGCGCCGGAGACGAAGCGCTCGCGTTGCTTGTCCATTTCCGACTTGATCTTCTTGCCCATCGCGCGCCGGAGCATGTCGGCTTCGCCGAGCGAATAGCCGGAAAGAAGCTGCGCGATTTGCATCACCTGTTCCTGGTAGATGATGACCCCAAAGGTCTCGCGTAAGACCGGCTCGACCTTCACGTGCATGTACTCGGGGTCCTCGCGCCCGA
Organism: Roseiarcus sp.; assembly: GCA_052147395.1. Classification (GTDB taxonomy): domain Bacteria; phylum Pseudomonadota; class Alphaproteobacteria; order Rhizobiales; family Beijerinckiaceae; genus Roseiarcus. The sequence goes on from JBKQKS010000254.1 coordinate 6,234, forward strand.
GTTTCCGCGCGCAATAGGTCGGGATATTGGCCATCGGGCCGGGGCGATAGAGCGCGACCAGCGCGATGATGTCCTCGAAACGGTCGGCGCGCATCTCGGTGAGCGCCTTGCGCATGCCGGCGCTTTCCACCTGGAACACCCCGACCGTCTCGCCGCGCCCGAGCATTTCGTAGGTTTTCTCGTCATCGAGCGGGATCGCTCCGAGCTCGATTTTTTCTCCTCTGCGTGCGCAAAGAGTCTCGGCGATGCGTAGCGTGGTCATGGTTTTGAGGCCGAGGAAGTCGAACTTGACGAGGCCCGCGGGCTCCACCCATTTCATGTTGAACTGGGTTGCCGGCATGTCGGACTTCGGGTCCTTGTAGAGCGGCACGAGCTCGACGAGCGGCCGGTCGCCGATGACGACGCCGGCGGCATGGGTGGAAGCGTTGGAATAGAGCCCCTCCAGCCGCCGCGCGATCTCGATCATCCGCTTCACTTTTGGGTCGGAATCGGCGGCCTCCTTCAGCTTCGGCTCGTCGGCGACCGCCTGCTCGAGGGTGACGGGTTTTGCCGGATTCTGCGGCACGAGCTTGGCGAGCTTGTCGACCTGGCCGAGCGGCATCTCCAGCACTCGCCCGACGTTGCGCATTACGCCGCGGGCGAGGAACGAGCCGAAGGTGATGATCTGCGCGACGCGATCCTCGCCATAGCGATGGCGCACGTAAGCGATCACCTCGTCGCGCCGCTCCTGGCAGAAGTCGACGTCGAAGTCAGGCATCGACACGCGCTCCGGGTTGAGGAAACGCTCGAACAGCAGCCCGAAGCGCAGCGGATCGAGATCGGTGATGGTGAGCGCCCAGGCGACCAGCGAGCCCGCGCCCGAGCCGCGCCCCGGCCCGACCGGGATGCCCTCGGCCTTCGCCCATTTGATGAAGTCGGCGACGATGAGGAAATAGCCGGGAAACTTCATCTCGAGAATGACGGAAATCTCGAACTCGAGGCGCTGACGATAATCCGCCTCGCTATGGCCGGGAGCGCAGCCGTAGCGCTGCAGATGGCGCTCGAGGCCTGCGTAGGCCTGGCGCTTCAGCTCCTCGACCTCGTCGACCGCTTCGCCGCCGGGGATCGAGAAGCGTGGCAGAATGGGCTTGCGCGTCAATGGGCGGTAGGACGAGCGCAGCGCGATCTCGACGCTGTTGCCGGTCGCCTCGGGGAGGTCCGCGAACAGCGCCGTCATCTCCGCGCGGGTTTTGAGGCGATGCTCGGGGGTGAGCCGGCGCCGCTCGGCGGTCGACAGCAGCTGGCCCTCGGCGATGCACAGCAGCGCGTCCTGGGCCTCGTAATCTTCGGCGGAAGCGAAATAGGGCTCGTTGGTCGCGACCAGCGGCAGCGCATGGCGATAGGCGAGATCGATAAGAACAGGTTCGACCGCCTGCTCGCTTTCGAGCCCATGGCGCTGCAATTCGACATAGAGCCGGTCGCCGAATTTTGCAGCGAGCCGCTGCAGGCGGATGGCGGCGAGTTCCTCGCGTCCCAGCGCCAGCGCGCGGTCGATCGGACCTGCCGGCCCGCCGGTCAGCGCGATGAGGCCATCAGTGTTACCGAGCGCTCGAAAATTCAGGTGCGGCTCGTCGCCCTCGGCGGGGAGCAGCCAGACCTCGGAAGCGAGCCGCATCAGGTTCAGATAGCCGCGCTCGTCTTGGGCTATGACCACCAACGGGGCGCGCGTAAATTTTTGATCGGCGACGGTCTTGCCCGGCGCGTCGCCGAAATCGATAGTCAATTGCGCGCCAATGATCGGCTGGATGCCCTCCTTGGCGAGCTTTTCCGAGAATTCCAGGGCGCCGAACAGATTGTTGGCGTCGGTGATGGCGAGCGCCGGCGCGCCGTCGGCGTTGGCGAATTTCGCCAGCGCCCCGATGGTGAGCGCCCCCTCGCGCAACGAATAGGCGCTGTGCACGTGCAGATGCACGAAGTCGACGGATTTGATGAGGGTCGAGTCCATGGGCCCCATTTTCGCAGGGGCGGGCGGCGGCGTCGAGGCCGGCGCCGACCTTGTCCCCACTCCGGAAAGGCTGCCAAGTTCACATGTCTCGACCGCGCCGCCCCCCTCGTCCTGAGGCGCCCCGAAGGGGCCTCGAAGGACGGGCCGCGAGACGCTGACGGTCGTGCAAGCCGCCGCGACGCCACGTCAGCCGAAAAAGGCGCCTCGCCCGACCGGAGCGGCTAACCCGATCATCCTTCGAGGGCGCTTCGCGCCACCTCAGGATGAGGGTCGTGGGCGGCGCGTTAATAGGTGTGAATTTGGCAGCCCCGGAATGAGGGACCTTGCGCCCTAAAGCGCACCCGGGGGCCTTGCAATTGCCAGCCCACGCTCTGCGGCGCATGATATTAATGAGCCCTCCGGACGCCGGGATATGTCGGACGCCTATCAAGATGATTTTTACGCCTGGGCGATGCAACAAGCCGCACTGTTGCGCGCGGGACGATTTGCCGTCGCCGATATCGAAAACATCGCCGAGGAGATCGAGAGCATGGGTCGCG
>JBKQKS010000255.1:0-29190 GCA_052147395.1 Roseiarcus sp.
CGATCAACCGCCAACCGATGTCCTGTGGCGGACTCTCGCCGAGCCCGATCGCCCGTTCCGCGTCGCCGGCATGGCCGGAGACGGCCCATACAGCAAACAACGTCAGCAGCGGATACCGCAACGCCAACAGCAGGCACCTGTCGTAGGCTTTCGCGCTCCAGCATTGCGCCGCCCTCGGCGGCGCCTCCGCGCCGCGGGCGAGTTTTGCGAGCGCATCGAGCGGCGTGTCGCCGAAGAAACGATCGAGCGCGTCGAGCGCTCGCGTCAGATAGCGGGCATAGAGCGCATTGAACGCGCCGCCGAGCTCGAGGCTCTTGCGCACGCTGACGAATTCGCGTCGCCAGGAGGACGTATGATGCTCGTCGCCGCCGCCGAGCGCGAGGTAGTAGTAAAGGGCCGAGAGCAGGAAGGTCGCCAGCGCCGAAAACACCGACCAGCGCACGGCAATCGGCAAATCGGGGAGGAGCGCCGCCAGCAGCGCGCCGAGAAACGCCAGCGAGCCGACCACCGCCGCGATCACGCCCGGAAACAACGCATCCGCGCTCGGCTTCTTCGCCACCTTTCGCCCCCTTGGCTCCGCGTCCCAAACTCGCGCGCTCGGGGCGGAGGCGCAAGGGCGTCAGCCCCTTCTCCCCTTGCGGGAGAAGGTGGCCGAAGGCCGGATGAGGGGTTCCCACAGAACAAAGCGCCTTCGGCGCCACCCCTCATCCCCAACCCTTCTCCCGCAAGGGGAGAAGGTGGCGCGAAGCGCCGGATGAGGGGTTCGCGCCGCTCGGCCAACCCCTTGCGAGACGGAGAGAACCCCTCACCCCAACCCTCTCCCGCAAGGGGAGAGGGGGTTCTGCGGCGGCAACCGTCTTGCCAGCGCGCGCCCGCTCGTGAAATGCTTGGCCCGAGGAAGGAGCGCGCGAGCATGGAAGCCTTCGTGGGCGTGGACGTCGGCACGGCGAGCGCGCGCGCGGGCGTGTTCGACGCGGCGGGCCGGCTGCTCGCGAGCGCGCGGCGGCCGATAAAACTGTGGCGCGAGCGCGGCGGGTTCGTCGAGCATTCGTCGGCCGACATTTTTGCCGCCGCGACCGAGGCGGTGCGCGAGGCCGTTGCTCGAGCCGGAGCGCCGCGCATCGCCGGCATCGGCTTCGACGCCACCTGCTCGCTGGTCGCGCTCGACGCCGACGGTTGTTCGCTGCCGGTCGGCGCGAGCGGTTGCGCCGAGCGCGACACCATCGTCTGGATGGATCATCGCGCGGTCGCCGAGGCCGCCGAGATCAACGCCGGCGGCCATCACATTCTTTGCTACGAAGGCGGCTCGCTGTCGCCGGAGATGCAGGCGCCGAAACTGCTCTGGCTCTCTCGCCACCGCCCCGACACGTTTGCGCGCGCGCGATTCTTCGACCTCGCCGACTTTCTGACCTTCCGCGCGACGGGCTCCAGCGCCCGCTCGGCCTGTACGGTCACCTGCAAATGGCCCTATGACGCGCCCGCGGGGCGATGGTCGGCGGACTTCTTCGAACGACATGGGCTCGGCGCCTTGGCGCGCGAAAATTTCGCCCGCATCGGGGCCGAGATCGTCGCGCCCGGCGCGCCGCTGGGTTCGGGGCTCACGCCCGAGGCCGCCGAGCGAACAGGCCTCGCGCCGGGGACGCCGGTCGGCGCCGGACTGATCGACGCCTATGCCGGCGCGCTCGGCGTCATCGGCGGCGCCCCAGGCGATCTGGAACGGCGCGCCGCGCTGATCCTCGGCACTTCGAGCTGCTGCATGGTGATGTCGGAAACGCCGCGTTTTGCGCCCGCCGTGTGGGGCCCGTATCTTTCTGTATTGACGCCGGGTTATTGGGTGAGCGAAGCGGGGCAGAGCGCGTTCGGCGCCGCGATCGACCGGCTGCTGAGACTGTTTCCCGGCCCGGCGGTGGACTTTCCGACTTTCGAAGAGAGACTCGTGCGCGGCGCCGGCTCGCATTCGGCGGCCGCGCTGATCGCCCGCGACGTTCACGTGCTGCCCGATTTCCTCGGCAATCGTTCGCCGTTCGCCGACCCGGACGCCCGCGCCGGCGTCATCGGGCTCGACCTCGACGAGGATGAAGCGGCTCGCGACGCGGTCTATATCGCCGGGCTCTGCGGCCTTGCGCAAAACCTCGCGCAAGTGTTGCGGCGGCTGGAGTCGGGCGGTTTCGCGCTCGACATGCTGATCGCCAGCGGCGGCGCGGCGCACAGCGCGCTGGTGCGCCAGATCGTCGCCGACGCGACCGGGCGCCCGGTCGCCGCCGCCGAGACGCCCGAGCCGGTGCTGCTCGGCGCGGCGATGCTCGGCGCCGTGGCGGCGGGGCGCTACACGATGCGCGGCGCGATGACGGCGATGTCGCGAATTAAGGAGATTCGCGAGCCCGCCGGCGGCGAAATCGCCGCATTCCACGCCAAGAAGCGCGCCGCATTCGAGACGTTGCAGCAGACCGAGCGGCGTCTCAGGGAGACGATGCTGTGACCCGACCCGAACCGCCGGAGCGCGCCTGGCCCGCGCTGGTCATTTTCGATTGCGACGGCGTGCTGGTCGACAGCGAGGTGATCGCGCTCGGGTGCGCTCGCGAGGCCATTGCGCGGCTCGGCGTCGCGCTCGACTTCGAGCAAACACGCGACCTGTTCGTCGGCATCGATACCGCGACGATGCGCAACGTGTCGCGCGAAAAGCTCGGGCTGGAACTGCCTAGGGGATTCGAGGCCGAGCTGGCGCGCGACACAATCGCCGCCTTCGAGCGCGATCTGAGGCCGATCGCGGGCCTCAGCGAGGCGCTGCCAGCGCTCGGCGCTCCCGTCTGCGTCGCCTCCTCCAGCTCGCCGCAACGCATCGCCGCCTCGCTGGCGCTCGTGGGCTTTACCGATCTGTTCGGCGATCGGGTGTTTTCCGGCGCCGAGGCGCCGCGCGGCAAGCCGGCGCCCGATCTGTTCCTCATCGCCGCGGCGCGCCTCGGAGCGCCGAGCCAAGCCTGTCTGGTGATCGAGGACAGCGCGCCGGGCATCGAGGCGGCGCTCGGCGCCGGCATGACGGCGTTCGGCTTCGCCGGCGCCGGCCATGCGCAGGGCGAGGCCTATCGCGAGCGTTTGCGGGCGGCCGGAGCGTCGCGGGTATTCGACGACATGGCGGGGCTGCCGGCGCTGGTCGACGAGGAGCGCCGCGCGAGGCGGGGACAAGGCGATGGGTAGGCCAACCGAAACCGAGAGCGCGCGGCTCGACGACGCCGCGCGCGCGGGCTGGCTCTACTACGTCGCCGGCAACACCCAGGACGAGATCGCGCGCAAGCTCGGCATTTCCCGCCAGACCGCGCAGCGCCTGGTCTCGCTGGCGATGACCGAGCGGCTGATCAAGGTCAGGCTCGACCATCCGATCGCGCGCTGCATGGAGCTTTCCTCGGCGCTGAAACAGCGCTACGATCTCATCTATTGCGAGGTGTCGCCCACCGATCCGACTTCGTCCTCGTCGGTGCTCGGCATCGCCCAGATCGCCGCCGCGGAGATGGAGCGTTGGCTGAGAAGGCCCGATCCCGTCGTCATCGGCATCGGCACCGGCCGCACCATGCGCGCGGTCGGCGACCAGCTGCCGGCGATGCAATGCCCGCAGCACAAGCTGGTCGCGCTCGTCGGCGCCGGCAAGGCCGACGGCTCGGCGTCGTTCTACGACGTCATCATCCGCGTCTCCGACAGCGTTCGCGCCGCGCATTATCCGATGCCGTTGCCGGTGATCGCGCGCTCGGTCGAGGAGCGCGAGTTCCTCGTCGGCCAGCCCTCGGAGCGCGGCGTGTTCGACCACGTCGAACAGGCGGATGTCACCTTCGTCGGCGTCGGCCCGATCAACGAGGCCTCGCCGCTGTTGAAGGACGGCTTCATCGCCGCGCAAGAGAACGAGGCGCTGCGCCGCGCCGGCGCGATCGGCGAGATCACCGGCTGGTCGTTCGACGTTCACGGAAAATTGCTGCAGGGCGGGCTCAACGAGCGCGTCGCCAGCGCGCCGCTCAGGCAACCCACGCGCCGGCTGATGATCGGGGTCGCCATGGGGCCGGCGCGCTGCACGCCGTTGCGCGCGGCGCTGATCGGCAAGCTCGTTTCCGGCCTCGTCACCGACGAAGCGACCGCCGAGCGGCTACTCCGGCGCTGACCTCTCCTGAAAGGCGCCGCTCTTGTAGCCTTGGGCGCCGACCCCGGCAGCCGCGCTCACCGCGCGCGGCTACAATGGGGCGCCGCTCTTGCAGCCGGGGGCGCCGACCCCGGCAGCCGCGCTCGCCGCGCGCGGCTGCAACGGGGCGCCGCTCATGCATCGAGGCGCGCGACGCGGATGAGAACTCATCCCTGCGACGACGCGTCCGGCCCGTTGCTGCGCCGCAGCGACGAATCGGTCTTGACTCCGCTCGCCGGCGTTGCGAGTATTCGCCCGTAGGGAAAGCATTTGCTCACTGCGAGCGCGCTCACCACTTGGAGGAAACCGATATGAAGGCTCTCCTGAAGAGTCTGTTGGGGGCTACAGCCCTCGCCGCCCTCACCGTCGCCGCTCATGCCCAGACGACGCTGACCATTGCGACCGTGAACAACAGCGACATGATCCGCATGCAGGGCATGACGGACGATTTCACCAAGGCCAATCCCGACATCAAGCTGAACTGGGTCACGCTCGAAGAGAACGTGCTGCGCCAGAAGGTGACGACCGACATCGCCACCAAGGCCGGCCAGTTCGACGTGCTCACCATCGGCACTTACGAGGTTCCGATCTGGGCGAAGAAGGGCTGGCTCGATCCGCTCGACAAGCTGGGCGCCGACTACGACGTCGACGACCTGCTGCCGCCGATCCGCGCCGGCCTTTCCTATGATGGCCAGCTGTATGGCGCGCCGTTCTATGGCGAAAGCTCATTCGTCATGTACCGCACCGACTTGATGAAGAATGCCGGGCTCACCATGCCCGAGAAGCCGACCTGGGACTTCATCAAAGAAGCCGCCGACAAGATGACCGACAAGGCCGCCGGCGTCTACGGCATTTGCCTGCGTGGCAAGGCCGGCTGGGGCGAGAACATGGCGTTCCTGACCACGATGGCCAATTCGTTCGGCGCACGCTGGTTCGATGAGAAATGGGAGCCGCAATTCAATACCCCCGAGTGGAAGAAGACGATGGACTTCTACGTCAGTCTGATGACGGCCGACGGACCTCCCGGCGCCTCTTCCAATGGATTCAACGAGAACCTGGCCCTGTTCAGCGCCGGCAAGTGCGGCATGTGGATCGACGCCACCGTGGCGGGCGGCTTCGTGACCGATCCCAAGCAGTCGAAGGTGTCGAACGATGTCGGCTTCGCGCTGGGGCCCAATGACGGCCTCGGCAAGAACGCCAACTGGCTGTGGTCATGGGCGCTCGCGGTTCCCGCGGGTTCGCAGAAGGTCGACGCCGCCGAGAAGTTCATCTCCTGGGCGACCTCGAAGCATTACACCGATCTCGTCGCCGCGAAGGACGGCTGGGAGCGCGTTCCGCCCGGCACCCGTACATCGCTCTACGAGAACCCCGAGTATCTGAAGGCCGCGCCGTTCGCGCAGATGACCCTCGACTCGATCGACTCGGCTGATCCGAACCACCCGACCGTGAAGCCGGTTCCCTACACGGGCGTGCAGTTCGTGGCGATCCCCGAGTTCGAGGGCATCGGCACCGACGTCGGTCAGGACTTCTCCGCAGCGCTCGCCGGCTCGATGACGGTCGACGAGGCGCTCGCCAAGGCGCAAGCTTCGACCGAGGCCGCGATGAAAGAGGCGGGCTACATCAAGTAAGCCCGCGTGCGACGGTTCGAGGGCTGCCGACGATGGCGGCCCTCGCGGGATGTCGTCCTCCCCATCCCCGCCCCTCCCCGCTCGCGGGGAGGGGACCGCGGGGCGAAGAGGGGGGTAAGGACGCGAACACGAACGGCGCGCGCGCGTTTGCGCGGGCGCAATACGTCTCGCCGGCTCGAAGCGAGACGACGAGAGGCGACCTCGACGGGGAGCGAACCCGATGGCGACGCAGCAGACCACGATCGCCGGCCGCATTCTGGTGGCCCCTTCTGTCATCCTCCTGTTTGCTTGGATGCTGGGGCCGCTGGCGCGCACGCTGTATTTCTCGGCGCTGCACTACAGCCTGCTCGATCCGACGAACATACGATTCATCGGCTTGCAGAATTACGTGCATTTCCTCTCGGATCCGAATTTCCTCGCCGCGCTCGGCAACACGCTGATTCTGGTCGCCTCAGTGCTCGTCATCAGCGTCGTCGGCGGCATGCTGGTGGCGCTGCTGATGGATCAGCAAGTCGTCGGCCAGACCGTGCTGCGGCTGATGGTGATTGCGCCGTTCTTCGTCATGCCGACGGTCAGCGCGCTGGTGTGGAAGAACCTGCTGATGAATCCGGAATCGGGCTTCTTCCTCTGGATCGCGCAGTCGCTCGGCCTGCCATCGCCGGTCTGGTTCACCAACTGGCCGATGCTGTCCGTCGTCTTCATAGTCTCCTGGGAATGGCTGCCGTTCGCGAGCCTGATCCTGCTCACCGCGTTGCAGTCGCTCGACGAAGAACAGAAGGAGGCGGCCCTGCTCGACGGCGCCGGCGCGCTCTCCTACTTCTTCTACATCGTGCTGCCGCACATCGCGCGCGCGATCACGGTCGTCATCCTCATCGAGACGATCTTCCTGCTCAGCGTGTTCGCCGAAATCCTGGTCACCACCTCGGGAGGGCCGGGAACCGCAACGACCAATATCCCCTTCCTGGTCTACAAGGAGGCGCTGCTCAACTTCAACGTCGGCGGCGCGTCGGCGGGCGGCGTCGTCGCGGTCGTGCTCGCCAACATCGTCGCGATCTTCCTGATGCGGATGATCGGCCGGAATCTGGAGGGCTGAGCCATGGCGATTCGTCAATCTCTCCCGCGGCGGGTCGGGATCAACGTGCTGGCCTGGGCGGTCGGCTTCGTCATCTTCTTCCCGATCCTGTGGACGTTCCTGACCAGTTTCAAGAGCGAGCTCGACGCCTTCGCGTTCCCGCCGAAATTCCTGTTCTTCAATTGGACGCTGGAGAACTACGTCGAGGTGCAGCACCGCTCGAACTATCTGCTGTTCGCTTACAACTCGATCGTGTTGTCGATCGGCGCCAACGTGGTCGGGCTCATCATCGCGGTGCCCGCCGCGTGGTCGATGGCCTTCGCGCCGACGACCGCGCCCGACCGGGCGCTGACGCGCAGGTTATATCTCGCCATTCTCGGCGCGATCGTCATCGCGGCGGCGCTGCTGTGGGCGCTCGGCGACGCGGCGGAGAATTGGCAGGTCTATCTGCCGATCGTCGCGGTCGCCTCGATTCCCGTCATCTACTGGATCATGACGCGGCGCACCCCGGACATCCTGATGTGGATGTTGTCGACCAAGATGATGCCGGGCGTCGGCGTGTTGGTGCCGATCTTCCTGTGGTTCCGCGACCTGCATCTGCTCGACAGCCGGTTCGGCATCGGACTGATGCTGATGCTGATGAATTTGCCGATTCTGATCTGGATGCTTTACACCTACTTCAAGGAAATCCCGGTCGACATCCTGGAGGCGGCGCGCATGGATGGCGCCTCGCTGATCGACGAGATCCTCTATGTGCTGACGCCGATGGCGATCCCCGGTCTCGCTTCGACGATGCTGCTATCGATCATCCTGAGCTGGAACGAAGCGTTCTGGACCCTCAATCTGACGAGCCACGACGCGGCCCCGCTCACCGCCTTCATCGCATCCTATTCGGCGCCGGAAGGGCTGTTCTGGGCCAAGCTTTCCGCGGCCTCGACGCTCGCCATCGCGCCCATTCTCATCCTCGGCTGGTTCTCGCAGAAGCAGCTGGTGCGCGGCCTCACCTTCGGCGCGGTCAAGTAAGGAAGAAGCCCATGGGCAGCATCGAACTGAGGTCGGTGAAGAAGAGCTTCGGGACGGTCGACGTCATCCGCAGCGTCGACCTCGCGATCAAAGACGGCGAGTTCACGGTGTTCGTCGGACCGTCGGGTTGCGGCAAGTCGACGCTGCTCAGGCTGATCGCCGGCCTCGAGGACGTGACCAGCGGCCAGGTCCTCATCGACGGCAAGGACGTGAGCCAGGTCGGGCCGGCGCAGCGCGGGCTCGCCATGGTGTTCCAGTCCTATGCGCTCTACCCGCACATGAGCGTGCGCAACAACATCGCCTTCGCGCTCAAGATGGCCAAACAGCCGGCGAGCGTGATCGACCAGAAGGTGAGGAAGGCGGCGGCGACGCTCAATCTCACCGACTATCTCGACCGCAAGCCGCGCCAGCTTTCGGGCGGCCAGCGCCAGCGCGTCGCCATCGGCCGCGCCATCGTGCGCGAGCCGAAGGCGTTCCTGTTCGACGAGCCGCTCTCCAACCTCGACGCGGCGCTGCGCGTGCAGATGCGCGTCGAGATCGGCGAACTGCACCATCAGCTGAAAACGACGATGATCTACGTGACCCACGATCAGGTCGAGGCGATGACGATGGCCGACAGGATCGTCGTGCTCGACCGCGGCGCGGTGGCGCAGATCGGCACGCCGCTCGAGCTCTACAACAAGCCGAACGGCCTGTTCGTCGCCCGCTTCATCGGCTCGCCGACCATGAACATCCTCGGCGGCGGCGCGGCGGCGCGCCGCAACGCGGCCTCGATCGGCGCGCGTCCCGAGCACATCGACATCTCGGCCAGCGCCGGCGAATGGCCTGCGCGCGTCCGTCTCGCCGAGCATCTCGGCTCCGACACTTTCATCTACGCCGACAGCGACGATTTCGGCCCGTTCACGGTGCGCATCGAAGGCGAGTCGGCGGCGAAACCCGGCGACCGCGTATTCCTCACCGCGCGGGAAGAGCGCATCCACAAGTTCGACAAGGACGGCCGCCGTCTCCAATGAAGCGCCGCTGCGACGGCGGCGCTGCTCCCTCCCCTCGTCGATGACCCCCGAACCGACGGATCGAACCGATGCCCGTCAAGCTCTCGCTCGCGTCTCTCGCCTCCCTGCCCTCGTCGATCCTGACGCCCGCCTATCGACGCGGCGATTTGCAACCCGGCATCCTGCATATCGGCCTGGGCAATTTCCATCGCGCCCACCAGGCGGTCTATCTCGACGAGTTGTTCTCGGCCGGCCGTTCGCGCGACTTCGCCATCATCGGCGCCGGCGTGCGCGACGCCGATATCGCGATGCGCGAAAAACTCGCGGCGCAGGACTATCTGACGACCGTCGTCGAGCAGGAAGCGAACCGAACAACCGTGCGCGTGACCGGCGCGATGGTCGATTTTCTCGAGCCGTTCGACGTCGCCGCGATGCTCGATTGGCTGGGCCGGCCGGAAATCCGCATCGTCTCGCTCACCGTCACCGAAGGCGGCTATTACATCGACCCGGCGACGCAGACATTCGACCCCAAACACCCCGACATCGCCTGGGACGGCGCCAACATCGCCACGCCGAACAGCGCATTCGGCCTCATCGTCGCCGGCCTCAGACGCCGCCGCGCGGCGGGCGTGGCGCCGTTCACGGTGATGTCGTGCGACAACATTCCCGGCAACGGCCAGGTCACCGAGAACGCCGTCGCCGGCCTCGCGGAACTCGTCGACCCAAAACTCGCCGGCTGGATCCGCTGCCATGTCGCGTTCCCCAACTCGATGGTCGACCGCATCACGCCGGCGACGAGCGACCGCGAACGCGGCATCCTCAGCGACGTCTACGGCATCGAAGACGCCTCGCCGGTGTTCTGCGAAGAGTTCAAGCAATGGGTGGTCGAGGACGAGTTTCCGACGGGACGCCCGGCGCTGGAGACGGTTGGCGTCACATTCACCCACGACGTCGCGCCCTACGAGCTGATGAAGATCCGCATCCTCAACGGCGGACACGCGGCGATCGCCTACGCGAGCGGCCTCATCGACATCCATTTCGTCCACGACGCGATGGCCGACACTGAGATAAAGGCGTTCCTCGCGGCGCTGACCCAGCGCGAGATCATGCCGACCGTGCCGCCGCCGCCGAATGTCGATCTCGAGGATTATCGGCTGCTGATCGACCGCCGCTTCTCCAATCCGAAGATTGGCGACACGATTTCGCGGCTCTGCCTCGACGGCTCCAACCGCCAGCCGAAGTTCATCCTGCCGACCGCGGCGGCGCGGCTCGCGGCGGGCCAGAGCCTCTCCGGCCTCGCGCTCGTTTCGGCCCTGTGGTGCCGTTACTGCTACGGCGAGTCCGAGAGCGGCAAGCTCATTCCGCCCAACGATCCCAATTGGGACCGCCTGCAGGCCCACGCCAAGCCGGCGCGCGAGGACCCCCTGGCGTTCCTCGCCATGCGCGACATCTTTGGCGCGCTCGCGGATGCGCCTGTCTATGTCGAAGCGTTCTCCGGCGCCCTGAAAAAGCTGTGGCGCCAGGGCGTGCGCGCGACGATCGACGATTATCTGAAGGGCGCGCTGTAAAAGCGGCCCGCCTTGGTTCGGGAGCTGCAACGATGAAACTCGACAACAAGATCGCCATCGTCACCGGCGGCGCGCGCGGCATCGGCGCGGCGATCGTCGACGCCTTTGTCGCCGAGGGCGCCCGCGTCGCGGTCGCCGACATCCTTGCTGAAGAGGCCGAAGCGACCGCCGCCGGACACGGCGACCGCGCCATCGGCGTCGCGCTCGACGTGACGAACATGGCCTCTATCGACGCCTGCGTCGCGACCGTCGCGGCGAAATGGGGCGGCGTCGACATCCTCGTCAACAACGCCGGCATATTCGACATGGGGCCGATCGTCGAAGTGACGGAAGCGAGCTGGGACAAGCAGTTCGCCGTCAATGCGAAGGGCCTGTTCTTCACCCTGCAAGCCGTCGCCAAGCGCATGATCGGCGCCGGCAAGGGCGGCAAGATCATCAACTTCTCCTCGCAGGCCGGACGCCGCGGCGAGGCTTTGGTGTCGGTCTATTGCGCGTCGAAGGCCGCCGTGATCTCGCTCACCCAATCGGCGGGGCTCGATCTCATCAAATACAAAATCAACGTCAACGGCATTGCGCCCGGCGTGGTCGATACGCCGATGTGGGACCATGTCGATTCGCTGTTCGCCAAATGGGAGCGCCGGCCGCTCGGCGAGAAGAAGCGGCTCGTCGGCGAAGCCGTGCCTTATGGCCGCATGGGCCTGCCCGGCGACTACCAGGGGGCCGCGGTGTTCCTCGCCTCGGCGGATTCCGACTACGTCGTCGCCCAGACCCTCAACGTCGACGGCGGCAACTGGATGAGCTGAGGCGGACGAGCCCGCCAGCCGAGCCGGCGCTCATTTCTTGCCGAACAGCAGCTGGCTCGGATTCTTCTCCAGGCTGCGCAGCAGCTGGTCGAGGTCGGCGAGGGTGCGCCGGCCGTCGGCCGCCAGCGCCTCGTATTCGCGCAGGCCCGAATTGCTGAAGCGCTCGAGGCCGTTAGAGATGACCTTGACGCGCTGGTCCAAGTCGTCGGCGAGCACGCGCACGGATCTCGCGGCGGCGCCGGCCTCGGCGAGCGCGCCCTTGGTCTCCGGCGAACCGAACAGCGATTGCAGGGAGGCCATCACACCGCCGATCTTGTCGGCGGCGGCGTCGAGCTTTTTCGACAGGTCCGCGACATTGCCGACGATATCGCGCACTTGGTCGGGGTCGAGCGCGGCGACCACCTTGTCGGCGTGTCCGGCGAGCGCATCGACGTGATCGGCGAGCGGCCCGATGCGCTTGCCCACCTCGGCGACCGAGGCGAGCGCGTCTTTGATCGCCGGCGCGTTGTCGCCGAGCGATTTCGAGAACACATCGAGGTTCCCGACCGTGTCGCCGATCGCGGCTTTGTTGTCGGAGATCAGCGAGTTGACGTTGTCCAGCACCGACTGGGTCTTGGCGGACAGCGAGGAGACGTTTTCCAAGAGATTCTGCAACTGCGAAGGCTCGCCGTTCAGCGTCGGCGGCTGACTGTTCTCGCCGACGAGATTGGGCGCGTTGGCGGCGCCGCCGATCAGCGCGACCGCCGTCGCGCCGCCGAGGCCCTGGGATTCGAGCCGCGCCTGGGTATCGGTCTTCAACGGGACGTCGGCGTCGACGCGGATCACCGCCTCGACGCGGCCGGGATCGCTGGGGACCAAGCCGACGTGCGTCACGTCGCCGACCTGGAGGCCGTTGAAGGTGACGATGGCGCCGCCGGTGAGGCCGCCGACCGACCCCTTGAAGGTCACGACATAGACGCGAACGGCGCGCAGACCGCTGGCGCCCGAGGCATAGAGCACGAGTCCGAAGGCGGCGGCGATCACGATGAGCGTGAACAGGCCGATCAAGACGTGATGCGCTTTGGTCTCCATCGTCTGAGCGTCCTTATCACCCGGTTCTGAAGCTCGCAGGGCGCGCGGCGCCGGCCCGAGCGCGGTACGCGGCCTCGCGTCCGGCGCCGCGCTTGCCGTGGAAATATTCGCGTATCCAAGGGTCGTCCGAACCCAGCAAGTCCTCGATCGCGCCGATCGCGGCCACCTTGCCCTGGCCCAGCACCGCGACGCGGTCGCAGATCGCATAGAGGCTGTCGAGGTCGTGGGTGACCATGAACACGGTGAGCCCCAGCGTCGCCTGCAGCGTCGCGATCAATTCGTCGAAATCGCCGGCGCCGATCGGATCGAGGCCCGAGGTCGGCTCGTCGAGAAACAACAGGTCGGGGTCGAGCGCCAGCGCGCGGGCGAGCGCGGCGCGCTTGATCATGCCGCCCGAGAGCTCGCTCGGGAACTTTTCGGCGGCGTCGGGGGCTAATCCCACCAACGAAAGTTTCAGCATCGCCAGCTCGCCGCGCAACTTCGGCGAGATGTCGAGATGCTCGCGCATCGGGGCCTCGATGTTCTGCTTGACGGTGAGGCTGGAGAACAGCGCGCCCTGCTGGAATAGCACGCCCCAGCGCCGCTCGACGGCCAGGCGCTCGCGCGGGGTGAGCTCGTCGATATTGCGTCCTTTGACTTCGATGGTTCCGGCGCGCTTGGGCAACAGTCCCAGGATCGAGCGCGTGAGCACGGACTTGCCGGCCCCGGAGGCGCCGACGAAGCCGAGCACCTCGCCGCGGAGAATATCGAGATCGAGCCCGCGCATGACGAGCTTGTCGCCGAAGCCCACTTCCAGGCCGCTGACCCGGATCTCCACCGGCCGCGCCGGCGAGGCGGAGGCTGCAGCGGCCGGGCTCAAAAGTTCACCGCCACGAAGAAGCTCGCGAACAGCCCGTCGAGCACGATCACCAGGAAGATCGATTTGACCACCGAGGACGTCACCTTGCCGCCGAGCGATTCGGCGGAGCCGGCGACGGCGAAGCCCTCGGCGGCGGCGATCACGCCGATCACCAGCGCCATGAACGGCGCTTTGATCATGCCGACTTCGAACCGCTCGACCATATAGGGCTGCTGCAGGCGCTCGAGATAAGAATAGGGCGTGACGTCGCCATGCGCCCAGGCGACGACCATGCCGCCGAACAGCGCCGCGATGTCGCCGAGGAAGGTGAGGATCGGCAGCGACGCCAGCAGCGCGACCAGCCGCGGCAGCACCAGCACTTCGAGCGGATCGCGCGCCATCACCCTCAGCGCATCGATCTCCTCGCGCATCTTCATGGCGCCGAGCTCGGCGGTGATCGACGAGCCGGAGCGGCCGGCGACCATGATCGAAGTGAGCAGCACGCCGAGCTCGCGCAAAGCGAGAATCGCGACGAGCTCGGTGCTGTAGGCGGCGGCGCCGAACCGCGCGAGCTGGAAGATCCCTTGCTGCGCCACGATCACCCCGACGAAGAAGTTGATCATCAGGATGATCGGCGTGCCGCGCAGCGCGAAATTCTCGATGTGGAACACCACCGGCGTGATCCGCCAGCGCCGGGGATTGACCGCCCCGGCGAGGAAGACGACGACGATCTTGCCGAGAAAATCGAGCCCGCCCGCGATGTCGGCGAAGGCGCCGGCGATCGAGGCGCCGACGTCGGCGATCAGCGACAGGGCGAGCCAGCGGCGCGGCGGCGGCGGCGTCTCGAAA
This sequence comes from Roseiarcus sp., assembly GCA_052147395.1. Classification (GTDB taxonomy): domain Bacteria; phylum Pseudomonadota; class Alphaproteobacteria; order Rhizobiales; family Beijerinckiaceae; genus Roseiarcus. The sequence continues at coordinate 14,007 of JBKQKS010000255.1, forward strand.
TCTCGGTAACCCGCCTCCCGGAGCAGCGTCGCATGGTCCTCGCGGACCCCGGTCAACGCCGCTTCGACGCCCGCTCTCGCGAGGCCGTACTGGCAACGCGAGATCACCCAGGCCCCGGCCGTGTCGAGCGCGCCGAGCGTGGAAATGTCGATGACGGCCTTGCCGTGTCCCTTGGCCGCCGACCCGAGCTCGCCCGCCGCACGCTCCAGCGCCGAGCCGGCGTCGATCGTCCAATCGCCGCGAAGCGCCAGGGTAACGCCGTCCGGGGTCGTCTGGGTCGCAATCGAGGGGGCCGAACTCATCGACTAGGGCGCCTCGAGGCTTGGCGAAGGGAGGCTCGACATTCGCCGCCAGGGTGTCGCAGGATGGCTAACGCTTTGCAAACGCGGTCGCGATGGCGCAACGCGGGTTCGCGGCCGCGGCGCCAAACCGGGTCGGGCGAGCGAGAGCGGAAACAAAAGCGGCACGAATCGGCGACACGCGAATCGAATCCTCATTTTGGGGGAAAAGCGAGTCGAATCCTGGCCTCGATGCGGCAGCCTCGAGGCTTCGTTGCGGCGCGGCCGGCGCCATCGCCCCGCGCCGGGACACTCGATTTCGAATCGGGCACGCAGCGGGTACGAATCGCGATCCCGACGATTCGCGGCGCCGGCGGGCGGCGCGGCAAGCTCCGCTTCGGCGCATGGTTGGCCGCGGGTAAAAATGTCGCCGCGCGCGAGCGCCTCGTTCCGGGACCTTGCGCCGAAATGGCGAACGGAACCCCGACGAATCGGGGCCGCCGCGATTCGCTCGAGACCCGCGCGTGTCAATCGATCGTGACCACGACCTTGCCGAGCGCATTGCGTCCGGCGACCCAGGAGATCGCGTCGGCGGCCTCGCTGAGCGGGAATCGCCGGGAGACCCGCGGCTTGATCAGCCCCTTCTCGTAGAGCGCGAACAATTCGCTGGTGTTGGCGGCGTTCTTTTCCGGGAACCTGGTCGCGAACGCGCCCCAGAACACGCCGATCACCTGGCAGGACTTGAGCAGCGTGAGGTTGAGCGGCAGTTTCGGGATGCCGGCGGGAAAGCCGATGACGAGGAAGCGGCCCTCCCAGGCGATCGCGCGCAGCGCCGCCTCCGAATAGTCGCCGCCGACGGCGTCGTAGACGACGTCCGCGCCATTCTCGCCGCAGGCGGATTTGATGAGCTCGGCGAGCCGCTTCTGGCCGTCGCGGTCGAACGGGCCGGAGGGGTAGATGACGGTCGAGTCCGCGCCCCAGGCCTTGCAGGCCTCGGCCTTCTCGGGGCTCGACACCGCCGCGATGACCCGTGCGCCCATCGCCTTGCCGAGTTCGATCGCCGCCGAACCGACGCCGCCCGCCGCGCCGAGCACGAGCAGAGACTCGCCGCTCTTCAGCGCGGCGCGATCTTTCAGCGCGTAGATCGTGGTGCCATAGGTCATCAGCAGCGCCGCCGCCTCGTCGAACGGCATCGAGGCGGGAAGCGGCACGACCCGACGCGAATCGGCGACCGCCATCTCGGCCATGCCGCCCCAGCCGATGGAGGCGAGCACGTGGTCGCCGACCTTCAGGTTGGTCACCGCTTCGCCAACCGCGGCGATCGCTCCGGCGATTTCGCCTCCGGGCGAGAACGGCCGCTGCGGCTTGAACTGATAGCGGTCCTCGATGATCAGCGCGTCGGGATAATTGACCCCGCAGGCGTGGATTGCGATGGCGACCTCGTGGGCGCCCGGCGTCGGGTCGGCAACGTCTTCCAGCGTTAGCTTGGGGGGCCCGCCGGGAGCGCGGCTCAACAGGGCTTTCATGCGCGTTTCTCCGAAACTAGAGATCAGGTAATTGTAGCGCCGCCGTCGATCACGATCGACTGGCCGGTCATATAGGCGCCCGCTCTGGACGCGAGGAACACCGCGGCGCCGGCGATCTCGTCGGGCTCGCCGATGCGTCCGAGCGGCGTGCGCGCGTTGCTTTCCTTCAGCGTTTTGGCATTGTCCCACAGCGCCTTGGCGAAATCGGTCTTGATCAGCCCCGGCGCGATGCAATTTATGCGCACGTTGTAAGGGCCTAGCTCGACGGCGAGATTGCGGGCGAGGCTGAAATCGGCGGCCTTGGAGATGTTGTAGGCGCCGATGATGGCGCTGCCTCTCGAGCTGCCGATCGAGGAGACGATGACGATCGCGCCGTCGCGCCGCTCCTTCATCTCCGGGGCGACGAAGCCGATCAGCCAGTGATTGGCGATCACGTTGTTCTCGAGAGTCTTGCGTAACTGGTGGTCGGAGATGCCGGCGAGCGGCCCGTAATACGGGTTCGCAGCCGCGTTGCAGACCAGAATGTCGATCTTGCCGAACACCGCGCGGGTTTCGTCGACGAGCCGCTTCAGATCGTCCTTCGACGAGATGTTGGCGGCGACGGCAATCGCGCGTTTTTCGTCATGCGCGGCGTTGATCGCCGCCGCGACCTCCTCGCAGGGCCCGACGTTGCGCGACGAAACGACAACCTTCGCGCCATGTTCGGCGAGCCGCTCGACGATCGCGCGCCCGATGCCGCGCGACGAGCCCGTGACCACGGCGACCTTGCCGGAAAGGTCGAATAGCGACATGGGTTGAACCTCCCGGCATGAATTGACGCGCGACACTAGACGCTCGTTTCGCGAATGCAAGACAAGCCCTAGGCGCCGGATTCTTTGAAAGACGATCCGGAGCGAACGGCGTCGACCTTCTCTCGAGGCCGCCGGTTTTCACCCGCCGCTGCGGACGTCGAGCGCGTTCCGCATCCCTCGAGCGCGCGCGCGCCGAAGCGGCCTCGAAAGGTCTACCACAGCGCGTGGATCGCTCGGCTTCCGACGACCGGTAGTCTGCTTCGACCGTAGTACGGTTGGCACGCTTGGACGAATCCCCCTCGCGGCGCCGCTCCGCGTGTCGTCATGGCTGACCGCAGAGCTCCGGCGCGGCCTCAGGGAACCAGAATTGTCGAGCCGACGGTCTTGCGCGACTCTAGCGCTGCGTGTGCCTGGCTCGCATCCGCTAGCTTGAAAGTCTGGCCGATTTCGATCGCGAGCTCGTTCTCGGCGATCATGGCGAAGAGCGCTCCGGCGCTGCCCTCGAGTTCGCCCCGCGTCCCGATGTAGTCGAAAAGCATCGGGCGGGTGAAAAACAGCGAGCCGCCGAGCAACAGTCGCATGGGCGCGAATGGCGCTATCGGTCCGGAGGACTGGCCAAAGCTGACGAACAGCCCGCGCTTGGCCAGGCTCGCGAGCGTCCCCTCGAATGTATCTTGGCCGACCGAATCGTAGGCGACGTCGACGCCGCGGCCTGCCGTGATCTCGCGAACACGGGCCGCGACGTCCTCCTCACGATAGAGAATCACCTCGTCGCAGCCGAGCCTCCGCGCAAAGCCGGATTTCTCCGGCGCGCCCACGGCGCCGATGACGCGCGCGCCCAGCGCCTTGGCCCATTGGACGAGGATCGCCCCGACGCCGCCCGCCGCAGATTGAACCAGGATCGTCTCGCCGGCCTTCAAGGGACGGCAGCGGCGCACGAGAAATTCGGCGGTCATGCCTTTGACGAATGCCGCTGCGGCGGCCTCGAAGGTGACGACGTCGGGAAGTCGAACGGCCATTGGCGCATAGGCGAGGCCATATTCGGCATAGGCGCCGGACTTGCCGAGATAAGCGACGCGATCGCCAGGACGGAAGACGTCGGCGCCATCGCCGACAGCCTCGACGACACCGGCCGCTTCCTGGCCGAGCACCGCTGGAAATTGCACCGGAACCACGCCGCCGCCGGCGCGCTGGTAGGTGTCCATGAAATTGACGCCGATGGCCTCGTGGCGCACGAGGAGCTGACCGAGCCCCGGTGTCGGCGCCGGCGCGTCATGGGGCTCCAGAACCTCTGGTCCGCCCGAACGAGCGGCACGAATGGCGAGCATGGCGGCGGCCTCGATGGTCGCGCCCGAGTGTGGCAACAGCAGGTTCGATGTCAAGCGAGATTTCCCAGATAGCGGCGTTGCCCAGAGCGGTTTTGCCGCCGCTGGGGATGCCGGAATGGGATGACCGCGGCTGGCGCCGTCGCGGCGACGGCGGTAATATGACCTCGCGGAGGCGATGAGATGGCCGAACCTTCCCCACGCCGCATGACTCCCGAGGAATTCTACCTTTGGCAGCTCGACCAGGACGAACGCTACGAACTCGTCGATGGCGTCGCAAAACCTTTGCGGGCGATGACAGGGGCGAGCAACGCGCACGACGTGATCGCGATCAACTGCATCGTCGAGTTGGCCAATCGCCTGAAGGGCGGACCCTGCCGCGTCGCTTCGGCCGACACGGCCCTGAGAACGACCATTCGTTCGGCCAGGCGGCCCGACGTCACCGTGGATTGCGCGCCGCCCCGGGCCGACTCCTACGAAGCCCATCATCCGATGGTGGTCGTCGAGGTTCTCTCGCCGTCGACCAGCAAGGTCGACCGTTTCATCAAACTGGAAGAGTACCGCCGCCACCCGACGATCCGGCATATCCTGCTCGTCGACCCCGACGCGATCGCAGCCGTGCATTATTCGCGGCCCGAAGGCGGCGAGTGGACCGACACGGAACTCAGCGGCGCCGAGGCTGTCATCGAATTCACCGCGATCGACGTCGAGCTGCCGCTCGGCGCGCTCTACGATCGGCTCCGCCCGACGGGTTGACGCGCGAGGCCGCCCCGACTGCCGCTCGACTGATGAAAGCGCTCCGGGAGCAAGGGGATTTATTAAAGTGTCATCGTAATGCGTAATGCCGCCGGCGGCAACTGTCGAGCGTCGGCGCGACGCGCCGCGGTGGAATGGACTGGGGGCCGGGATTGACCAGGGGATCGTTGCGAGTATCTGCGGGAAGGCCTTATCCGCTCGGCGCGACGTGGTCGGGCTCGGGGGTTAATTTCGCGATCTTCTCCGCGCATGCGACGCGCGTCGAAGTCTGCATCTTCGACAGTGACGGCAAGCGGGAAATCGAGCGCTTGCCGCTCCTGGAATTCACCGACGAGATCTTTCACGGTCGGGTCGCAGGCCTAGGCCCGGGCGCGCGTTACGGTTTTCGCGTCCACGGCCCCTATGATCCCGACGCCGGGCACCGTTTCAATCCCAACAAGCTGCTGCTCGACCCTTACGCGAGAGCCCATGTCGGCGCGCTCGACTGGGACCCCTCGGTGTTCGGCTATGTGATCGGTTCCGAAGACGCCGATCGATCATTCGATACGCGCGACAGCGCGCCTTTCGTGCCCAAGTCGGTGGTGGTTGATCCGGACTTCGACTGGCACGGCGAGCCGAAACACCGTTTCGTTCACTGGGACCGGACCGTCGTCTACGAAGCGCACGTCAAAGGCTTCACGCAGCTTCACCCGCTCGTCGCAGAGCATCTGCGCGGGACCTACGCCGGTCTCGGCGTGCGGGAAGTCATTGATTATGTAAAGTCGCTCGGCGTGACCACAATCGAGCTGCTGCCGATCCACACCTTCGTCGACGACAACTATCTGCTCGAAAGAGGGCTCAGGAACTATTGGGGTTACAATTCCATCGGCTTCTTCGCGCCCGACCCGCGCTACGCCATGGACGTTGCCAATTCTCTGCGGGAATTCAAGGAGATGATCGCCCGGTTCCACGACGCGGGCCTCGAAGTCGTGCTCGACGTCGTCTATAACCACACGGCGGAAGGCAACGAACTCGGTCCGACGCTGTCGTTCAAGGGCATTGATAACGCCTCCTATTATCGCTTGCTGCCCGACAACCGGCGCTATTATATCAACGACGCCGGCACGGGGAACACCGTCAATCTCAGCCATCCCCGCGTCATCCAGATGGTAACCGACAGCTTGCGCTACTGGGCGACGCAAATGCACGTCGACGGTTTCCGTTTCGACCTCGGCACGATTCTCGCGCGCGAACCGGACGGCTTCCAAACCGAGAGCGGCTTTCTCAAGGCCGTCGGCCAGGACCCGGCGCTGGCGCGCGTCAAGTTGATCGCCGAACCCTGGGATTGCGGCCCGGGCGGCTATCAGGTCGGCGGCTTCCCGCCAGGTTGGGCGGAATGGAACGATTCGTTCCGCGACACCGTGCGTGATTTCTGGCGCGGCGAGGCGCCGCCGCGCACGCTCGCGCCGCGGCTCTGCGCCTCGCCCGACACATTCGACCGGCGCGGGCGCAAGCCGTGGGCGAGCTTGAACTTTGTCACTGCGCACGACGGCTTCACGCTCTGCGACTGCGTCGCGTTCAACGACAAGCACAACGAGGCGAACGGCGAGGGCGGCGCCGACGGCAGCGCTTCCAATCGTTCCTGGAACTGCGGCGTCGAAGGCGCGACCGACGACGCGGCCGTCAACGCCCTGCGCGAGCGGCAGATGCGCAACATACTGGCGACGCTGCTCTTGGCCCAGGGAACGCCGATGCTCGTCGCCGGCGACGAATTCGGCCGTACCCAGCGCGGCAACAACAACGCCTATTGCCAGGACAACGAGTTCAGTTGGATCGACTGGGCCCTCGAGCGCAGTCACCCCGAACGGACCGATTTCGTGCGCAAACTCATTAGTCTGCGCCGAGACCATCCGGCGCTGCGCCGTCAACGGTTCTTGACAGGGGAGACCGATCCTCGTTTCCACATCAAGGACGTAACGTGGATCTGCGCGCGCGGCGCGCCCATGTCGGCTGAGGACTGGAATGACGATCGCACGCGATGCTTCGGCATGTTGATCGATGGTCGAGCGCAAACGAGTGGGCTGCCGAGGCGGGGCGGAGAAGCGACACTGCTGCTCGTGCTCAACGCGCACTATGACGTCGTCGTCTTCACCCTGCCAACTTGTTACCGAAGCCGCGGCTGGCTCCGACGGATCGACACCAATGACCCGCGCCTGTCCGACACAGAATTCGCCATCGGCGCGAAATACGAGGTGGCGGGCCGATCGCTGCTGCTATTCGAGCGCGCGCCTCGCAAGCTACGAGCGCTTCGCTCCTAGCAATCCGCGAATCGCGGCCACCGATCGACCCCACCCACCTGTTAAAACTCAGAGAGTTACGAAGCCAATCGGGTAACCGGGGCAGCTTCCCGGGCGGCGGCATTCTGTAGCCGAGGTCCCTCATCCTGAGCTTGTCGAAGGACGACCTCGGTTAAGCGCGTAAGCGCCTCATCCTGCACGAGTCTTTCAAGCGGCGGCAGCGAGGTCGGCGACCTCGCCTACAAGGGCGCCCGGGAATTTGGCCCGATTACGCCCATCGGCGTCGAAGGGACGCGCCGATTCACAGCTTTCCCAACTCCGGACAGGCCGCGTTGCCGCTCTCGAGCGCGCGTGGATCAATCACCTTGTCGAGCGAACGCCGCTCGGGGTCGAAACCCGAAATCCAAACTGAGCCGCTGCCCCCAGGTGTCGGAGCGCGCCAAATCGCTCAGTCCCCGATGATCTTGATCAGCGCCCTTTTTCGCCGCCCGCCGTCGAACTCGCCGTAAAAAATCTGCTCCCAGGGGCCGAAGTCGAGCTTGCCTGCGGTGATCGCAACCACCACTTCGCGGCCCATGATCTGCCGCTTCATGTGGGCGTCGGCGTTGTCCTCGCCGGTGCGGTTGTGACGGTAGGCCGACACGGGCTCGTGCGGCGCGAGCCTTTCCAGCCATTCGTCGTAATCGGCGTGCAGCCCGCGCTCGTCGTCGTTGATGAAGACCGACGCCGTGATGTGCATGGCGTTGACCAGCACGAACCCCTCGCGCACGCCGCTCTCCCGCAGCGCGGCCTGGACGTCGGGCGTGATGTTGACGAACGCCCTTCGTCCCGGCGTTTCGAACCATAATTCCTTGCGAAACGATTTCATCGGCCGCCCTTTCGTCATCGATCCGCGCCGAATCGGCGCGCGTCCTCGAGCGCGATGGCGCGGCAAACTATTTTCGCTTCATGAAGGCGCCATTACCGATTTGTCACGGCTCAATTCACCCATTCGCCGCTGCGCATCGCGGCCACCATTTTCGCCGAATCCTCCGGCTTCTGCAGCGCCTGGGAAAACTTGCGGCCGCTGCCGGGCGGGCCGACGAACACCGCGCCGACGAGTTCGTCGCCCTTGGCGATCACCCGCCGCCACGCTTCGGCATTGGCCGGCGCGATGAACTCGTCTTCGCCGGGCTTGGCTTCGAGCCGGCCGAAACTGTAGAGATCGACGCCGTTGCACTTGAGCCTGAGCGTCACCCGCGGCGGCTCGGGGGTCTTGTCTTCGCCGAGCATGGTCGCGACGGCGATCGCGGCATGGGCGGCGGCGATCGGCCACAGGCCGCCCACGAGACCCTTGGCTTCGGCGACGTCGCCGACGGCGTAGATGTCGGGATCGGAGGTGCGCATGCCGGCGTCGACCTTCACCCCGCGTCCGATTTCGAGCCCCGCCTGATGCGCGAGGAACGTGTTGGCCTGGATGCCGAGGCAGGCCACGAACAGGTCCGCCCGCACCCGCGGCCCGTGGGCGAGGCGGGCGGCGGCGATGCGGTCCGTCCCCTCGAAGCCGGTGATCGTCGTGTTGCACACCGACTGCACACCGATGCCGTCGAGATAGGCCTGCAGCTTCGCCGCGCCCTCGACGTCGAGCTGAGCGTTCATCAGCCGGTCGGCGCGTTGCAGGATCGCGACCTGCATCCCCAGATGATGCAGCGCGTCGGCCGCCTCGACGCCGAGCACGCCGCCGCCGATCACCACGGCGCGCTTGGCTTTGGTCAACTGGGCGAACGACCGCAGCGAAAGCGCGTCCTCCGTGCTGCGCAGCACGAAGGCGTTGGCGCGGCGCAGAAAATCCGGGGTTGGGGTCGAAGCGCGGCCGCCGCTGGCGAGCACCAGTTTGTCATACGGCAGCGATTGGCCGGTCGCCAGCTTCAGCTTGTGGCCCGCCCTGTCGATCCCCGCCGCGACCGTGTTGCGCAGCACCGTGACGTCGTTGTTGCTGAACCAATTTTCGGGCACGAGCTGCAGTCCGTCGGCGCCCTGGGCGTCGTAGACGAGGCGGCCGATCGCCATGCGGTTGTAGAAATGCGACGGTTCGTTGGTGACCAGCGTGATCGCGACCGAGGGCGAGTCGCGGCGCAGCGCTTCGGCGACGCCCATGCCGGCGACGCCATTGCCGACGATGACGACGCGGTTGATGCCGAGCGGCTTCGCCTTGTCGGCGGCGGGCGCGCGCTTTGGCGCCGGCGCGGCGGCGGGGCCCGAGTGCGGGTCGCGGTCGATCGTCACCGGACCCGAGACCTTGCACATGCAGGCGAGCCGCGCCCGGCCTTCGAGGCCGAGCCGGCGCAGCGCCTGGCTCTCGTCCTCACCTGGCGCCGAGAGATTCTCGCCGCCTTCCGGGATCGCGATGGCGTCGGCGCCGCAGACGCCGGAGCGGCAACCGTAATTGATCTTGAGGCCCGCGGCCTGGATCGCGTCGAGCAGCGTCGCGTCAGCCGCGGCTGCGAAGGAGACGCCGCTGCCGCGGTCGGTCACCTCGCGGCCGACGCCGCCGAGCTTGCGCTTGAGCACGGTCTGGCCAGTCGGCCGCTTGGCGGCCGCGGTCGCGGCGCGCTGCTCGTCAAAGCGGCGCTCCGAACGCAGGCCGCCGCCCAGGATCGCCAGCGCGCAGACGAAACCGAGGCTCGGCGCGGCGGCGAGGAGCCAGCCCGGCGCGGTCGCGCCGATGAGCCACGCGCTGGTGACCACGATGTTGGGACCCGACCACCAATAGAAGGCGACGATCGCCGCGGCGCTGAACACCGCGTTGAGGCGATAGGCGTTGACCGGCAGCGTGACCGCCGCCAGGCCGTAGAGCCCGGCGCTCGCCAGCGCCGCGCCCGCGAGAATCGCGGCGCGCCACGCCTCGCCGTAGGTGGGCGCGGCCCCTTGGCCGAAGAAGGCGATCAGCAGCCCCGGCAGCAGCCCGGTGAAAATGCGGTGCTGGCCGGCATAGCGCGGATCGTCGTCATAGACGTCGCTGAACACCGCAGCGCGCGGGTTGAAGTCATAGCAGCTCTTCTGGCAGCCGATGCAGGTCTTGCAATAGCCGTTGCGAACGAGCACGACCGGCGCTTGGCCGTAAACCCGCTGGATCGGCCCCAATGCGCAGAACGTGCCGCACCAGCCGCTGCGCCCCTTGAACACAACCCCCCCGATGAAAGGCAATACGAGCGCCAGCGCGCAGCCGGCGGCGACCCCATGGGGCGAATGGTTGAGCAGCGGCCAGCGGCTGAACACTACGGCCAACAGCGAGCCAGAGGCGATCAGATAGGCGCTGTCGCGCCAGCGATCCGGCAACGTGCGCTCCAACCCGAAGCCGAACTCGCGCGGCAACTGGTTGAACAACGCCATCGGACAGACCTGGCGCCAGAGCCCCGGCGCGAATGCCAACAGCGCCGGAACGACCGGGATCACCAGCCCCCAGAACAGGCGGATGCCAATATCGGGGACAAAGACCAGCGCTCCAACCACGGCGAAGGTAAAGGCGAGCGCCAGCGCGCGCGCGACCCACCACATCGGGGCTGGAATGCGCGCGGGGATCTTCGTGTAATTGTCGAAGAAGCCGGGCGTAGCGTCGCTCATGCGCGAGACTTCTCGATTATTCTCAGATGGGCGTTTCGTAGGCGGCCAAGCGCCCGGCCAGATCGGCGGCGAGGTCCCGCAGAATCAGGATGGCGACCCGCGGCCGCCAGGCCGCGAGCTGCTCGAAGGCTTCGGGCGAGAGCATCAGCACCTCGACCGCGCTCGCCGCGACGACGCTCGCCCCTGCGGCGCTCTCGGCGAAGAACGACTCGTAGCCGAACACGTCGCCGTTCTCCAACGTCGCGCGGCCTTCGGCGAGCTTCGCTGCGCCTTCGACGCGCGCTTCGCCGTCGGCGATGACGAAGATCGCGCGTTCGTCGGATTTCGGGCCCGCGATCACCGCGCCGACGGAATAGCGCCGCCGCGCCGCATAGGCGACGACCTGCTCCCAGTCCTCGTCGGAAAGGCTTTCGAGCCTCGCGCGGGCCGCGGGTTTCGCCGGCGAAGCGCCGCCGGAATAGTCGAAGAAATTCGCGCTCATCGCCGAGGCTCCCCGGAACGCGGCTGGCCGGCCGCTGCGTCATAGCCGGCGCCGTAGTGCAGGCGGAACGACTCTTCGAAGCCGGCGCGCCAGTCAGGGTCGATCGACGCCCACAGCGCGGCATAGAGGTCGACGAAATGCGCCGGGTGCTCCGCCCCCTGAGCGCCGAGCGCCGCCGGATCGAGCGAGGCGCCCATCTCCTGCGCGGCCATGAAAGCGGCCTCGATCGAGGCGCGCTGATGATCGCCGATGGCGGCGAACGCGTCGGCGATGAGACTTTCGGCGCCCGGTTCGCCGCTGAGGCGCTCCACCGCCTTGTCGGGCGAGAGCGAGAACACCGAAGCGCCCGATTGCAGTCCGGCGGGCCGCGCCAGGCGCCGGCTGCCGACCCGGCGGCGCGCCTGCGCCTGCTCGGCGAGGAGCCCGGCCATGCCCGCGGCAAACGCCCTCACGAGCCCGCGAAGGCGGGCGATCTCGGCTTCGTCGCCCGGGCCGCGCGGTTCGGCGGCAGGCGCGGCCGGCCCGGAGCGCGGCGGAGGCGCAGGCGCAGGCGGAGGCGCAGGCGCAGGCGCAGGCGCCGCTGCGGGGCGCGGGGCGGCGCCCGGCTTCGGCGCCGGACGAATGATGGTCATGGCGCCATCGAACGGCGAAGCGCCGGCTTCGGGCGCCGGCCGGCCGGAATCGACCACCATCGCCGCGGGGTCGCCGCCCCGCATCCCCTGGGCGCTCGCGGCCGCATGCGGCGCTGGCGGCGGCGGCGCGCTCGGCGCCGATGCGCCGTTCGCCGTCAGCGCCGCCTTCACCACATAGCGCCCGAGCGCGAACGTGTCGCCGTCGCGCAGAACATGGACGCTCTCCAGGCGCTGCGGCGCATTGTTGACGAACACGCCGTTGGTCGAGGTGTCGCGCAGGCTGTAGGACTGGCCGTCGCCGACGATCTCGCAATGGCGGCTCGAAATGCCGTGGGTGGAATCGGGCAGCGGCCACTCGCAACCGGGATCGCGGCCGATCGCGATCCGACCGACGCCGTCGAAATCGAACTGCGCGCGAACGCCGGCCTCTGTCTCTGGCGCACTGATCAACATCAATCTGAGACCCATCGGAACTCCCCTCGCCCCAATGCGCTTACGGGATGGACGAACCGTCGTCGCAACAGCGCGCATCCGGCGGGACAGGGCCGGCGCGCCTTCGTCTCCAAGGATTCGTCGTGTCGCTCCACATTTGCGGCCGCGAGCCTGCCGGATCATCGGCCAATCCGGCCTGTCGCGGCCGAGGGCGCTTCACGCCCCAAGTCGAAGCCGAGCTTCGCCTAGTTTTCCGCCGTCGGCAAGCGGGTCCGCGTCGCTTTTTCCGTCGCGCCGGCTGCGACCGCGCGCCGAAACGCCGCCTCGACGTCGTCGACAGCCGGCGCGATCTCCGCCGCGGCCGCTCGACCCCTCTGCTGCCGCCGTGCGGGGACTAAGGCGAAGCGGCAAAACTACTGAATCACTCGAGATGTCCGACAACCGTCATTGCGAGGAGCGCAGCGAAGCAATCCAGGGGCCGCGTCACGTGGGCTCTGGATTGCTTCGCTGCGCTCGCAATGACGGCAAGGGAAGTTGACGCACTTATTTCGCCGCGTCGCCTGAGCATGGGCGAGCGCTTGCCATCGGCGCGCCGCGCCCTGTAACGAAGGACCGCAAAAAAGAGGTCTGGAAGAGGTTCCCATGGCCGCCATCAATTCCGTCGCCGATCTGACGCTTCACGGCGACATCGCGGTGCTCACCATCGATTCGCCACCGGTCAACGCGTTCTCCGCGCGGGTGCGCGAAGGCATTCTCCAGGGGGTGCGCCAAGCCGCGGCCGACCCGGCGGCAAAGGCGGTGGTGCTCATTTGCGCCGGGCGCACCTTCATCGCCGGCGCCGACATCTCGGAATTCGGCAAGCCTTTCACCGACCCGAACGCCCCGGAAGTCCAGGCGGCGATCGAGGATTGCCCGAAACCGGTGATCGCCGCGCTGCACGGAACCGCGCTCGGCGGCGGCTTCGAGGTCGCGCTGGCCGCGCACTACCGCGTCGCCGTCCCCTCCGCGAAGCTAGGCCTGCCCGAGATCAAGCTCGGCCTCATCCCCGGCGCCGGCGGCACGCAAAGGCTGCCGCGGTTGATCGGACCCGAGGCGGCGCTGGAGGCGATTCTTTCGGGCGCCACGTTCGCGGCCAAGCCGGCGCTCGCCTGGGGCGTCGTCGATCGGCTGGTCGAGGAAGGCAAACTCATCGAGGGCGCGCTGCAATTCGCCCGCGAAGCGATCGACAACGACCTGCCGCTGCGCAAGGTGCGCGACCTCGACGACAAGATTCTGCCCGCCCGCGGCAATCCGGAAATCTTCGCCGCCATCCGCATGGCCAAAACCAAGAAATTCCGCGGCTTCGAGGCGTGGGAGCGCGCCATTCAGGCGGTGCGCGACGCGGTCGAACTGCCGTTCGACGAGGGCCTCCGGCGTGAGCGCGCGGCCTTCAAGGAGCTGCTCGGGACAACTCAATCGAAGGCGCAGCGCCACGTGTTCTTCGCCGAGCGTCAGGTGTGGAAGGTCGCCGACGCGCCCGACGGCACGCCGACGCTGCCGATCCAAAAGGTCGGCGTCATCGGCGCCGGCACGATGGGCGGCGGCATCTCGATGAATTTTCTCAACGCCGGCATACCCGTCACCATCGTCGAGACGGCGCCGGCGGCGCTGCAGCGCGGCCTCGGGATCATGCGCAAGAACTATGACAACACCGCCAGGAAGGGTCGGCTCAGCGCGGCCGACGTCGAGCAGCGGATGGGCCTGTTGACCGCAACGCTCGATCTCGCCGCGCTCGCCGATTGCGACCTCGTCATCGAGGCGGTGTTCGAGGACATGGAGATCAAGAAGGACATCTTCCGCAAGCTCGACAAGATCGCCAAGCCCGGCGCGATCCTCGCCTCCAACACCTCCTATCTGAACATCGACGACATCGCCTCCGTCACCTCGCGCCCCGACCACGTGCTCGGCATGCACTTCTTCTCGCCGGCCAACGTGATGCGGCTTCTCGAAGTGGCGCGCGGCGAGAAGACCGCCAAATCGGTGATCGCGACCGCGATGGCAATTGCCAAGAAGATCGGCAAGATCGCCGCGCTGGTCGGCGTCTGCTACGGCTTCGTGGGCAATCGCATGCTCGCTCAGCGCCAGCGTGAGGCGCAGGCGCTCGTCCTCGAGGGCGCGATGCCCTGGGACGTCGATCGCGTGATCTACGAATTCGGCCTGCCGATGGGCCCGTTCGCGATGAGCGACCTCGCCGGTCTCGACATCGGCTGGTCGAAAGAAACGAGCTCGTCGTCGACGATCCGCGAGATCCTGTGCGAGAGGGACCGCCGCGGGCAGAAGACCGGCGCCGGCTTCTACGACTACGACGAGAACCGCAACTCCAAACCCTCGCCGGTGGTCGAACAGATCATTCTCGATTTCGCCGCCAAGAAGGGAATCAACCGGCGCGCGATTTCCGACCAGGAGATTCTGCAGCGCTGCCTCTATCCGATGGTCAACGAGGGCGCGAAGATCCTCGAGGAGGGCATTGCGCAGCGCGCCTCCGACATCGATATCGTCTGGATCAACGGCTACGGCTGGCCGGTCTACCGTGGCGGCCCGATGTTCTGGGCGGAGACCATCGGTCTCGACAAGGTGTTGGCGAAGCTTCGCGAATTCGAGGCGACGAGGGGCGAGGCGTTCAAACCGGCGGCGCTGCTCGAGCGGCTCGCCGCCGAGGGAAAGCGGTTCGCGGATCTCTGAACGCGGCCGGCGCTGCGAGATTAATAATTTAGAGTTGCATTTACGCTGCGACTCGCGTATAAGTTGCGTCAGGTGGTCGAGACACCCACCGGATCTTCGCCCCGCTTCCCTCATACCCCGACAGGAAGCGGGGCGTTTTTTTGTCCGGTTGCCGTTTCCTGGCGTCAGCGTGACAGAAACCGCCGTCAGCCGTGACGGCGAGACCGCGGGACGTGAATTATACCCGACAAAGTTACGTGAATTACCCCGCTGTCACGCCGCGCCGGCGGCGCAACGTTGTATGCGCAGTCGATTTCATCCGGCAATCCAAATAGGAGCGTCGGCGTCCACGCCGACGTCTCGCCGCGAATCATCGGCGTGGAC
>JBKQKS010000256.1:0-20040 GCA_052147395.1 Roseiarcus sp.
GAGCCTGAGCGAAGCAATCCAGCCGTCGTGTGATGCTCAGTGGGCCGCGAGTACGAGATATCGGGCAGGGGATAGTGCGTGAGTTTCTGAGTTTCGAATTGGCGGAGGGGCTGGATTGCTTCGCTGCGCTCGCAATGACGGCCTAGGAGTGGATTGCGGCCATTCTGCCGATTGCCCTGCCGATCGATGTGAATCAGCGCCGGCAAAGCCGACCGAAGCGAAGGACTCCAGGGCTATTGTTGTCAAGTAAGTCTATAGATATAATGCCGTCGACTGAACTCGCCGTGTGCTCGATCCCGCTCAGACGGGGGGTGACAAAAAAGACAGCTCAACTCATTGAAATCGCAGAATCCATTGACAAAAATGACCAACCGCGGCCAACCGACCGGCGCGCGCCCGGGCTGTCCGAACAGCCTTGCGCCTGGGCGGTTTCCTCTTCGATGTGGCTCAGATCGATCGGATACCGCGCCAGGCGGCGACGAGGCTCGCGCCGGCGACGAGGCCCGCAATCATCGACTTGGTCGCCGCCACCGAACGCTCCGGCCCACAGCGGCGCCAGAACTTCGGCCTCGCTAGCGAGCGGCGATTCGACTTCGTTGACCAACGCGACCGTCAGCGCGCCGCCGCGCCGTGCGGCGCGCTGCATCTCGACGACGTCGGGGCTCTGGCCCGACTGCGAGATCGCGACGGCGAGCGCGCCCTTCGGTTGCAGCGGCGCGTGATAGAGCGAGGCGACCGAAGGTCCGATCGAGGCGCAGGGCACGCCGAGCGCGACCTCCATCAAATATTTCAAATAGAGCGCGCAATGGTCCGAGCTGCCGCGCGCGATGGATGAAGCCGCCGGCGCCGTGGCGATGAAAAAGCACGCCGTCGGCGATCCGATCGCCGATCGCCTTGCGTCAGGTGGTGCGCGAGACGTCGAGCAGCTCGCAGAGCGCGCGCTCGCCGGGCAGCCCCTGCGATCGCGCGAAACGCCCGCGCTCGATCTCCTGACGCAGCGTATCGGCGACGTTCTCGTAAAGGCGGCCGCGCGGAACCGCCGCAACGATCGTCATCCTCGCAAAACTCCTTCGCGCAGGGCGCCGCCGACCATCAGGATCGCGCCGTCGAGCGCGTCATGGCGCGGCGTGTGCAATCGTTCGGCGATGTCGGCGGGAAGATAGGGCCGTAGCGGCCCGGCGACGCCTCCGACGCAGGCGAGGGTCGGCGCTCCGAGCCGGATCAGCGCCCGCGCCAGCGCCGCGATCGCCCGCGCGGCGTGCGCCACGATTTCCAGCGCCTGCGGTTCCCCGCGTGCGGCGGCGGCGAACACTTTGGGAGCGAAGGCGCCGTAGTCGCTCGGCCGGGCGCCGGGCGCCCAGCGCACCAATTCCACGGGATCGTCGTGGAAGGCCGCCTGCAGCTCGCGATAGAGCGCGCAATTCGGCTCCAGACCGTCGAGCGCCCGAAGCGCGCCGCGCAACGCCTCAGCGCCGATGCGCGCTCCGCTGCCGTCGTCGCCGAGCCAGAACCCGCGACCGCCGAGGATCGTCGTCGCGCCGTTCACCCGGGCGATGCCGGCCGAGCCGGTGCCGGCGATGATGAGCCCGCCGTCGCCGAGGCCATTGGCGCCGATGCAGGCGGTGACCGCATCGTTGACCGCTTCGACTTTTCGCCAGCCGGGCAGCGCGCCCGCAATGCGCGCGCCGTCGGCTTCGCCGGTGACCCCGGCGAGACCGAGGCCGAACGCCGTCGCGGCGCGCTCGGCAAGGCCGAGGCCGGCTTCGGCGAGCGCGCGTTCGGCGAGCGTTTCGATCACGGCGAGCGAACCCGTGTAATCGACATAGATGTTGGCGGCCGGACCGGCGACCTCCGCGAGCGCGCGACCGTCGGCGCCGCAGAGCCGCGCCCGGCAATGCGTGGCGCCGCCATCGAGACCGAGGAAAAACCTGGCTTGCGTCACCCTCGAGGGTCCCACCGGCAAAAAGACGCGCCCCCACAGCTAGACCAGTTCCCGATCAATGTGAATCGCCGCCGTCATTGCGAGCGAAGCGCGGCAATCCAGGGCGGCCGGGCTGTGGCCCCTGGATTGCTTCGTCGCTGCGCTCCTCGCAATGACGGGGTGTCGGTTTGATCCGCAACCGCTCTAGACAAGAGGTATCCCTTACGATAACCAGTAAAACGAGACATTTTGTCAACTGGTATCGCGCCGAGGGCGCCGCAGGCGCACGGCCGGAACATCTTACACTCGATGGGGAAAAGCCGTTCGCGACCACGGGCGTCGCGGAGCGCGTCGAGCGCCTCGGCGAATCCTCGTACGCCCACGTGCGTCGCGCCGACGACAAGCTGCTGGTCGCCGAGATCCGGGTCCGCACGCCCCCGACGACCGGCGAGAAGGCGCCCTTCGGCGCCGATTTGCACGACGTCCACGCCTTCGATGCTCGAGGCCGGCGTCTCGATCTCGGCGCTTGATTTTTGCCCCGCGAATCCTGATATCGGGCGCGAAAAGAAACTTCGGGACATTGCGCGTCATGAACGATACGACCCAAACGCCGCCGTCCGAGCCGACTGGGGCGGAGGAGCCGGTTTCGCAACAGCCGGACGGTTTCGCCGTCATCGAGAAGCTCAACGTCGAGAATGCGGAGCTAAGGGACAGGCTGCTGCGCGCGCTGGCGGACGTCGAGAACCTGCGTCGGCGCTCCGAGCGCGACGCGGCGGACGCGCGCGCCTTTGCGATCACCGCATTTGCGCGCGACCTGCTCAACGTCGCCGACAATCTGGCGCGCGCGCTCGAGAGCGTGCCCGAGGAGGTCAGGCAGCTCTCCGAAGGCGCGATGAAGTCGCTGATCGACGGCGTCGAGATCACTGCACACGAGCTCAGCTCGACGCTCGGCCGCCATGGCGTCAAGAAGCTGGAGCCGCTGGGGGAAAAATTCGACCCGAACTTCCATCAGGCGATGTTCGAGGTTCCCGACGAGACGCTGCCCGCGGGCACGGTGACGCAAATCGTGCAGAGCGGCTGGAAGATCGGCGAGCGCGTGCTGCGCCCCGCCCTGGTCGGGGTTTCCAAGGGCGGCCCCAAGGCGGCGCCGAAAGTGGAAGTCGTCGGCGAAACCAAGGCGCCGTGAGCGGGCGCCAGCCAAGTTCACAGGTCTCGAGCGCCGCCCGCGATCTTCATCCTGAGGCCCCTTCGACAAGCTCAGGACCGAAGCGCCCTCGAACCTCATCCTGAGGCGGCGCGGAGCGCCCTCGAAGGATGATCGGGTCAGCCGGTCCGGTCGTGCGAGGGACCTTTTTCGGTTGACGTGGCGTTGCGGCGGCTTGCACAATCGGTCGCGCCAGCCGGTGCGTCCTTCGGGGGCGCTTCGCGCCACCTCAGGACGAGGGGATTGGGAGCGCGCCCATGCCGATCCGCCGAATGGACCATTTCACCGTTTTGACCACGGATACCGAGGCGACGGTCGCCTTCTACCGCGACCTCTTCGGCTTCGCGCCGGGACCGCGGCCGGCTTTCCCTTTTCCCGGCGCCTGGCTCTACAACGACGGCGAAGCCGTGCTGCATGTCGTCGAGCGGCCGCGCATCCCCGAGGGCGGCGGCGTGCTCGACCACATCGCCTTCTCAGGCGAGGACCTGCCGTCGTTTCTCGCGAGGCTCCGCGCCAGGGGCCTCGCCTACGACCTGAGGCGGCTTCCCGAGAACGGCCACGCCGCCGGCGTCTGGCAATTGTTCTTCCGCGATCCCAGCAACGCCCGCGTCGAGATCGACTTCGCGGCCAACGAGAGCGCCGAGCCCTGAGCGCACCGGGCGCGACAGGAAGATTTGCCGGGATTGGGCGGAATCCGCCGTTTGCCTGGGGAACGGGCACCCGCGGCCAATTCCCGAGCGGCGCCATTCTGTAGCCGAGGGCCCTCATCCTGAGCTTGTCGAAGGACGACCTCGGTCGGCGCGTAAGCACCTCATTTTGCACAACTCTTCCAAGCGGAAGGAGCGAGGTCAACGACCTCGCCTACAATGGCGCCCTGGAAATTGCCCCGGTTACGGGAACGGCGCGCCAGAGCACGCCGCCGGTCATCGGCAGCGGCGCGCCGGTCGTCGTCGGCAGCGACAGCGGCAGGGCGCGGAAGGCGCGAATCGCGAGATAGGCGAACCCCTGGGCTTCGATGGCGTCGCCGTCGAAGCCGATCGCTTCGACGGGCGCCACCGGCGCGTTGAGCCGCTCGGCGAGCCGGCGCATCAAGGCGCCGTTTCGCCGCCCGCCGCCGCAGACGATCCAGCGCCGCGGCGTTCCCTCGACCTGCCTGAGCGCCGCGGCGGTCGCCTCCACCGTCAACGCCGCCAGCGTCGCCGCGCCGTCGGCGTCGTCGAGCCCCTCGACGGCGGCGAGCGCAGCGTGAAAATGGTTGCGGTCCAGCGATTTGGGCGCGGGGCGGTCGAAATAGGGGTCGGCGAGCAGTTTAGCCAGAACCCGATCGTTCACGCGCCCGCTCGCGGCGAGCCGGCCGTCCTCGTCGAAGGCGAGACCACGGCGAAGACGGAGGAAATCGTCGATCAGCGCATTGGCGGGGCCGGTGTCGAAGGCGACGACCTCGCCCCTCGCGCCGAGATAGGTGACGTTGCCGACGCCGCCCCAGTTGAGCAACATCAGCGGCTTGTCGAGTTTTGCGGCGATCGCAGCGTGATAGAGCGGGATCAGCGGCGCCCCCTCCCCGCCGGCCCGCACGTCGGCGGAGCGGAAATCGCAGACGACATCGAGCCGCAGCGCCGCCGCGGCGCGCGCGCCATCGCAGAGCTGGCGGGTGAAGCCCTGCCGCGGCCGATGCAGCACTGTCTGGCCGTGCAGCCCGACGAGCGCGATTTGCCGCCGCTCCAAGCCGAACTCGGCGAGGAACGCCTCGACCGCCGCGACATGGGCGTCGGTGACCGAGCGCTCGAGCGCTTCGAGCGGGCCGGCGGCGCGTTCGCAATCGGCGACGACGACGCGCAATTCAGCGGCGACATCAGGGGGATAGCGATAGGTCGCGGCGGGCCCGGGCTCGACGAAGGCGTCGCCGTCGCTGTTGAGATGAGCGACGTCGATGCCGTCCATCGACGTGCCGCTCATCACGCCGAGCGCCGCGAGCGGCTCTGAGGCGCTCACGCGGCGGGCCCGACGCAGAAGATGCGGGCGACGGGATAGAGACGGCTATCGCCGACGATCGGCAGCGCGGCCACCGGCGGCGGTGGAAACAGATAATCGCTCAAGGTCTCGTCCTCGTCGTCAGCGATGCGCGCCGGGAACCCACAGTACGTCGTCGGCGCCTTTGGCGTTGGCGTAGCGCGCGGCGACGAACAGATAGTCGGAGAGGCGGTTGACATAGGCGATGACCGGACCGCCGACGACCTCGCCCTCCTTCTGGGCCAACGCGACGATGGCGCGCTCGGCGCGCCGGCACACGGTGCGCGCCTGATGCAGCGCCGCCGCCGCCGGGCGCCCCGCCGGCAGCACGAACGATTTCAACGGCGCGAGATCGGCATTGAGCGCGTCGATGTCGCGTTCCAGCGCATCGACTTGCGTTTTCGTCGCTCGCAACGCCGCGCCCTCGGCCTCGCCCTCGGCGGGGGGAATGCAGAGATCGGCGCCGAGATCGAACAAATCGTTCTGCACCCGCGCCAACGTCGCGTCGATCTTGGCGAGGTCGGGGTCGCCGCCTGCGGTCGCGAGCCGGGCGAGGCCGATCACGCTGTTGAGTTCGTCGACGTCGCCGTATGCCGCGACGCGGGCGTCGAACTTCGGCCGCCGTTCGCCGTCGCCGAGCCCCGTCGTGCCGTCGTCGCCCGTTCGAGTGTAGATGCGGTTGAGCTTCACCATGGCCGTTCCTCGGATGTCGGGACCGCAATCATAGCGCGACCGGTGCAGATTCGCGAAGGGCGCCGCCTCACCCCGCCCAACCGATGAGGCCCTTCACCTCGAGGAATTCGCGGATGCCGAAATCGGCGTATTCGCGGCCATTGCCGGACTGCTTGTAGCCGCCGAACGGCGCGCGGATATCCCAGGGCGGATAATTGATGTTGACGGTCCCGGCGCGCAATCGCGCGGCGACGCGCCGGGCATGGTCGAGATCGCGCGACGACACGTAAGCCGCGAGCCCATAGACGCTGTCGTTGGCGATGCGGATCGCCTCTTCCTCGTCGCGATAGGAAAGGATCGCCAGCACGGGACCGAAAATTTCTTCGCGCGCGATCGTCATCTCGGGCGTCACGTGTCCGAACACCGTCGGGCGCACGTAGTAGCCGACATGGAGCCCCGCCGGCCGGCCGAGACCGCCGGCGGCCAGCGTCGCCGCTTCGGCGATCCCGGCGCCGATGAGCCGCTGGATCTTGTCGAATTGCGCCCTGGAGACGACCGGCCCCAGGTCGACGCCCTCAGCCTTGGGGTCGCCGACCACCAGCGCCTCGGCGGCGGCCTTGGCGATGCCGAGCGCCTCCTCGTGGCGTTCCGCGGGAACCAGCATGCGCGTCGGCGCGTCGCAGGACTGGCCGGAATTGCTGAAACAGGAGAGCACGCCGGTCTTCACCGCCGCCTCGAAGTCGCAGTCGGGGAGCAGGATGTTGGGCGACTTGCCACCGAGCTCCTGGGCGACGCGCTTGACGGTATCGGCGGCGGCCTTGGCGACCAACACGCCCGCGCGGGTCGAGCCGGTGAAGGAGACCATGTCGACATCGGGGTGCGCGGCCATCGGCTGGCCAACGTCGGGGCCGGTCCCATTGACGAGATTGAACACGCCGGGCGGCGTGCCCGCGGCATCCATGATCTCGGCGAACAACAGCCCGCTCAGCGGCGCGATCTCGCTCGGCTTGAGAACGCACGAGCACCCCGCGGCCAGCGCCGGGGAAACCTTGCACACGATCTGGTTGAGCGGCCAGTTCCAGGGGGTGATCAACGCCGCGACGCCGATCGGCTCCTCGACGATGAGCGCCGTGCCGCGCCGGCGCCTGAACTCGTAGCTTTTCAGCGCGTCGATCGTGGCTTCCAGATGCACGCGCCCGGCCCATGCCTGCGCCTCGCGCGCAAATGCGAGCGGCGCGCCCATCTCGTCGCTGACGGCGCGCGCAAGCTCTTCTTCGCGAGCCCGGTAGGCGTCGAGAACGCGCTCGAGAAGCGCGACGCGCTCATCCCGAGTCGTTTGCGCAAAGGCGGGAAAAGCGGCCTTTGCCGCGGCTACGGCGCGGTCGACGTCGGCCGCGGCGCCAATCGCGATCGTCGCCGACGGGCGTTCGGTCACCGGGTCGATCACCTCCAAGGCGGCAGGCGCAACCGGAGCGACCCATCGGCCGCCGATGTAAAATTTCTCGCTGTGGGAATAACCATTCATGCGCGACATTTTAACGCAGCGGCTCACGAGATGATAGCGGGCCGCGGCGACTGAGAGTATCATGACGAACAGACGACATGGGCGTCGAAGGCCGTGTCAATCGTTCCTTCGTCGCAACAATGCCGCGATCGGTCGCTACTTACGACTTTAGTCGTCAGAATGTGCCAGGGAGGAGCCGACGTGATCTATCGCGAAATCGTGCATACGTGCTCGCACTCCGGGGTCGCTGGCGCCGCTGTCGTATCCATCGGCGGCGAATTCGCCAGGGCGTTCGCGGCCGAGGCCGCACGGCGTAACCTGGCGCCAGGTCAGTTCGCAGCCCAGAAGGTGTCGCAGTTCGCGGCCGGCGCGAGCGAAGTCGAAATGTGCCTGGTCTCCGCGGCCGCGGACAAGTCGGATCTGCCGCTGCTGTCCGGTCTGCGTTACATCCTCGAGAGCGGCTAGGCGCTCCGGGCGCCGAGCCCGATTGACGAAACCCTTGTCGCGCGCCGCGACGCGCGCGACAACGGAGGTATGACCTACCTCGGCATCGATTGCGGCACCTCCGCCCTGAAAGTCGCGCTGATCGACGACAGCGAGCGCGCCCTGGGGCTCGCCGAGCGCCCTTACCAGCCTGATCATCCCCATCAGATGTGGTCGGAACAGGACCCGCGCGTGTGGCGCGAGGCGATGTTTTCCGCGCTCGCCCAACTCCGCCGCGCGGCGCCCGAGCCCTTTCGCGAGATTCGGGCGCTGAGCTTCTCCGGCCAGATGCACGGCGCCGTCGTCATCGGCGCCGACGATGAGCCGCTGCGGCCCGCGATCCTGCACAACGACACGCGCGCCCATGCCGAGGCCGCCCAGCTCGCCCGCGATTTTCCAGAACTCGCGCGCGAAGTCGGCGTCAAACCGATGGCCGGCTTCACCGCGCCGAAGCTCAACTGGCTCCGGCGCCATGAGCCGGACGTGTTCGCCCGCATCCGCGCCGTGCTGCTGGCGAAAGACTATCTACGGCTGACGCTGACGGGCGAGAAGCTCACCGACATGAGCGACGCCGCGGGAACGTGGCTGCTCGACGAGCAGAACCGCCGATGGTCCGCAGCGGCGCTCGCCGCCTCGGACGTTCCGGCCGCCTGGATGCCGAAGCTCGCCGAAGGGTCGGACAAAGTCGCCGGCTTGCGCCCTTCGATTGCCGACGCGCTGGGGTTACCATACGGCGCCGTCGTCGCGGCGGGCGGAGGCGATGCCGCGGCGGGCGCCGTCGCGCTCGGCGCCATCCGGCCGGGGGACGCCTATATTTCGCTCGGCACCGCGACCCAGCTCATCCTCGCCTCCGACGTCTATCGCGCCCAGCCGGAGAAGCTGGTCCACAGCTTCGCCCATGCGTTGCCGGGACTTTGGTATCGCATGGCGGCGATGCTCAACGGCGCCGGGGCGCTCGCCTTCGCCTCGCGGCTGACGGGCGCCGAGGTCGCCGAGCTCGAGCGCGAGGCCAGCGCCGGCTATTCCGGGCCGGGCGAGCTCGTCTTTCTTCCCTATCTCTCCGGCGAGCGCACGCCGCTCGACGACCCCTACGCGAGGGGCGTGGCCTTCGGCCTCACCCCCGCGACGTCGCGCGCCGATTTCGCCCGCGCGGTGATGGAGGGCGTGGCGCTGACGCTCGCGGACGCGCGCGATTGTCTCGAGGCGGCGGGCGACTCGATCTTGGAAGTCGGCCTCATCGGCGGCGGCGCGCGCAGCCTCGTGTGGACGCGCATGATCGCCGCCGCGATCGACCGCCCGGTCGTGCGCTATCGCGGCGGCGAAGCCGGGCCGGCGCTCGGCGCGGCGCGGCTCGCGCGGCTCGCCGCCACCGGCGAGCCGGCGAGTGCGGCGTGCGCCCGCCCGCCGGTCGCCGACGTGACGACGCCGGAACCGGCGCTCACCGACGCCTTCGCGGCGCGGCGAGAGCGCTTCCAGGCGCTCTATCGCGCGCTCGCCCCGGAATTCGTGGCCGCAGCCGGCGCCGGTCGGTCGTGAAAGGGCGTGGACACGTGGCGTTGCGACAGCCGCTTGGCTCGATTTCGCCGCGATTCGTCCTTAACCACACCTCGCGTTGGGTTTCGCCGGGTTGGAGAGCGATTGAAAATGCGAATCGACAATGTGGGCGCTGCCGCGCTGAAGTTCGCGGCCGGGATGATTTTGTTTGTCCTTGCGGCGACCGGCGCCAACGCCGCGCCCTATCTCGTCGTCGACGCCGCGACGGGCCGGACCCTGGTCGCCCATGACGCGACCGAGCCCTGGTATCCCGCGTCGCTCACCAAACTGATGACGACCTATGTCGCGCTCGAAGCGGTGCGCGAGGGCCGGCTCACGATGGATACGCCGCTCACCATGTCGGTGCGCGCCTCGCGCATGGCGCCAACGAAAATGGGGTTCGCGCCGGGCGTCGAGGTGACGCTCGACAACGCGCTGAAGATGCTGATGGTCAAGTCGCCCAACGACGTGGCGGTGATGATCGCCGAGGGCATTTCCGGCTCGGTCGAAAACTTCGCCGACGAGATGAACGCGACCGGGCGCAAACTCGGCCTGCAGGAATCGCATTTCGTCAATCCCAACGGCTTGCCCGATCCCGTACACTATTCCTCGGCGCGCGACCTGGCGATCATCGCCCGCGCTCTGCTCGCCGATTTCCCCGAACACGCCGACCTCTACGGCATCGGCGCGATGGAACTCGACGGCGCGGTCATCCCCAATCACAACCGCCTGCTCGGCCGCTTTCCCGGCGCCGACGGCATGAAGACCGGGTTCACCTGCGCCGCGGGCTTCAATATCGTCGCCACCGCGACCCGCTACGGCCGCAAGCTGATCGCCGTCGTGCTCGGCGCGCCGACCTCGAGTTTGCGCAACCTCGAGGCGGCGGAAATGCTGGAGCGCAGCTTCGCCGATCCGCAAGCCGCTGGCCCCGCGCTCGCCGATCTGCCGCGCTCGGACGAGTCGGCGCCGAAGGACATGCGCTCGGTCATCTGTTCGGGGCGCAACGCCGCTGCGCTCGCCGAGGCCGAAGAGGAAATTTATGGCGAGCCGGCGGCGCCGGCGGCGCCGGTGGCGCCGAGCGCGCCGCACGGCAGAGGCGCGATCGCGGCGGCGGCGCCTGCGTCCGCGTGGCCTGCGTCCGCGTCGCCGTCTCCCGACGACCTCATCGAGCGCGGGCCGGTGCAATTCGATCCCGTGCCGGTGTTCGTGGGGCCGAAGCCCGGCTGGACGGGTCCGGTGCTCGCGGCGCGCCCGGAGCCCGGAGCCCCGAGCGAAGTCAACGCCTATTCGACCGCCACAGCGCCGAGCGCCGCCGCCGGGGGCGACGCGCCGCTCGCGTTGCAGGGCGCGCTGAAGCCGCCGCAAGCCGTGCGTCACCCGCCGCCGCGCAGGACGTTCGCGCACATGACGCCGCAGCGCTGGCGCGCGGTGATCGCGGCGCAGATACGCATGCAGGTGAAGAAGCGGCGGCGCCAGCAGTGACGTTCGCGTAATTGTCCGACGCTTGACAGGCGGCGCGGGCGGATGGATCATTTGTGCGCAAATGATCCTGAAGCCCGGAGGCGTCGTTGCACGTTCGGCCTCGGCGCCTCGACGAGGCGATCCGGCGGCGCGAGGGTGATCGCCGGCGCCACCGACCTCTTTCCCGCCGCCGGCGAGCGGCGGCTCGCGGGCGACTTTGTCGACATCGCCGATCTCGCCGAAATCGGCGGGTTTTAACACCACGGGCGCGAGCTCTGGATCGGCGCCGCGACGACCTTCGACGCGACCGCCAAGGCCGAGCTGCCCAGGCCCTTCGCCGGGCTGCACGAGGCGGCGCGCGAGATCGGCGGCTCGGAAATCTACGGCGCCGACGAATGGCCGGCGGATGCGCTCGTGGCGCGCGTGGTGCGCTCGACGCACGATCATGCGGCGTTCGTCTTCGGCGATATTTCCGCGCGGGTCGCGGCCCATCCCGGCGTCGTCGCCGCGTTCACCGGCATGGACGCGCCCTGGGTCAATCGCTTCGGCGCGATCGCCGCCTTCGCCGACCAGCCCGTGCTCGCCGAGACCCACGCTCTTTTTCGCGGCGACGCCGTGGCGCTCGTCGTCGGCGAGCCGGAAGCGATCGCGGCGCTCGATCTTTCCACGTTTCCCCTCGTTTTCGAGCCGCCGCCGATCGACTGCCTCATCATCGAGGACCCGTCGTCCGAAGGGCCGTTCGGCGCCAAGGGCGTCGGCGAGCAGGCGCTGATCCCGACCGCGCCGGCGATCTTCAACGCCATTCATCACGCGACCGGGGTGCGCATCCGCCGAGCCCCCGCGACGCCGGACCGGCTACGGGCGGCGCTCAGGGAGAAGGAAATGAGGCGATGAAGCGCGCTCCGTCATCGCAACGCGGCGCCAAGGGCTTAGCACCTTCTCCCCTTGCGGGAGAAGATGGCCGAAGGCCGGATGAGGGGTCGGCGCCGCTTGGCCGACAGTCCACGAAGTGGCGCGAACCCCTCACCCCGACGCTGCCATGAAAGTGTTCTGGAAAGGTTTGTATTTTCATGGAGTTGAGGTTTTGGGTTTGGGCTCGATTTTGACGTTGAAGCCGAGGGTTTCGAGGTGTTTGACGTGACGGGCGGCGGCGCGCTTGATGTTGCGTTGGTCGAGGTAGGCTTCGCCGAGATCGCGGAATTCGTCGCCTTTGAGGACGTGGTAGACGGCGATGAGGAGTTTGTGGGCGATGGCGAGGGCGGCTCGGCCACCACCGCGTCTGGCTTTGAGCTTGTGGTATTTGGCTTTGAAGTAGCTGTTGTTCTTTTTCGAGGCGCCGATGGCGGCGTTGCAGAGCGCGGTCTTCAGGTGGACTTTGCCCTTGCGCGCGGCGGCCGGCTGGGCTTTGCCCGCGCTTTCCCGGTTGCCCGGACAAACGCCAGTCCATGCGGAGAGGCGTGGCGCCGCAGGCGCTCGGTTCGGAAGCAACCCCGCCCTCCTCCGCGCTTCGCGCACCCCCGGGTCGAGGCCCGGGGGCAGGCTCTTCTCCCGCAAGGGAAGAAAGGGCTAATGCCGGGCGGGCGAGCCCCTTCGACCTCCTCGGCCGCGCGACCATCCGCGCCGCCGACTCCGCGCGCGGCGTCGCCACTTCCGGCTGGCGCGGGCGCTCATTTTCGCTCGGCATTGCCGATTCGGTCACGGTCATCGCGAAAACCGCCGCGCTCGCCGACGCGGCGGCGACGCTGATCGCTAACGCCGTCGATCTTCCGAACCATCCCGGCGTCGTGCGCGTCGCGGCTCGCGACCTCGCGCCGGAAAGCGATCTCGGCGAGCGGCTGGTTGCGGTCGCGGTCGGGAGGCTGTCGGCGCTCGACGTGGAGGCGGCGCTCGACGCCGGCGCCCGCGAAGCCGAGACCTTTCCAGCGGAGGGCCTCATCGAGGCGGCGTCGCTCGCCTTGCAGGGCGGCGCGCGTCTTGTCGGCGGCGCCGCGAGCCTCTACAAGCTCTTCGACGCGCGGAGAACAGGGGTCGAGAATGCCTTCGGTTGAAGTCCGCAAGCGCGTCCTCGTCGTCGAGGATATTTTTCACGAGGGCGGCCCGGTCGCCGAAAAACCCTACCGGCGCGGCGGCATTCTCGCCGTCGTCAAGAACCCGTTCGCCGGCCGCTATATCGAGGACATCGTTGGCTTTTCCGACGATCTGAAGCCGCTCGGGCTGGACATGGCCAAGGCGCTCATCGCCGCGCTCGGCATCGAGGGCGACAAGGCGGAAAGCTACGGCAAGGCGGCGGCGGTCGGCGAGAACGGCGAGCTCGAGCATGCGGCGGCGATCCTGCATCCGAAGCTCGGCCAGCCGGTGCGCAAGGCGCTCGGCAAAGGGGCGGCTCTGATTCCCTCGTCGAAGAAGCGCGGCGGGCTCGGCGTCGCGCTCGACATCCCGCTCGGCCACAAGGATGCGGCGTTCGTGCGCAGCCATTTCGACGGCATGGAAGTACGCATTGCCGACGCGCCGCGCGCCAACGAGATCATGGTCGCGGTGGCGATCACCGATTCCGGCAGGCCCCTGCCGCGCGTCGGGGGCTTAAAGAAGGAAGAGATCCAGGGGACGGACGGGTTGCGGTGAACCCCTTCTTCCGCCTTACCCCGACCTCATCCTGAGCCTGTCGTAGGATGTCGAAGGGGCGGGCGAAGAGCCTGCCCCCCGGGCTTCGACCCGGGGGTGGCCGAAGGCCGGATGAGGGGCGTCGTGTGGCTCGACCCCCTAACCCTCTCCCGCAGGCGGGAGAGGGCACTCGAGCACTCAGGAGGAACCCGAATGAAGTTGTTTGCTCGCACGCTGCTCTCGTTGGCGCTCGCCGCGCCGTTGTTCGCATTCGCGCCGGCGGCGCGCGCCGACGACACGATCAAGATCGGCGAGATCAATTCCTATTCGGCGCTGCCATCGTTCACCGAGCCCTATCGCAAGGGTTGGATGCTCGCGCTCGACGAGATCAACGCCGCCGGCGGCATCGACGGCAAGAAGCTCGAGGTGATCTCCAAGGACGACGGCGGCAAGCCGGCGGAAGCGGTGACCGCCGCCAACGAGCTCGTCGCCAACGACGGCGTCGCCATGCTCGCGGGCACGTTCTTCTCCAATATCGGCCTGGCGGTCTCCGATTTCGCCAAACAGAAGAAGATCCTGTTCCTCGCCGCCGAGCCGCTCACCGACGCGATCACGCTCTCCAAGGGCAATCGCTACGCCTTCCGCCTCAGGCCTTCCAACTACGAACAGGCGGCGATGCTCGCCGAGGAAGCGGCGAAGCTGCCGGCGAAGCGATGGGCGACCGTCGCGCCCAACTACGAATACGGCCAGTCGGCGGTCGCGGTGTTCAAGCAGCTCATCAGCGCCAAGCGCCCCGACATCCAGTGGGTCGGCGAGCAATGGCCGCCGCAAGGCAAGATCGACGCCGGCGCCGTCGTCGAGGCGATCGCCGAGACCAATCCCGACGCCATCCTCAACGTCTGCTTCGGCCCCGATCTGGTGAAGCTGGTGCGCGAGGGCAACACGCGAGGGCTGTTCAAGGGTCGTTCGGTCGTCAGTTTCCTCACCGGCGAGCCCGAATATCTCGATCCCCTGAAGGACGAGGCGCCGGTGGGCTGGATCGTCACCGGCTATCCCTGGAACCATGTGACGATCCCCGAGCACGCGGCGTTCCTGAAGGCCTATCAGGCGAAATACAACGATTATCCCAGGCTCGGCTCGGTCGTCGGCTATTCGACGGTCAAGGCCGCCGCGGCGATCCTCGCCAAGGCGCAGTCGACGGATACCGACAAGCTGATCGCCGCCGCCGAGGGGCTCACGTTCGAGACGCCGTTCGGCAACGTGACCTTCCGCGCCATCGACCACCAGTCGACGCTCGGCGCCTTCGTCGGCAAGACCGCTCTGGAAAACGGCAAGGGCGTGATGACCGACGTCGTTTTCCACGACGGCGCCGACTACCTGCCCCCCGAAGCCATGGTGAAAGTCGAACGGCAGCAGGAGTGAAGCGAGACTCCCTTCTCCCGCCCTCATCCTGAGCTTGTCGAAGGAGCGGGAGAAGGGTTGGGGATGAGGGGTGGCGCCGCAGGCGCTCGATCCGGAAACAACCCCTCATCCGGCCTTCGGCCACCTTCTCCCGCAGGGGGAGAAGGGGCTGATCACCGCGCGCTGGAAAAAGCCGAAGGTGGTGTCATTGCTCTCCCACGCTCCAACCAGCCCCCGTCCTTGAGCTTCTACTTCCTCCAGTTCGTCACCGGCCTCGCCAGCGCCTGCTCGCTGTTTCTCGTCGCATCGGGACTGTCGATCATTTTCGGCGTCACTCGCATCGTCAATTTCGCTCACGGGGCCTTCTACATGCTCGGCGCCTATATCGCCTACAGCAGCATCGCCGGGCTCGGGCCGACGATCGGCTTCTGGCCCGCCGCGCTCGTCGCCTGTTTGGTTGTCGCGGCGCTCGGCGCGCTCGTCGAGATGACTGTGCTCAGGCGCATCTACGACGCGCCTGAATTGTTTCAATTGCTCGCGACCTTCGGCGTCACGCTGGCGGTCGAAGACCTCGTGCTGATCATCTGGGGCCCGAGCGAATTGCTCGGGCCCCGCGCGCCGGGACTCGCCGGCGCGGTCGATCTCTTCGGCCACCCGTTTCCCACTTACGATCTGATGCTGATCGCGCTCGCGCCGATCGTGCTCGGAGCGCTGTGGTATCTGTTCCGCCGCACCCGTTGGGGCGTGCTGGTGCGCGCGGCGACGCTCGATCGCGAGATGGCCGCGGCGCTGGGCGTCAATCAGCAATGGCTGTTCACCAGCGTCTTTGCGCTCGGCGCGTTCCTCGCCGCGATGGGCGGCGCGCTGGCGCTGCCGCGCGAGGCGGCCAGCCACAGCATGGACTTGTCGGTCATAGCGGAGGCGCTGGTCGTGGTGGTGATCGGCGGGCTCGGCAGCGTCCCCGGCACGTTCCTCGCCGCCATGCTGGTGTCCGAGCTCAACGCCTTCGGCATTCTCGCGCTGCCGGGGATCTCGCTGGTCCTCGCCTTCGCAGTGATGGCGATCGTGCTCGTCGTGCGGCCGACCGGGCTCATGGGCGCGAAGGAGGCGCCGGCGCGCCCGCCTGCCCTCGAGCTTCCCTATTGGCGCCCGTGGCGGGCGCGCGAGCGTCTGGCGGCGCTCGGCGCGCTCGCCGTGATCGCGGCGGCGCCGCTGTTCGTCGGCAATTACTGGCTCGGCGTCGCCAGCGACGTCGTCATCTTCGCGCTCTATGCGGCGAGCCTGCATTTTCTCGTCGGCGGCGGCGGGCTGGTGTCGTTCGGCCACGCACCTATTTCGGGCTCGGCTCGTATGGCGCGGCGCTGGCGCTGCAGGCGCTCGGCCTCTCCATGGGCGCCTCGCTGGCGTGCGGGGTGGCGGCGGGCGTCGCCGGCGCGCTGCTGTTCGGCTGGTTCAGCGTGCGCAACACCGGCGTCTATTCGGCGATGTTGACGCTCGCCTTCGCCGAAGTGCTGTGGTCGATCGCCTATCAGTGGACCGACGTCACCGGCGGCGACAACGGTCTCATCGGCATATGGCCGAGCGCCTGGGCTTCCAGCGCGGCGCACTTCTTCTGGTTGACCCTCGCGCTTTGCGTCGCTGGGATCGCGGCCTTGCGCGCGATCCTGTTCTCGCCGTTCGGCTATGCGCTGCGCGCGCTGCGCGACAACGAGCGGAGAGCGGAGGCGATCGGCATCGCGCGCATCGCGACGCAATGGGCGGCGTTCGTCGTCGCCGGCGGCTTCGCCGCGCTCGCCGGCGCGCTCTACGCCTTTCTCAAAGGCAGCGTGTTCCCCGACAATCTCGGCATTCCCCTGTCGATCGACGGATTGGTGATGGTGTTGCTCGGCGGCGTCGACACCGTGATCGGCGGCGTCATCGGCGCCGCGGCGTTCCGTACGCTGTCGATCTGGACCATGAGCCACACCGATTATTCCAAGTTGGTGATCGGCTCGTTGATTGTCGCGCTGGTGATGCTGTTTCCCCGTGGTCTCGTCGGCGCTTTCGAGGCCTGGCGATTGGGGAGGCGGCGATGACGGCGCTCGCAGTCGAAGGTCTCGTCAAGAGCTACCGAGGCTTCGTCGCCGTCAATCACGTGAGCTTCTCGCTGGAAGCCGGCGAGATGCTGGCGCTGATCGGCCCCAATGGCGCGGGCAAGACGACCTGCTTCAACATGATCGACGGCCAGGTTCCACCGACCGAGGGCCGGGTGACGATCTTCGGGCGCCGCGCCGACCGCCTGGCGCCGCAGCAAATCTGGCGCCTCGGCGTCGGCCGCACCTTTCAGGTCGCCGCGACCTTCGCTTCGATGACGCTCGCCGAGAACGTCCAGGTGGCGCTGCTGTCGCACGAGCGGCGGCTCTGGCCCTGGCCCGGATGGGCGGCAAAGCTCGAGCGCGAACGCGCGCGCGCGCTGTTGGCGCTCGTGGGAATGGCGGATGAGGCGGATCGGCTCGGTGGCGAGATCGCTTATGGCGACGTCAAGCGGCTCGAGCTCGCCATCGCGCTCGCCAACGACCCGAGGCTGTTGTTGATGGACGAGCCCGCCGCCGGCATGGCGCCGAACGAGCGCCGCCAACTGATGGCGCTCGTCGAGCGCATCGCCCGCGAGCGCGGCATCGGCGTGTTGTTCACCGAGCACGACATGGACATCGTGTTCGGCTATGCCGATCGCGTGCTGGTGCTCAACCGCGGCGAACTGATCGCCGAAGGCAGCCCCGCCGAAGTCCGTTCGCACAATGAGGTGCGCGCCATCTATCTCGGCTCGACCGCCGAAGGCCCGGCGTCATGAGCGCGGCGCTGCAAGTCTCTGATCTCGGCGCCGTTTATGGCCGGGCGCGGGTGTTGTTCGACGTCTCGCTCGACGTCGGCGCCGGCGAGGCCGTCGCGTTGATTGGACGCAACGGCGCCGGCAAGTCGACGACGATGCGCGCGATGCTCGGGCTCGTCAAACATCGCAGCGGCGAGGTCAGGTTCCGCGACCAGGACATCTCGCGGCTTCCCACGCATGTCATCGCGCGTCTCGGCCTCGGCTATGTGCCCGAGGATCGACGCATCTTCGCCGATCTGACGGCGGACGAAAATCTCGAGGTCGGCCGGCGGCCGAGGCGCGCCGAGGCGCCCCATTGGACGCCCGATCGGCTCTACCGTCTGTTTCCCAACTTGAGCGAATTGCGCAAACGCACAGGCTCGAGAATGTCCGGCGGCGAACAGCAGATGCTGGCGATCGCGCGCACGTTGATGGGCAATCCGTCGATGCTGCTGCTCGACGAGCCCTCCGAGGGCTTGGCGCCGCGCATCGTCGACGAAATGATCGCGGCGATCGGCGAAATGAAGCGCGAGGGCCTCGGCTTGCTGGTGAGCGAACAGAACCCGGCGTTCGCGCGGCTCGTCGCCGATCGCGTTTATGTGATCGAGAAGGGCGTCGTCCGGTTCCAAGGCTCGGCCGCCGATTTCGAGGCCCGCGCGGATGTGCGCGACGCCTATCTCGCTGTTTGAACCCGGGAGCTCGCGTGGCGAAAATCGACACGGACTATCGCCTCGAAGACCAGGTCGGCTACGTGCTGCGCCAGGCCCAGCAGCGCCACGCGACGCTGTTCGCGGAGCTGATGATCGAAAGCCTGACGCCAACGCAATGGGCCGCGCTCGCCAGGCTCGCCGAGTGCGGCGCACAATCGCAGAACCAGCTCGGACGCCTGACCTCGATGGACGCGGCGACAATCAAGGGCGTCGTAGATCGGCTCAATGCGCGCGGCTTCACTTCGGCGCCGCCCGATCCCGACGACTCGCGCCGCCTGATCGTGGAGCTGTCGCCGGCCGGCGCCGATGTTTACGCGCGCGCCGCGCCGATCGCGCTCGAGATCACCTCGCGAACCCTGGCGCCGCTCGACGAAGCGGAACGCGCCCAACTGGTGGGTTTGTTGCGGCGCATCGTGTGACGAAGCAGAGCTGTTGCGTCGCACGCGCTCAAACGCCGCGGCGTAAATCGTACAAAACAGCTGTTCCCAAGACATTCGAAGTCGCGTAACGTCGAGCCCAGCGTTGTCGACGTCAACCAAGAACCAACAATGAGCGAAAGTAGACGATCCCGATCCAACGGGGCTTCACTGGGTGGGCGCGGCCGAGGCGACGCGCGAGCAGCGGCGCCTCAGCCAGATGAATCCGAGGCCCCGAAGGTCCGCCCGGCCAGGAAGACCAAGGGTGACGGCAACGGCGAGAAGCCGATTTCGCCGCGGCGAAACGTCTGCGACGTCGCAGACCAGCTGCTGCGCGCGCATGGAACCGAAAGCGCGCTGAAGCGCGCCGCCTTGGAGCGCGCGAACGCCCGGCGCGCGCGCTCGCGGATACGGTTCCAATTCTGGCTCGCGATCGCCGAGGCGATCGAGGCGCGGCGCAGCGGCGAGGGGTGAGTCCTGCTTTTCCGCGCGTCACGCGACGAGGGTCGGCGCCCGGTCGGCGGGCGGCGTGTTGCGGCTGCGCTGGCTGCGAACGACGCCGTCGATGACCGTCATGCCGACCCCGGGCAGATCGCCGAGGCGGACGCTGTCGAGCATCGTCTTGCCCGCGGAGTGCTGGGCGCGATCCAGAAACACGAAATCCGCGGCGCGGCCGACCTCGACGAGCCCGCAATCGAGCCCCCGCAGCCGCGCGGTGTTGCCGGTCGCGAAGCAGAACGCGACCTCGGCGGGCACATCGCCGAGCCCGCCGAGATCATGGTCGTGACGCCGCCGTGCAGAGAGGAGTCGATCCAGCCGATCTGGTTCTGCGGCGGCGTCCAGTCGCCGGCGACAGGATGCACGTGGCTGTCGATCGGTCCCGGCGCGAGCGTCGTTCCGCGGGCGTCGATGCGCGTCGTCGCGCCCTCGAGATCGAGGTCCCGCGCCCGTCCGATGCCGGCGATGCGGCCGTCGATGGCGACGAGCGCGTCGGTGTCGAGCATCGGACGGGCGAGATCGCCGCTCAGCATCAGGCCTATGTTCTCGACGACGAGCTTCGACGCCGCGCCGCTGCCTTTCGGTTCGTCATGCGCCACGGTCATCTCCCTCTCGAAGGCGTTGTCGTCATGCGAACATGAGCTGAGCGCAACGCTAGCGAGGGACGCTTTCGGACGCAATGCGCGAGTTCGCGCGCGGTCGGGTGAAGTCGACGTTCGCCGCGACGCTCGGCCGCACGTGCGCATGGCGATCGGACTCGCCACGGCTTTACTTCCAA
>JBKQKS010000257.1:0-26620 GCA_052147395.1 Roseiarcus sp.
GGCCCCTGGAGGGCTTCGCCGCGGCGAACTGGGTAAACGCGAAGCGTTTCCCCGACCTCGCAATGACTGGGGCTCAGTTCGATCGGGAACCGCTCTAGACCTCAATCGGGCGCGCGTTCGCCATCGCAACGGGCCGCCGGCGAGCCGCGAGGCGTCGCCGCCGACCGTGACGCGAATCGCCCTCACTCCGCGGCGTCGACGTAAAGCTTGCCGCCCTCCTCTATGAACTCCTTCGACTTCGCCGCCATGCCGGCGAGCGCCTCGGCGTCCTTGCGCAGATCCTGGGTGATCTTCATCGAGCAGAATTTTGGGCCGCACATCGAGCAGAAATGCGCGACCTTGTGGCTCTCCTTGGGCAGCGTCTCGTCGTGATAGGCGCAGGCGGTGTCGGGATCGAGCGCGAGATGGAACTGATCCTGCCAGCGGAAGCCGAACCGGGCGCGGCTCATCGCGTCGTCGCGGATGCGCGCGGCCGGGTGGCCCTTGGCGAGGTCGGCGGCGTGGGCGGCGATGCGGTAGGTGATGACCCCGGTTTTCACGTCGTCGCGGTTGGGAAGCCCCAGGTGCTCCTTCGGCGTCACGTAGCAGAGCATCGCCGTGCCGAACCAGCCGATCATCGCCGCGCCGATGCCGGACGTGATGTGGTCGTAGCCCGGCGCGATGTCGGTGACTAGCGGCCCCAGCGTGTAGAACGGCGCCTCGCCGCATTCGCGGAGCTGCTTCTCCATGTTCACCTTGATCTTGTGCATCGGCACGTGGCCGGGGCCCTCGATCATCACCTGACAGCCCTTGTCCCAGGCGAGCTTGGTCAGCTCGCCCAGTGTTTCGAGCTCGGCTATTTGTGCGGCTTCATTGGCGTCGGCGTTGCAGCCGGGCCTGCGCCCGTCGCCGAGCGAGAACGACACGTCGTACTTGCGCATGATGTCGCAGATGTCGCCGAATCGTTCGTAGAGGAACGATTCGCGATGCCCGGCCAGGCACCAGCGCGCCATGATCGAGCCGCCGCGCGACACGATGCCGGTGACCCGTCTGGCGGTGAGCGGCACGTAGGCGAGGCGCACGCCGGCGTGGATGGTGAAATAGTCGACGCCCTGCTCGGCCTGTTCGATCAAGGTGTCCCTGAACACTTCCCAGTCGAGCTTCAGCGGATCGCCGTCGACCTTTTCCAGCGCCTGATAGATCGGCACGGTGCCGATCGGCACGGGCGAGTTGCGCACGATCCACGAGCGGATGTTGTGGATATTGCGGCCAGTCGAGAGGTCCATCACCGTGTCGGCGCCCCAGCGGATCGCCCACACCATCTTCTCGACTTCTTCCGCGACGCCCGAGGATAAGGCGGAATTGCCGATGTTGGCGTTGACCTTGACGAGGAAATTGCGGCCGATCGCCATCGGCTCGAGTTCGAAATGGTTGATGTTGGCCGGGATGATGGCGCGGCCCGCCGCCACCTCCCGGCGCACGAACTCCGGCGTCACGAATTCGGGAATCGCCGCGCCGAACGATTCGCCGTCGCCGATGCGCTCCGCCGCCCCCTCGACCGCCGCCTCGCGCGCAAGATTCTCGCGGTGGGCGACGTAGATCATCTCCTCGGTGACGACCCCCGCCTTGGCGAATTCGTATTGGGTGACGAGCTGGCCCTCGGCGCCGGCGCGCAGCGTGCGCGTCGCCGGGCAATGCGGCGCGAGCCGCTCCGGGGAGACGTCGCCGTTGTCCTCGGGTTTTACCGCGCGACCGCGAATCGCGGCATAGCCGCGCCTGGTGATCCAGGCTTCGCGCACGGGCGCTAGTCCCGACTCGAGATCGATCCGCGCCTGCGGGTCGGTATAGGGCCCCGAGGAGTCGTAGACCCTCACCGGCGCCTCCGCGGGATCGCTGAGCGCAATCTCTCTGAACGGCGTCCGGATGTCCGCCCGTCCGGCGGGCGAGGCGTAGACCTTGCGCGATCCGCGTATCGGGCCGGTGGTCACTTGCGAGGGCGCCCCGGCGATCTCGAGCTTGGCGTATTTGTTCACATTGTTCTCCCGCGCAGCCGCTTCCGGGCGGCGGCGGGGCGGCGCGGCGATGAGGAAATCGTCGACCTCGTCCCTTCGCCGGCATGACCCGGATCAGGTTCAAAGGGTTCGGCCTTGCCGTCTCAGCCCGTTTCGGGCGCCCCTCGAGTTGTCTGACGAACTTGCGCCGAACTCGCCGCGTTGTCAATCCGTTAACCGACCCGCGACGGCGAATGACGGCCTCCCTGGGACGCTGCCGGAACGCGCCGCGGCAATGTGGCGGAAGTCGGGCTTAATCTTGTGACATTTCCGTCACAGCGTCCGATCAAATGCGGCGGAGGCCCCGGGACTGGCCATTTTCATATTCACTTCGGACCCGACCGCGCCTATCACGGTCATGCGATCGGGAATGCGCCGGTCGCGGCGGAGGTCAGCGTCGCGGGGGTCCACCCGGCAAAGGCTTCCGGAGAGCGGGAATGGGGAACGACGCTGAACAAACCTCGGGCTTCGGCTGCGTTGCTGGTCGCCGGCGAGGGGGCGAGGCTCAACCAATTCTCAAGTCTATCGTTACTGGAGGTCAACAAATGACGCTCATCAAGAGCCTTCTGCTCGGTTCGGCGGCCGGTCTCGTCGCCGTCGCGAGCGCGCAGGCTGCCGATCTGCCCACGCACAAGGGCGCGGTCGCTGCCGAATACGTCAAGATCTGCCATATCACCGTGGCCGGCACCCCGGTCGTCGGCTTCACCCTGCCGGGTTCCGACACCTGCTTCAAGATCAGCGGCTACATCACCGGTCACGTCGAAGGCGGCACGCTGGAGAACGAGTACACCACCATCAGCAAGGCGAGCAACATCGGCACCGTCGCCCGTCCGGACATCGGCTACTCGACTCGCGGTATGTTCGTTGTCGACGCGGTGTCGAACACCGCCGCTGGCCCGCTCGTCGGTCACATCGAATTCCAGGGTGACGCCGGCGCCGGCTTCGAGGCGCTCGCCCCGACCCGCGGCAACACGGGCTGGGATACGGTCGTCCTCAACAACGCTTACGTGCAATGGGCCGGCATCACCGCCGGTATCCATGGCTCGTTCTACGACTTCTTCGCTGGTGGCGACACCTGGAAGGATTTCTTCTCGCCTGACCACTCCGGCACCCCGGCCGAGCTGCTCGCCTACACCGCCGCCGTCGGCGGCATCTCGGCGACCCTCTCGCTCGAGACGCCCGAGGCGCAGGTCGCTGGCACTGAGGATGGGTTGGCCTCCGGGTATACCGCGGAGGGCATCCGCTCGCCCGACATCGTGTTCGCGTTGGATGCGGCCCAGGCTTGGGGCAAGGCGCATGCGGCGTTCGTCGCTCACCAGAGCGAGATCATGGGCCCGTTCGGCGACGTCAATAGCAACTGGGGCTTTGGCGTGATCGGCGGCCTGCAGCTCAACATCCCGGGCATGACGGCCGGTTCGACGATCGGCGTGCAGGGCGCGTGGACCCAGGGCGCGATCGCCTGGTCGGGCGTCGAGTCGCCCGGCTGGCAGGGCCCGGATCCGACCGGCATCAACATCAACGGCAACGGCTATGTCGGCTTCTCGCCGTCGGACGCGATCGAGACCGCGCCCGGCGTGTGGAAGCAGGCGACCGCCTGGACGATCGCCGCTCAGGGCCAGTTCAAGATCAGCCCGATGTTCGAGATCGATCCTCAGTTGTCGTATGGCAGCTTGGCTCAGGGCGCGGCTTTCGTTGTCGATGGCCCGACCGGCTACGCCGGCTGGTGGGTCGGCGCGGTGTGGGACTTCACGCCCGTCACCAACCTCGACTTCGCACTCGACACCATCTACCAGACGGGCAACTTCACCGGCACCGGCCCGCTCTTCACGGCCCCGAAGGACGTGGACGGCCTCTCGGTCCGCCTGCGCATCACCCGCTCGTTCTGATAGCTTCTCGCTATGTGAACAGGACCCCGGAGCTTGGCTCCGGGGTTTTTTTGTTGCCGGCGCTCAGTCGCCGGGTGCAAATCGCGAGTAACCGGGGCAATTTCCCGGGCGGCGGCATTCTGCAGGCGAGGTCGTCGACCTCGGTCGGCGCGTAAGCGCCTCATTCTCACACGACTCTTCCAAACGGAAGAAGCGAGGTCGTCCTTCGACAAGCTCAGGATGAGGGACCTCGCCTACAAGGGCGCCGGGAAAATTGCCCCGGTCACAATTGCGTTTTCCAACGGAACGCAATTTGCTTTAGCGAGACCCGCTTTCGGGCGGAAGGTAGCGGCGGTTGATGCGCCGCGCGACGATCACGACGACGACGATGCCAACGATCAGCACGACGGCGAAAGCGGCGACCGCGACCGTGGGATACCCGCGCTCGAGCGGGATCATGAGAGCGAGCATGCAGATCGCGGCATAGCCGAACACCAGCGCGAGCGTCCAGGCGAACGCCGGCCACGACCATTGCCCGCTCGCCCTGGCCCGCTGAGCATTCTGCAGCGCCATGAGCAGCACGAATACGGCGTTGATGATCCCCCCCATGAAGCAGCTCCCGAACTCCAGCGTTCCGAGGTTACGTCCGTTTTCACCGCGCGCCAACGCCCGACCCAGGGCAAATTCACCGTCATTGCGAGCGTGAGCGAGGCGCCCCAGAGGCCCGTCGCCGCCAACGTCACCGCGCCGAACACCTGCCGCGACGTGCCGGGATAGAGCGCGAGAAACGACGCCATCATCACGGCGAGGTAGTTCTGGAACGCCTGCTCGGTGAACCGCCGCGCCACGTCTTCCCTGGGGCCGAGCGCGGCCACGGCGTTGATCGAGACCGCAACGAACAGCAGCCCGAGCAGCGCCGTCGACCGCCGCGTAGAATGTCGCGCGGCGCTCCATCGTCCCGCCATCGACCTTACGCCCGTACGCCTTACCGATTCCCGCAACCCCCGTGGCGAGCCGAACGACAGCGGACTCGAACTCGCTGCGCCAATGGTCGCGACTTCCTCATGCTGGGCGCTCCGCGACCGCTTCGTATCCAGCCCAACTCGACGGCTTCGGGATCGGCAGGCCGTCCTCGCGCAGCCCAAAGAGATGGAATTCGATCGCCTCGCGGATTTCGGCCTTCCCTGCTTCCAGGGAGTCGCCGACCGGCGCGCAGCCCGGCAAATCGGGAACGTATGCCGAAAAGTTGCGTTCGCCCTTTTCGATCACGACGGCGTATCGCATCGCTTCTTCCGTCGACGCGCCCTGTGTGGCTCGTTGCCCCCGAGCCTGCGGGCATCGAGGCTCGAACAGCCGCCGAGCCCCTCACCCGACAACCCGCAGAGCTTGCGCGGGCGCTGGAACTGCCCGCCCCGTCGCGAGCGCCTCTTCGATCCAACACGGTATCGCGCCCTCGACGTTGCGCG
Organism: Roseiarcus sp.; assembly: GCA_052147395.1. Lineage (GTDB taxonomy): Bacteria > Pseudomonadota > Alphaproteobacteria > Rhizobiales > Beijerinckiaceae > Roseiarcus. The sequence continues at coordinate 5,362 of JBKQKS010000257.1, forward strand.
CGGCTTCCTCTCGCGTGTCGCCGTCGGACATGCAGCCGGGCAAGTCGGAAACCGTCGCCAGAAACTCGCGGCCGTCCTCTTCGGAAAGCGACTCGATCACGATTGCATACTCAGGCTCCAATTGGCGTCTCGAGTTGTTTGGTCTCTTGGCGGAATCAGAGGCTCGAGCGTTGCAAGGAGTTGCGGCAGATCGTTGTGAACGACAGCCCAGCCTTTGTCGGCACGCACTTCGTTGTAGGCGTGGATGAGGCGATGACGCATGTTGATGATATTGCGCCAAGGCAAATCGGGATGGGCGGCAATGAAATCGGACGAAAGTTTGCCGGCCGCCTCACCGACGACTTCGAGCGATCGAATGACGGCGTTTTGATGTAGTCGGCTCGATTCGAAGGCTTTGAAGTCCAAGCCCCGAACGAAGCTTCGCGCATCGCCAGTGGCAAGGACGATGTCGAGGATGAGGGCGTCATCACGCGACATAGACGGGTTCCGTATTTTCCAGGATGCTGTGCCGGCGGATGTAATTGCGGCTGCTTTCGAGGGCGCGGCGATCCATCAAATCGACCCTGCGGCCGAGAATGCTTTCGAGGGCCGCTTCGAGATCGAGGTAGACATCGGCTTTGGCGTCGGGGCGAAACGCGACCAGGAAATCGGCGTCGCTACGAGCCGGATCGAAGTCGTCGCCACGCGCCGCCGAGCCGAAGATATCGAGCCGCGCGACGTCGAACCGCTTGCAGGCGGCGATGAGCTCATCGCGTTTTTCCGAAATCATCCGATGCATGTTCGGCCTCGTCCGGTAGAGCCTATAGCACACCAGCGACCGAGCGCGCTGACGGCGGGTCGGTAGGCCGGGAGTTGGAAGTGGCGCGATTGTGAAATGATCCCAAGGCATCCAATCTGTGTAATCGGTATCCTGTCCCTCGAGGCCGGTCGCAATCCCGTGGCAAATATGCGCTTCCACGCGAAATTCTTCGGGATCCTTCAACCACATGTCCGCGAGAAAGTCCGCTGACCCGCGATGGACGGCGTCATCCATCGCCGAATCGCCGCCGACCTGCGCAAAGGGTGTCGCTCAGCGCTCCACCTTCGACCTTCCGCCCCACCGGACTTCGCGCGCCGCCGCTGCGGGAGACGAGCGCGCGGCGATCGAAAATCCGCAGCGGCGCGGCGGACGTACTGTTATCGAGGCCGCGGCGTCTGGAGGCCGGGCCGGAGGAGGAAGCGATGCGAACCCTTGTCTTGACCTCTCTGATCCTGGCCGCGACCGCTTTTGTCGCCTTCACGCCGGCGCTCGCCCAGGAGGTGACCTTCAAAGCCATGCTCGACGGCAAATCGGAAACGCCGCCAACCACCAGTGCGGGCACGGGCGCCGTCACCGCCGAATTCGACACGGCGACCAAGATGCTGAGCTGGACCGTCGAATATTCCGGCCTCACGGGTCCCGCGACGATGGCGCATTTCCATGGTCCCGCCCCGGTCGGCAAGCCGGCGCCGATCATGGTTCCGCTGCAAGGTTCGCTCGACAGCCCGATCTCGGGCTCGGCGACGCTCACCGACGATCAAGCCAAGGCGCTGATGGACGGCATGATGTATTTCAACATCCACACCGCCGCCAACAAGCCCGGCGAAATCCGCGGCCAACTCGAAAAAGCCGAGTGAGGGCGCCGGGCCGCTGCGCCGAGGGCGTCGGGGCCAAACGCGACCAGGAAATCGGCGTCGCTACGAGCCGGATCGAAGTTTTCGCCGCGCGCCGCCGAGCCAAAGATATCGAGCCGCGCGACATCGAACCGCTTGCAGGCGGCGACCGGGAATTGGCTGGATTCGGAAATGATCCGTCGGCGTCCAATCTGCGTAATCGGTATCCGGTCCCCATGAGCCTATACGCCGGGCACTCGATCGTCCGGCCTGACGGGTCACCGGTTCTTCTGCGCGGCGGCAGGCTCGGGCGCGGGCTTCGGCGTCGACAGCTTCTGCCCGGCGCCGGTTTTCGGCGTGACGAAAGTGGGCGTCGGTTTCGGCGTCGAAGGCTTTACCCCCTGCCCGTCCATCGCGATCGTCCTCGGCTGTTCCGCCATCCGCCACTCTCCTAATCCAAGACCTCGATCGACACGATTTCACTGAAATTCGCGACATACACGCCGGGACCTCGGACATTCTTTGCTGTCGCCGTTCGCTCGGCATCCGTAACGTACCACGTCGCATCGCCCAACAGCAGGGCGCGATCGCGGCCGGAGGACGAAGACCGCATCGGCCAGGCGACGAGCTGTCGCCCATCCTCGAGCTCGAGCGCAATCCAATGGTCGAAATAGAGCGTGAACATCTGCTGCCAAACGTCGGTTTCGCCCGTTTTCCGATTCAGCTTCAATGTGCGCATCGCTGCGTAGATCCAGCCGTGATTCATTGCGACCGCAAAGCCGAGCGCGACTGCGGACGAGATCAGCGTCGCGAGCAGCAGGTGTGTCGGTTGCAGGAGGGCGTCGAGGATGACGTTGGCGGGGGTGTCGCTCTTGATTTCGATATTGGGAACGACTCTTTCGCCGAAGAGAAAATGCAGAGCCAAATTGCTGACGAGCGCGAGCACGAGCACGAGCGCGGTCGCGACGCGATCCATCAATTCGCGTTTTTCGCCGTCGAGAGTAAACTCGTAGACGAGAGCGCCGAACAGGCCGGGCAATAAGTAGAGAAACAGATACAAACCGATGGCGCCGCCGCCGAAAATATTGTCCATGGGCCCGCCTTTCCCGCCGGCGCAACCACCACCGTCGGGTCTCGCCATTCCCAAGGCGCATGATAGCACATTCTCGAGTCATGCCGGCGCGCGCGCAACCAGGATGACACAGCCGAGGGTGCGGGTTTCCTCGATCCATTCCACAATCGTGTCTTCGACTTTGCGCGCCGCCTCCTCGACCCGACGGGATTGCGTCTTGGCATTACGCGGACAAGATACCGATTACACGTCTATGAATTCTCGGCATGCGGCAAATGAGCGCCATCGATATCACGTCCCCGTAAACCCGACCTGACCAATTAACCACCAACCCACGGTGCGCAAACGCAAATTAAGGCGATATCACATGAAGTGTTGGGAAATAATGCACGAAATCTGACCTATTATTGGTGACTAGTGACACCCCATTCACTTCGGCAGTTGCACCAATTAGGAAATCAGGCAATATGCGACTCTGCGGCCCCTTGTTATCCCTTCTATACTTAAGAAACGCTTTCCCCGCACGAAATAGAACTTCATCGCTTGAGCCAAGTCGTTCCAGCGCTAAAGCTTTGACAACCGCATCAACTTCTTGAACCGAGCTCATTGCGACAGATATTTCGCAATACACAATGTCACAAATCACGATGGGGCCACTTTGCTTGCATCGGACCAACTCTTCGACCGACCATTGGTGCAACGGCTCAGTGTCGTTAATCAGCGCAATAACGACACTTGTGTCGAGTAAAGTCGTCATCGCTCTCTCGTAATTCTCAACAATTCGTCGGCAGTCATCGTTGGACGAACATGTCTGCGTTTCAACTCATCGATTGACTCTCGGGCCTTCTTCTTAATGTACGCGCCGACGTCGAAATCGTCGAGCGCAACAGCCGAAAGAAAGTCAAATCCAGCCTCCCGAGCAAGATTCGCGCATACGCTAGGAATAGTCTTAAGAATTCTTGGATTGGTTGGATGAATTGCCGCTCCCGGCCGGGGGTCGTTTGCGAGATATCCTTCAATATCGCTCAATTTCAACTGCATAACATCTAATACGCGTTCCTCAGAAAATCGCTCTCGACCGCCGCAAGCGATATACAGCCTCACAAGATGCTTAATTGCGAATTCTTTCTCGATCGACTTCGGGCCGGACAGGTCTAAAAAGTCACGCTGTTCCAATAGACTTAGATACTGCGATTCAGGCGTGTCAAGGCCATCAATCCGGTGATCATCGATCAGCCGATCAAGAGCAAGGAATAGTGCGTTGACCCACCATCTTTGAATTCCTGATTCACTAAAGGATTTCAGCCCCCCAATCTTGTACAAATAATTCAGATTGGTCGCAAGCTTTCTCGCGGTCCTTGCCTTATACCGCGAGTCGCTAATCACGAACGATTCGATGTCATCCGCGTTTACTTTAGCGACGTTCCATTCAAAAACCTTTGCGACCCGCTCGCGGATGTACGCGCTTGCCCACAGTGCCGGATACCTCTGAGATATATTCGCACCTTTCCACACACCAACTTTGCTAAAATTAAACGCGAATAGCGCTAAGCAGTCGAAATCTGCTGAAGGTGGAAAATTGACTGCCTGGAATACAAGTTCGTCCGCAATTAAGGTGTCGACATCATCTGTAACTCGATTAAATAAGAAAAAATTGATTGGGATATAGTCGGGCCCACTACTGTTTTCGACTCGGCGGCGAAAAGTGCTTCTACGCACATTTTCAACAATGCCTTTGAAACCTACCTTAATCGCATTGTGAAGCCTCTCAAGCCCCGCGCCAGAGCTTATGGGGCCCCAGCTGAAGTTCTTAGTAAAACTTCCTGGAAGCCAGACGTCCTGAACCACGGGCATCAGATGATTGTCCTAAACGATTGACTATGCTGATTTTCAAGCTCCAGAAACTTGTCTGCCCTGTCGGACGCTTAGAGCGGCTTGAGGCGTAGCTGCTGTCGAATTGTATTTGTAAGTCGACCACGACGGAGCGTACCCTTCATCGGCTTGATCGCCCCATGACACCCAGTTCCTCCGAACACCCCGTCCAAACAGTTCCAAATACGGTCCAGAGGAGCAAGCCTCGATAATCGCATACTGTTCATCCGGTTTCCGGGAATGCTCTCGCTTTCGAGACGAGAAGTAGTTCACCTGAGATCGCCCCGGTGCCAAGGTTCGTGCATTCTTCCCACGGGTCCCAAAGAGAATTACTTCCGTAACGTTCCGAAAGTAAAATCCGACACCTCGGCCGTCAGATCCGCCGTCTTTTCTTACTTTATGCCATACGATATTGGCCTTGTACGTAAAACCCCATGCCTTTAGTACCTCTAGGCCGCCAGGCAGTAGGGCATTTGGCACCCACAAATAGAGATGTGCTGTCGGGATCGCAATTTGCCCGACCGGTAACGCCTTTATTTGGTCGATACTCATTGTCCCATATCGCGCTAGCCTGCGATGCTCGGGCGCTACTTTCCCCGTTCGGTTTATAAATTGCCACGGCGGGTCGGCAAGGATGGTCGCAAAGCGCCTCTGCCCAACAAAGGCTAAGAGGTCTTCAGTTGGCGAGGGAGGTCGTTCGATCTTTGTCACCCTCGCAAACCCCGTCGTTGCCTTTCTCCGCTCTCGGCCAATCTGGCCGAGAGCGGAGGGAGTGTACACTGATTCCGATGCAGTTATCGAGGCGCCGCGAACTTGTTTGCAGTGGCTTATTCGTCCTTCGCCCTGCACACTCGCTCTGCGTGGCGAGCCCAAAACCTCACGAGCACCCCGTCGTCCCGCCGCAGGTGTCGCACTTCAGGCAGGTGCCGTTGCGCACCATGGTGAAATTGCCGCACTCCGGGCAGGCCTCGCCGACGTAGCCTTTTATGCGCGCTTCGGCGCGCTTTTCGGCGAGCGATTCCACCTGCGGCGGGGTGAAGGCGACGCCGCCGACGAAGTCGCGGTGGTCGGACATTTCGCCTTTGAGCGCCGTCGCGCCTTGCGTCAGCGTGGCGACGACCCCGCCGCGCACCACCATCAGCTTGTCCGTCTTCGAGCGCACCAGGCCGCGCGAGACGACGCTGGAAGCTGGCGTCGGCGGGAAGCTGGCGGGGGCCTTGTCTTGCGCGACGCCGCCGCCGAGCACGGTCGCGCCGATGTCTTCGGGCGCGACATGGGCGAGGTCGTTGCGGCCGAGATAGGAGATCGCCAATTCGCGGAATACGTAATCGAGAATCGACGTCGCGTTCTTGATCGCGTCGTTGCCCTGCACCAAGCCGGCGGGCTCGAAGCGGGTGAAGGTGAACGCCTCCACATACTCGTCGAGCGGCACGCCATATTGCAGGCCGAGCGAGATCGCGATGGCGAAGTTGTTCATCAACGAGCGGAAGGCGGCGCCTTCCTTGTGCATGTCGATGAAGATTTCGCCGATGCGCCCGTCCTCGTATTCGCCGGTGCGCAGATAGACCTTGTGGCCTCCAACCACCGCCTTCTGGGTGTAGCCCTTGCGGCGATCGGGCAGCCTTTCGCGGTCGCGCACGCGTTCGATGCGCTCGATGACCCGTTCGACAATCCTCTCGGCTACGGCGGCGGCGCGCGCCGGCGCGTTCAAAGCCACCAGCGTGTCGACCGCCTCGTCGTCCTCGTCGTCATTCTCGATCACCTGCGCATTGAGCGGCTGCGACAGCTTCGAGCCGTCGCGATAGAGCGCGTTGGCCTTGAGCCCCAATCGCCAGGACAGCATGTAGGCGTCCTTGCAGTCTTCGACGGTCGCGTCGTTGGCCATGTTGATGGTTTTGGAGATCGCGCCTGATATGAACGGCTGCGCCGCCGCCATCATCCTGATGTGACTCTCGACGCTCAGATAACGTTTGCCGATCCGGCCGCAGGGGCTCGCGCAATCGAAGATCGAATAATGCTCCTTCTTCAGATGCGGCGCGCCCTCGAGCGTCATCGCCCCGCAGGCATAGACGTTGGCCGCCTCGATCTCCGACTTGGAGAAGCCGAGATGATTCAGCAGATCGAAGTTCTGCGCCTCGTACGACTCCGCTGAGATCTTCAGCGCGCCCACGAGGAAGTCGGGCCCGAGCGTAAACTTGTTGAACACGAATTTGATATCGAAGGCGCCGGCGAGCGCGCCCTCGATTCTTTCGATCGCGGCGTCCGTAAAGCCTCGGGCGCGCAAAGCGCCGTGGTTGACGCCCGGCGCATGGGCGAGCGTGGCGCGCCCGACCGCATAGGCGACGATGTCGGCGATTTTCGCCTCATCGTAGCCGAGGGTGCGCAAGGCTTCGGGGACGGCGCGGTTGATGATCTTGAAATAGCCGCCGCCGGCTAGCTTCTTGAACTTTACCAACGCGAAGTCTGGTTCTATTCCGGTAGTGTCGCAATCCATGACGAGGCCGATGGTGCCGGTCGGCGCGACGACGGAGACCTGCGCGTTGCGGTAGCCGTGCGGCTCGCCGAGTTCCAGGGCTTGCGCCCAGGCGTTCTCAGCCGCTTCCGAGAGTTTTGCCCAGGCCGGGCCCGCGTTGCGCAGCGACAGATGATCGAGCGGCGTCGGCGCCACCGAAAGCTTCTCATAGCCGTCGGCAAAACCCTCGGCGGCGCGCTTGTGGTTGCGGATCACCCTGAGCATCGCCTCGGCGTTGGCCTTATGGCCCGGGAACGGGCCGGCCTTGGCGGCGATCTCGGCCGAGGTCGCGTACGCGCGCCCGGTCATGATCGCGCTCAGGGCGCCTGAGATCGCGCGGCCTTCATCACTGTCGTAGGCGATGCCGGAACTCATCAGCAGGCCGCCGATATTGGCAAAGCCGAGGCCCAGCGTGCGATAATCATAGGAAAGGCGCGCGATCTCCTTCGACGGGAACTGCGCCATGAGAACTGAGATTTCCAGCGTCAGCGTCCACAGCCGGCAGGCGTGCTCATAGGCAGAGACATCGAAAGCCTTGGTTTGCGGATTGCGGAAGCCGATCAGGTTCAACGACGCCAGATTGCAGGCGGTGTCGTCGAGAAACATGTATTCACTGCAGGGATTCGACGCCCGGATCGGCCCGGCCGCTGGGCAGGTATGCCACTCGTTGATGGTGGTGTGATATTGCAAGCCGGGATCGGCGGAGGCCCAGGCGGCGTAGCCGATCTTCTCCCACAGCGCGCGCGCCTTCACGGTTTTCGCTGTCTTGCCGTCGAGCCGCCAAGTGAGATTCCAGTCGCCGTCGTTCTCGACCGCGTGGAGGAACGCGTCGGTGACGCGCACCGAATTGTTGGAGTTCTGCCCGGAGACCGTCAAATAGGCCTCCGACTCCCAGTCGGTGTCGTAAGTGTCGAACTCGACGTCGCGATAGCCCTGGCGGGCGAACTGGATGATGCGCCTGATCAGCGCGTCGGGCACGTCGTCGCGTCGCGCCGCCTTCACCTCGCGCTTCAGCGCCGGGTTCTTGTCGACGTTGAAACAATCATCGCCCGGCCCTTCGCAGTTGACGCAAGCGCGCAGGATCGCCTTCAACCGACGCTTGACGATGCGCGAGCCCGCCACCATCGAGGCGACCTTCTGCTCCTCTTTGACCTTCCAATCGATGAAAGCCTCGATGTCGGGATGATCGACGTCGACGACCACCATCTTGGCCGCCCGCCGCGTGGTGCCGCCGGATTTTATCGCGCCCGCCGCGCGGTCGCCGATTTTCAAGAAACTCATCAGGCCCGAAGAGCGCCCGCCGCCCGACAGTTTTTCGCGCTCGCCGCGCAGCGAGGAGAAATTCGTGCCGGTGCCCGATCCATATTTGAACAGTCTGGCTTCGCGCACCCAAAGATCCATGATGCCGCCCTCGTTGACGAGGTCGTCGGCGACCGACTGGATGAAGCAGGCGTGCGGCTGCGGATGCTCGTAGGCCGATTTCGATTTGACGAGCTTGCCGGTCTCGAAGTCGACGTAATAATGGCCCTGGCCGGGGCCGTCGACGCCGTAGGCCCAGTAGAGGCCGGTGTTGAACCACTGCGGCGAATTGGGCGCGCCGAGCTGGTGGGCGAGCATGTAGCGCATCTCGTCGTAATAGGCGTGCGCGTCCTCGTCGCTGTCGAAATAGCCGCCCTTCCAGCCCCAGTAGGTCCAGGCGCCTGAGAGCCGGTCGAACACCTGCTTGGCCGAATGCTCGCAACCAAAGCGCTCCGCCTTCGGCAGCGCCTCGAGCGCCGCCTCGTCGGGAATCGAGCGCCACAGGAACGAGGGCACGCCGTGCTCCTCGACGCGCTTCAGCCGCGCCGGCACGCCGGCCTTGCGGAGATATTTCTGCGCCAGAACGTCGGCCGCCACCTGGCTCCAACCCTCGGGGATCTCGATGTTTTCGAGCGAGAACACCACCGAGCCGTCGGGGTTTCTGATCTCACTTCTCGTCGTCTGGAATTCGATCGACGCATAAGGCGACCCGAAACCCCTGGTGTAGTGCCGTTCGATGCGCATGCCAAAAAGTTCCTCAATCCGCGCAGCCACGAGCCTGCGGGACCGCCCGCGCGGCCGCGCCCTCGCTTCGATGGTGGTTGACGGCCGCCGGCGCGGCCCGTTTTCGCTTCGACTTGGAACTCGACGCGACCGCGTTTTTCCCGAGAGGAAATCCGCGGCGAGACCGGCTCCTCGCCGGCGCTTCGAGATTACAACTTCGACACGAAAGCGTCAAACTGTTGTACCCGCTATCCCCAGGGCCACTACATCTTGTGGAGAACAGGTAAAAGTTCGGTTAACGCCGCAGCCGCAAACGCAGCATCGGTCGAGTCGGCGGCCGCGCGCAAGGTAAAAATTTCAGCTTCCCACGACCCCAGGGGGCTCGACACACTGCAGCAGTTGTGCCGCGACGGAGGTCGCGATCGCCGCCGGCAATTTGCTCGAAATGCCGGGAATGCCGATCGGACAGACGAGAGTCGCGAGCTGCGAATCGGAGACGCCCGCCGCCCGCATGAAGCTCTCGAACCGGGCGCGTTTTGTCGCGGAGCCGATGAGCCCGACATAGCCGAAGCGGTTTTCGCCGAGCGCCCGGCTCACGATCGCGAGATCGAGCGGATGCGAATGGGTCATCACCACCACGAAGGCGCCGGCCGGCGACGAATCGAGTTCGGCGACGGGATTTTCCGCCTGCACGAGCTCGCAATTCTGGGGGACGCGCCGAGGGAACGCCTCGGGGCGCGAATCGATCCAGCGCACGCGGAACGGCAGCGGCGCGAGCGCCAGCGTGAGCGCGCGCCCGACATGGCCGGCGCCGAACAGCAGGATGGGCCGGCGCGTGTCGACCCCTTCCCGCTCGCGGCGCGCGAGTTCGTCGATGTCGCGGGCGTCGAACACGTCGATAGCGAGATCGACGCGGCCGCCGCAGCATTGCGCGAGTTCGGGCCCGAGCGCGACGCGACGCTCGACCTCGGCGCCGCGGCCTCGCGCCAGCGCCGCGCGCGCCTCGGCGAGCGCGAGCCATTCGAGCGCGCCGCCGCCGATGCTGCCGTGAAAACCGCCGGAAGGGCGCACCACCATCGCCGCGCCCGCTTCGCGCGGCGTCGAGCCGGCGGTCGCGACGATGCGGATCAGGGCCGCCGAGCCTTCGGCGGCGATGGCGTCGAGGAGATGGCGGTAGGGGGTCATGGAAACGCCTCCCCGCTCCCGAGCGGGAGAGGGGCCGGGGGTGAGGGCGGCCGCTCGCTCGAGAGGCAGCCGGAGCTCCACCGGAATGCGCTGCAGCACGCTTTCGAGATCGTTGCACACCTCCTCGTCGGTGAAGCGCAATACGTGCGCGCCGGCCCCTTCCAGAGCTTTGCCGCGTTCCTCGTCATTTTCCGTGAGAGCTGCATGTTGCCGCCCGTCGGGTTCGGCAACCAAACCTGCTCGACCGGCAGAAGAAATCGACCACGTAACGGTCGATCGGAACCCGCCGCTCGAGCATGACGCACCTAGGTTGTATCCTCAGTCGGCTGCTACCGCCTCGATTTCCAGGAGCCAAGCAGGGTCGTAGATCTCGGTGATTATCACGGTCAGCGCCGGGCGTCTTCCAGCAAGCACGCGTCTTCGAATTTCGCCATTTTCCTCACGATACTTCCGATCGGAAAGAAACGTGGTCACCTTCACCAAGTCGTCCAAACTCATGCGCGCCGCGCGCAACTGCAATTCGACATTGCGCCAAGTCAACTCACATTGCTCCGAAAACGTCACAGGGACGGCGCCGCTCTGGTCCATCGGAATCTGTCCGCTGATGAACAATAGTCGCTTCGGTGATTCCACTTCGACGGCTTGGACATAGCTGCCAGTCGGCGCCGGCGCGCCAGCTCCGTCGATTCCCCGCGCTCGCATTTGCCGGCTCCCTGTGCTCACCCCGTACCCAAAGACTGTATCGCATGAAGAACCGCCTCCGGCGTGCGCGGCGACTCGCGCGTAGACGCGGCGCTCATCCCACGGCCGGCGGGCCTCTCTCTTCGCAAATCCTGCTCAGGCGGCGGCGAGCGCCTTGCGCAAACCCTCGGGGTCGGCCTTGATGGCGCGCAACAGCGTTCGCGACGGACCGCTCGGCTTCTTGGCGCCCCGCTCCCATTCCTGCACGGTTCGGATGCTGAATTCATAGGCCGCCGCGAACTCGGCTTGCGTCATCCCTGCGGCGCGCCGGATCTCGCGCACGTCGATTTCTGGCGCCATGTCGGGCGCCGCATCGGGATTGGCAGCGATCTGCCGGGCGATATCCCGGTCGGTTATCGCATCGATCCTCTCCCAGTCCGTCGCCGCCAGCTGATCCCGCGCCGCCTTGTCAGAGACTCTCTGCATAGCGCCTCACCTCTCGCTCGTTGGCTTTGCGCGAGCGAGATCGCTCGCCGCTCCCCCTCCCGAACGGCGTCGACGCATGCGAAAAGCCGACCCGCGATGCGTCCGAAAGCCACCTGGCGAAACTCGCCGTTATCGAAACGGTCGTCCCGCCGGGATGCGTGCGGCCCCGCGAACGGAAATTCGGCGACACAAGACGTCATTCCTTGCCCCGAATGTTTTGCTCGTTCTTGCCCCTCGCATCCATCGCATGATGGATATCGGAGATGAAATGTTGTGCAATCACATATATTGCAGCAGGCAGGACAATCTTCTGCGCTAGATCCAGATTATATTCCATGAATATCGCAACAAGCACGATTAAGGACATAATGTTCATGCCGATCCAAACCAAACGGCCGACGCTGGAATGCCAAAATCGGTCCATAAATTCGCTGGTCGAAAAAACGGCAAAACGAATTCCTCGCAATGAAATCAAAGCTATATCGTTCGCCGCATTTATTTGTCCGCGCAGCCGCAGTCGGCGCACCGACAACGTGGCGCCGAGGGCGTTGATCATCAGGAAAAGCCCGCCGATGCTCAGGGTGACAACGTCATGATTGGTCATGGGTCTTAGCCACCGAGATCCCTGCTGCCGCGATCCAGACAATACCACCAATTGTGCCAAACCCGCACGCGATTCCCGCAATGATGTTCGGGACAGACGGTTCCGATATGAACATTACGTACGTGGCCAGCGCGGAGCCGGTCGTGCAAAATATCGCCGCTATGAGATTGAGAACGCTTTCGAGCACGTCGGGTCAAGCCGGTCTGGCGATAGAATAGGTAATTACCTCACTTCCGCGGAGCAAGCCAAGCAGCGAAGTGCGGCGCCGCCCTTGCGTTCGCTTCCTCCGCGGATCCGATCTCACCTCCCTTCGACCGAGCTTCATCGCCCCTAAGCCAGCGACCGGATCGCATCGAGAATCGCCTCCGGTGTGCAGGGCGCGCGCAATTCGGGCTGGCCGCCGGGTTTTACCGCATGCACAGCGTCGAGGATCGCCGAATAGACTGATATCGCGAGGTTGAACGGCGGCTCGCCGACCGCCTTGGAGCGATAAATCGAGGGCGTCGGATTGGGGCGCATCTGCAGGCGGGCGACGAAGCGTTCGGGCACGTCGGAAGCGACCGGGATCTTGTAGGTCGCCGGCGCGTGGGTCGCGAGCCGGCCCTGCGGGTCGTAGACGAGCTCCTCCGTCGTCAACCAGCCCATGCCCTGGATGAAGGCGCCCTCGACCTGGCCGAGATCGAGCGCGGGATTGAGCGACGAGCCGACGTCGTGGAGGATGTCGACCGCGAGCACTTTCATTTCGCCGGTCAGCGTATCGATCGCCACCTCCGAGCAGGCGGCGCCGAAAGCGAAATAGAAGAATGGCTTGCCCTTGGCCGCGGCGCGGTCCCAGTGGATTTCCGGCGTCTTGTAGAAGCCCGCGGCCGAGAGCTGCACGCGCTCGACGCGGCAGGCCTTGGCGAGCTCGGCAAAACTCATCGAAAAATTGCCGCCGAACACCCGGCCTTCGCGGAATTCGATTTTCTCCGCTGCGATTTTCCACCCGCGCGCCGCCACAGCCGCCATGCGCGCGCGGATCTCGCCCGCCGCGATCTTCGCCGCCATGCCGTTGATGTCGGCGCCCGAGGAGGCGGCGGTCGGCGAGGCGTTGGGAACCTTGGCGGTGTTGGTGGCGGTGATGCGCACGAAGTCGAGGGGGACGCCGAATTCTTCGGCGACCACCTGCGCGACCTTGGTGAACAGCCCCTGCCCCATCTCGGTGCCGCCGTGATTGAGATGGATCGAACCGTCGGTATAGACATGCACCAGCGCGCCGGCCTGGTTCAAGTGGATCAGCGTGAACGAAATGCCGAACATCACGGGGACGAGCGCCAGCCCGCGCTTCAGGAAAGGGCTTGCCGCGTTGAACGCCGCTATTTTTTGGCGCCGGGCGCGGTAATCGCTGGAGGTTTCGAGCTCGCGCACGATTTGCTGCAGCGTCTCGTAGTCCTCGACCTTCTGCGTATAGGGCGTCACGTCGCCGCCGGCGCGGTAGAGATTGGCGAGCCTCACGTCGAGCGGATCGAGCCCGCGCTCCCGAGCGACGGCGTCGATCACCCTTTCGATGGCGATGATGCCCTGCGGGCCGCCGAAGCCGCGGAACGCCGTGTTGGAGACGGTGTTGGTCTTCAAGCGGTGCGAGCCGATATGCACGGTCTCCAGATAATAGGCGTTGGCGGCGTGGAACATCGCGCGGTCGACGACGCCGAGCGAGAGATCGGCGGAGCAGCCGCAGCGCGCGTTGAGCATCACGTCGTAGACTTCGACGCGGCCGGAACCGTCGTAGCCGACGCGCCAGTCGGCGCGGAAATCGTGGCGCTTGCCGGTCATGACGAAATCGTCGTCGCGGTCGAGCCGGATCTTGCATGGTCGGCCGCTGATGCGTGCGCACAAGGCGGCGATCGCCGCCCATTGGCAGGCCTGGCTCTCCTTGCCGCCGAAGCCGCCGCCCATGCGCCTGGTCTCGACGGTGACGAAGGCGTCGGGGACGCCGAGCACACGGGCGACGATGTGCTGCGACTCCGTCGGGTCCTGGGTCGAGACGTGCACATGCATCTCGTCGCCCTCGCCGGGAATGGCCAGCGAGGCCTGACCCTCGAGATAGAAATGCTCCTGGCCGCCGATGGCAAACCGGCCCTCCAACATGTGTGGCGCGCGAAAAAACGCCGCCTCGACGTCGCCGCGGCCGTATTCGTAGTCGGGCAACACCCGCTCGCCGGTGATCAACGCGTCCTCGATGGTGATCGCGGGCTTTTTCTCCGCGATCTCGATTTTGGCGAGTTTTACCGCGCGCCGCGCCGCATCGCGCGTTGTCGCGGCGACGGCGAACAAAGGCTGGCCGTGGAACAGGATCGTTGTTTCGGCGAATAGCGGCTCGTCGGCGAGCGCCGGCGCAATGTCGTTCTTGCCGGGAACGTCGGCGGCGGCGACCACCGCAACGACGCCCGGCGCGGCGCGCACGGCGGAAAGATCGAGTTTTTGCAGCTCGCCCGCCGCCTTGTCCGCCTGCCCCACCGCGACCTGCAGCGTGCCCGCGGGCTCGCGGATGTCGTCGACATAGGGCGCGGCGCCCTGCACATGCAGGCGCGCCGAATCGTGGGGGTGCGGCTTGTGCACGACCGCGGTCTCGCGCTCGAGCGGAACGACGGGGACGCGGCTACTCGGCGGCACGGAGCTCTCCGAGGCGGGTCGGCGCAGCGGCGCCGGAAATTTCGTGCAGCGCGCGCAGGACGAGATTGCCCGCGACCTCGAGGCGATAGGCGGCGCTGGCGCGCATGTCGGTGAGCGGCGTGAAGTCTCGGGCAATGGCCGCGCAGGCGGGTCGCCAGGTGGAGGGGTCGGCGAGCGTGGCGCCGGCGAGCACGGCTTCGGCTTCGCTCGCCCGCTTCGGCGTCGCCGCCATGCCGCCGAAGGCGAGCCTCGCCGCTACGATGCGGCGGTCCTCGAGTTCGAACAGGAACGCGCCCATGACAGCGGAAATGTCCTCGTCGAACCGCTTCGACACCTTGAAGGCGCGAAAGACCTGGTGGGCGGCGAGTTTTGGGACGGCGAGCGCGGACACGTATTCGCCGGGGCCGCGGTCCTGCAGGCCATAAGCGACGAAGAAGTTTTCCAGCCGCAGCGTGCGCGTCATGCCGGAGCGGCAGAATTCGATCGTCGCGCCGAGCGCGATGAACGCCGGGGCGAGATCGCCGATCGGCGAGCCGTTGGCGATATTGCCGCCGACGGCGCCGCTCGCGCGCACTTGCGCCGAGCCGAAGCGCGACATGAGGAGGCCGAGATCGGGATGCAGGGCCGCGAGACGCGGCGCGGCGTCCGCGAGCGTGGCGCCGGCGCCGATGCGCAATTCGCGCTCATCGTCGACGATGCGGTCGAGGCCGGCGACGCGGCCGAGCCAGATGATCTTTTGCAAATCGACCAGCTGCTTGGTGATCCACAGGCCGACATCCGTCGCGCCGCTGACCAGCGTCGCGTCCTTGTGGCGGTCATAGAGCTCAGTGAGCGACTCGTGAGAGGCGGGGGCGGCGAAGAATTTTGTCTCGTCGCCGACGAACAAGTCGCGCCTGTCGTCCAAAACTTCGAGCGCCGCGAGCCGCTCCGCCGCGGCGGCGGCGAACTTGTCGCTCGGCGCGCCGTCGATCGTCGACAGCGCCGCATCGAGGATCGGCCGATAGCCGGTGCAGCGGCAAAGATTGCCGGCGAGCGCCTCGTTGACGCTGGAGCGAGTCGCCGCCTCTCCCGCGTGATAGAGCGCGAACAGGCTCATCACCACGCCCGGCGTGCAGAAGCCGCACTGCGAGCCGTGAAGATCGACCATCGCCTGCTGGATCGGGTGCAGCGTCTCGCCTGCGGCGAGATCCTCGATGGTGACGAGCTCGGCGCCGTCGATCTGGCCGAGGAGCAGGATGCACGCGTTCACGGGAAGATGGACGAGGCCGCCGCCGCGGCGGCGCGCGATGACGACCGTGCAGGCGCCGCAATCGCCTTCGCCGCAGCCCTCCTTGGTCCCCTTCAGTCCCTCCTCCTCGCGCAGCCAGTCGAGCAAGGTCGTGCGCGGCGCGAAGCCGGAGAGCCGGCGCGTTCGCCCACGAAAGCGGAAGGTGAGTTCGGTGCGGGGCGGCGTCCCGCTTGCGCCAGTGTTCATGCGACGACTTTGGCCTCGTAGGTCCAGGACTCCGCCCGTGCAGGGTTGGGGCCATCGGTCATAATGGCGCAAAACGGCGCCCGAGGGGAAGACGCTGGCGCCTCGACAACCGCAATCCCGCTGGAAACTGCTTGCGCCAAAAGGCGGGGAGCGGGCGTCGCGACAAGTGAATTCGATAGGCCCTCGCTCGATCCCGGGCGGGTGGTCATTTTTGTCCACGGTTTCCGTCATTTCAAATCGCTAGCTGGACGTTTTTGTCACCCCCTCCCCTCAGGCCTCGCCGGGAGGGTGCGCATAGGCGCTAGGATACGGCTTTGTGCTAAAGCCCACACCGTCATTGCGAGCGAAGCGCGGCAATCCAGGGCCGCGGGCGCAGACCTTTCCTGGTAAGTTCCAGTATACATTTAGAACAGCGGCAAGGATACAGCCCTACGCCCTCTGGATTGCCGCGCTTCGCTCGCAATGACGACGACTTCTGCCGTCGCTAACCTAGCGCCTATGGGGGGGGGGGTGCGTCTGCGTCCTCGATATCCATTTCGTTTATCAACATACTTTAATATATCGCGCCGCCGCAGGCGTACAGGAAGCGGCTATTTCGAAATAGCGCCTCGACCCGAGCGCGCGCTCAGGGCGGAGGGCGGACCTTTATGCAACTGATTTCTGCACCGCATAATCCACTGATTTTATTGACGTCGATTCGGGTTGCAAAAATCTCGATATTTGCATCGCCGCTCGGGATGACAGAGCTCCCACTCCCACTCGGCCTATCGCTAAACCATCAATTGTCGCATAGCTTAGACAAAGTGGTCATCGCCGTCAGCTTTCCGCGTGCCCGCCGCCAGATCGGCGCCTTCATCGAAACCGTCTACAACGCCAAGCGCCTGCACTCCGCGCTCGGCTACAAACCCCCAGCCGAGTTCGAAGCCGAACTCCGCCGGGACAACCGCAACCAACCAATCCAGGACAAAGCTATGTCACCGAATTAGCCGTGTCTCAGCCGAGGGGTGCAGTCCAATCAATCCAAACAGGAGTACGCTATGGCCATTACGGTTTTACAGGTACTTCCCAATCAGATGGTTCCCGCCAGCTTGGCTCCAATAATCCTTCCAGTGGGTCCGCCAGCTGGTCTTTCCCTAGGCCAACCACATATTTGTAGTGGCATAGTTGAATGTGTCTTCAAAGGAGATAACCCAGATTCCGATGGAGTTACCAGAGATACGTTGACTTTCCTCATCGGAGGAAGCGCTAATCAACGCGTTAACCCGCCCCCTGCCCCTGGTGGTGTAGCCACTTCCCCGTTCGGCAGCAGCTTGATTGTGTCGCTGGCCAGCATTGCTTACGATGGCGTTGTCAACAACGCGTTATGGGCTGTAGATAGTGCAGAGGTAACACAGCTTGTTAACACAGATAGGGGAGACGGAACATCACAAGCGCAAGCTGTTGCTAACCTAGCAGTAAGAGGTCCGAATGGAATCATCCTTCGAGTTAACTACATCCTATTTTGGCCCACGTGAGCTTCCCTGACCGTCGCGCTAGGCCTCGTGGGCTGGGTCGCCCCAGGGATTGCTTCCTGGGGCTCCCACCAGGGCAATCGGGTGAATGGCCGCAATCCACTCCTAGGCCGTCAAAAGCAAGCGCAGCGAAGCAACCCAGCCCCTCCGCCAATTCGAAACTCGGAAACTCACGCACTATCCCCTGCCCGATATCTCGAGCTCGCGGCCCACTGAGCATCACACGACGGTTGGATTGCTTCGCTCGAGCTCGCAATGACGGCGGAAAGGTCACGACAAATCCTTTCACCCGATTGCCCTGCCGCGGCTACTCGCCGTTCTCCCCAACTGTAACATTTTTGACTCACCCGCCTTCATGGCAAAAAAGCTGGGGGTGAGTAGTTACCCGGGTAGAGCAGTACGGCCGCAGAAGTGAAGCGAGACGCAGAATAGTCTGCACTCCGCCCATCGGCGACGTCCCCGCCCCGGGTGCGCCACGTGAAGGGAGCGCCGCTTGGTCCACCCCGGCCAGCCGCCGACCCGCCGGGGATGAAACGGATGCCCGGTCGAAGCCCAAAGGCGTACGGCGGCGTGGACGCCGCCGCTCCACAGGGGTCGCTAAGCGACGAGCCGGAAGCCGAGCGCGGACTTTCAGACCGAAGAGTCCTCCAGCTCGGTCGTGATCGGCTTCGTCGGGTAGACCAACTGCTCGCGGTCGCGCCAGCCGCGGACGTAGTTGACCTCCATCAGCCGGCGAACGCCGATGATCGGCCGCTTGTCGAAGCCGTGCCAGGTGTTCTTGCCCGCCTTGAAGATCGCCGCGGTGTTGAAGTCGGCTTTCGAGCGGCCGACCCATTTCTTGTCGTCGTCGTAGATGTCGGTGCCCCAGTCTTTTACGTGCGGACCCGTGCACAGATAGACGACCATCGAGAAGATCTTTTCCGGCACGTCGCGGTGCGGCTCCAGCCAGGCGCCATCGGTGTCCTGGATGTATTCGATGCGCAGGAAAGTTCCGTTGGGATCGAACTCCAGCGTGTCGCCGATCTGGCGCGCGACGTCCGGCCGTTGCAGCGCGATTGCCATCTGATCGCAAACCGGGAAGTCTTCGCGCATCTGCGGGGTGAAGAAGGCGCGGCTCATGTTGTAGGTGTTGCGCGTGCCGTCGGTGTCGCCGAGCACGGGCGGCTGGATCGGCAGCACCAGGATCGCCGTACACAGCGCCTCGGGGAACACATCGGTGAGCGCCCAGCGCCGGTAGGGCGTCTCGAACCGTTGCGAACGCTTCAGCGCGGCGATGAAATGCGCGGTGATCTCATCGGGCGCGGGAACGTAGGGGTAGACCATCAGCCCTTTCCTCCAAAGGAACGTGGCGCCATGAAGATCGCCTGGCGCAAGCCCGGGATGGACTTGGCGAAAGCGCTGAGGCCGTGGCGCCAGTTTTCGCGCCGGACGTACCACTGCGAATCGACATAGCAAAGCTGGACGCTCAGGCGCTGCCCCTTCTGCGGCAGGAAGCCGTGCCAGGAGCGATCGCAGACGCGGAACATCAGCATCTTGCCGAACACCGGGGGAAACTCGAACGCATAGTCGTCGCGGTCGTTGCTGCGCAGCACGCGCAGGCGGCCGCGCTCGTACGGCCATTCATGGCTGAAGCCGGCGATCACGGTGATGATCTTGTGCTTCGAGTCCGGATGCGCATAGCCCTCGTTGTAATGGCCGCTGGTGGCGCCCATCATCACGATCGAGGGCGGCTTGTCGGAGAGATCGATATCGAACTTCTGCTCGACGATGCGGCGGAAGCGGTCGCTGAGCAGATCCTCCATGCAATCGGCGAACTTGCGGCCGTACCGCAGACTCGGCAGCGCATAGCTGCCGCGAAATGGGATCTGCGGCAGATCGCCGAGCACCTCGTCCCTGTGGCTCTCGTCGATCGCCTGGTCGACGTAGGCGTAGTCGTAGGGGTCGCGGCGCAGCTCCGCCGCGCGGATCGCCCCCTCGTCGAACATCTTGAGCGGCGCGTCCTCTTTCATGGATTCTCCTCCGGCGCTAACACCTCGCCGCGGTTCTCGACCTCAAAACCGCGGCAGGCTCGAGTCCTCGTTGCCGACAATGGCGACGCCTTCGACTTCGACGAGCCATTCGGGACGGCAGACCGCCCCCTCGACGATCGCCAAGGGAACGCCGGCGAACCGCTCTCTGAGCCGCGGCTCGATGACGGCGAGATCGGCGGGGTCGCGCAGATAAACGATGAGATGGCTCATGTCGGCCAAGCTCGCCGAACCGGCCTTCAGCAGCGCTTCCACGTTCTCGAGAGCCCGATCGAGCTGGCGGCGGACGTCGCCCCGATGCACGACCTCACCCGTCGCGTCGATGCTGGCGGTGCCGGAGACGAAGATATGCGCGCGGTCGGCGTAGGCGACGCGCGTCGCGCGTTCGAACGTAACATTGTAGTTCTTGGTCGCGCAGAGCCGATCGAAGGCGTTGAGGAACGAAATCTGCCGCGCTTCGACGTCGAGGCCGCAATAGGCGTCCATCGCCACCACGTCATAGCGATGCGAAGCGGAACCCTCGATGCCGGTAGAGGCGATGAAATGCGTGTCGCTGGTGAGGCCGTGCTCGGCGAACAGCGCGCGGCGCCGATCGACCATGCCGCGATAGAAGATGTCGATGTCCTTCAGGTAGATCCAGGTTCTCAGACAATGGTCGCCGAGGTTCGCCCCTTGCGCCGCGAGGGTCTTGATCAGATCGTCGAACACCAGGGAAGTCTGGATTTCCGAGGACAGCGTGCGGTCCGAGTCGCTGGCGCCGAGCCGCGTGCTCCACAGATAGCGCTTGCCCGCCTTCTCGATCATGAGGTGTCGCGGCGACAGCCGCTTGCGCTTCATCCCGCCGGGGTCGTCGACGTGATAGGCGAGCATGGCGATCTTCGGCCCCCGCAGGGGCCGTTGCTCGACGATCGAAGTCGCGACGAAGTCGCTGGAAAGCGCCGACAGGCGCACCGTGGCGGCCTGATTGAGCACGTCGCTCAAGAATATCCGCCGGAATACCGCCGTGGTCGGATCAACGCCCGCCTCGGCCTCAGCCGTCGCATATTCGTCGATGACCGATTGCAACTGCCCGGGAAAGTCGACGTCCCGGTCCGCTTCGATATGGAAGTAGGTCTCCCGCGTTTGGCCGGAAAAGTCGAAGTTTCGCGCAGCGATCATTGCGCCTCGCATGGGAATCGTCGGAGCCCCGCTGACGGGCGGCGTCGTCGTCTGGCGTCACCTCGCGCGAATGCGCGGCCGCGAATTTGACCTTTGTCAAACGCAGCCGCACGGATTGCCGGCCTGCGGCCGATTGCCGCTGCGGATTTTCGAGCGAGAGCGCCCGATTCGGAGCTTCGCGCCGAGAAACCGTCGGATTCGAGGCGCCCGAGCGGCGCAACCCCCTTCTCCCCCCTCTCCTGAAAAGGAGCCTTGTAGCCGGGGGCGCCGACCCCGGCAGCCGCGGTCAACGCCCGCGGCTACAAGCGGTCGCGTTTCATCCATCGAGGTGTGCGAAGCGCATGTAAACTCATCCTGAGCTTGTCGAAGGA
>JBKQKS010000258.1:0-12964 GCA_052147395.1 Roseiarcus sp.
CCACGCCGACGTTTCGCCTCGAGACGTCGGCGTGGACGCCGACGCTCCTCTCCCGCCCCTCCCCCGTCATTCTGACGCCCATTTCCGCCGCCACGTCTTCGCGATTTCGCAAATGTCGCGAAATGCGCTAGAGGACGCGAGATTTTTGGGCAAAGGACGACGATCAGGGTGCGCTACATCTCCACGCGCGGTCAGGCGCCGACGTTAGGATTTCTCGACGCCATGCTCGCAGGGCTCGCCCGCGACGGCGGGCTTTATGCGCCCGAATCGCTGCCCCTGATGACGCCGGAAAACATCGCGGCGCTCGCCGGCCTGTCCTACGCCGAGGCGGCGGCCAAGATCGTCGCCCCATTCGTCGCCGGCGAGATTTCGGACGCTGCGCTCATCGCCATGGCCGAAGACGCCTATGCCGGGTTCCGCCACGCCGCACGGGCCCCCGTAGTCCAGCTCGACGACAATCTGTTCCTTCTGGAACTGTTCCATGGGCCGACGCTCGCATTCAAGGACTTTGCGATGCAATGGCTCGGGCGGGTGATGAACCATGCGCTCGAGCAGCGCGACGGGCGCGCGACGATTCTCGGCGCCACTTCGGGCGACACCGGCGCGGCGGCTATCGACGCGTTCGGCGGCGGGGCACGGACGGACGTCTTCATCCTCTATCCCCACGGCCGCGTCTCCGACGTGCAGCGCCGGCAGATGACGACCGTCGACAAGCCCGGCGTGCATGCGATCGCCATCGAAGGCTCGTTCGACGACTGCCAGGGCATCGTCAAAAGCCTGTTCAACGACCTCGCATTCCGCGACGAACTGAAACTCTCCGGAGTCAATTCGATCAACTGGGCCCGCATCCTGGCGCAGATCGTCTATTATTTCACCTCCGCCGTCGTCCTCGGCGCGCCGCACCGGCCCATCTCGTTCGTCGTCCCCACCGGCAATTTCGGCGACATTCTCGCCGGCTATTACGCCAAGCGCATGGGGCTCGCGATCGACCGCCTCGTTATCGCCACCAACGAGAACGACATTCTTTTCCGCACGCTGGCGACGGGGCTCTACCAGCCGCGCGGCGTAAAACCGACCGCCTCGCCGTCGATGGACATCCAAATCTCCTCCAATTTCGAGCGCCTGCTGTTCGAGGTTTACGCACGCGAAGCCGCGGCGGTGCGCCGGCTGATGGGCTCGCTCGAGCAGGCGGGCGCGTTCGAGATCGCGCCGGCGGCGCTCGCCGCGATCCGCGCCGACTTCGACGCCGCCCGCGCCTCCGAGCCGGAATGCGCCGGCGAGATCGCGCGCGCGTGCCGGGATTCGGGCGTCGTCATCGACCCCCATACCGCCGTCGGCATCCACGCGGCCCGCGCTACGCGCGCCAAGTTTCCGCAAACTCCGGTGATCTCGCTGGCGACCGCGCATCCGGCCAAATTCCCCGACGCGGTCGAGGCGGCGACCGGACGGCGACCCGAGTTGCCGGCTGATCTGCAGGCGATCCTGACCGCGCCGGAGCGCACGACCGTGCTGGCCAACGACGCGCGCGCGGTCGCAGAGTTCGTGCGGGCGCGCGCGAGGGCGGCGGCTTGATTGCGCGGCTCACGCGGCTGCCTTCGGGCCTGCGCGTCGTCACCGACGCCAATCCGGCGTTGAAGACGGCGGCGCTCGGCGTGTTCGCCGGCGTCGGCTCGCGCAACGAGCGCGCCGACGAGCACGGGCTCGCGCATCTCCTCGAGCACATGGCGTTCAAGGGCACTGGGCGCCGCAACGCCCTGCAGATCGCCGAGACGATCGAGAACGTCGGCGGCGACCTCAACGCCGAGACCAGCGCCGAGCAGACCGGCTATTTCGCTCATGTTCTTTCCGAGGACGCGCCGCTCGCGCTCGACGTGCTCTCGGACATCTATGTCGACAGCCGGTTCGACGAGACCGAGCTCGCGCGTGAAAAAAGCGTGATCCTGCAGGAGATCGGCGCGGTCGAGGATACGCCCGACGACCTCGTCTTCGACCTGACCGCCGCCGCCGCCTGGCCGGGCCAGCCGCTCGGGCGGCCGATCCTCGGCGCGCGCGACAGCGTGCAAGGCTTCCGCCGCGAGGCGCTGCAAAGCTATCTCGCGCGCAACTATGGCGCGGGCTCGACGCTGGTGGTCGGCGCCGGCGCGGTCGATCATGAGTCCCTGGTCGCGCTCGCCGCCGAAAGTCTCCGCGCGCTGCCGGCCGAAGCGGCGCCGGCCGCCGAGCCCGCGCGCTATGCCGGCGGTGAAACGCTGGCGAAGAAGCCGCTGGAACAGACCCATCTCGTCATCGCCTTCGAGGGGCGCGGCGTCGCCGCTCCCGACCATGACGCGGCCCAGGTATTCGCCGCGGCGACCGGCGGCGGCATGTCCTCGCCGCTGTTCCAGGAGGTGCGCGAAAAGCGCGGTCTCGCCTACGCGATTCACACGTTTCACTGGGCGTTCGCCGAAACCGGCCTGTTCGGCTTCTACGCCGGCTCGGCCGCGCGGCAGACGGGCGAAGTGATCGCCGCTGCGCTCGACTGCCTCCTGCAGGCGACTGAGAGGCTCGGCGAAACCGAGGTCGGACGCGCCAAGGCGCAGATGAAGGTCGCGACGCTGACCGCGCTCGAGGCCCCGCAGGCGCGCATCCAGCAGCTCGCACGGCAGACGTTCGTCTATGGCGAGCCGCTGACGCTCGACGCCATGATCGAGCGCATCGACCGCGTCACCGTGGAGGCTGCGCGCCGCGCCGGGGCGGCGATGCTCGCCAGTGCGCCGACCGTTGCCGCGATCGGCAGGATCGGCAAGGCGATCGGCGTCGCTGGGGTCGTGCGCCGTCTCGGCGGCGCTCGAGGCCGCTGATGTCGCTGTTCGGCCTCGCCAGGATCGTCGAACCCGAGCCGCGGCTCGAAGGGCGCGGGCTGTATCTCCGGCCGGCCGCCGGCATCGACTTTTCCGCCTGGGCGAGCTTGCGCGCTGAGAGCCGGGCGTTCCTCACGCGCTGGGAACCGACCTGGCCAGCCGACGACCTCACGCGCAGCTCCTTCCGCCGCCGGGTGCGCCGGCAGAACCTGGAGATTTCGCGCGACGAAGCCTATCCTTTCCTCATTTTCGACGCGGCGACCGACGTTATACTCGGCGGCGTCACGCTCGGCGGCGTGCGCCGCGGGGTCGCGCAGACCGCGACCCTGGGCTACTGGATGGGGGCGCGGCACGCGGGCAAGGGCGTCATGACGCGCGCGGTCGGCGTGGTGTCGCGCTGGGGCTTCCAGCACCTGCGCCTGCATCGCATCGAGGCCGCCTGCCTGCCCGAGAACGCAGCCTCGCGCGCGCTGCTCGAACGCAATGGTTTCCAATACGAAGGTTGCGCGAGACAATATTTGCGCATCAACGGCGAGTGGCGCGACCACATGCTGTTCGCATTGCTCGAGCATGAGGCGTCGCGTCTTGTCTGAGTTCCCGCCCCGCGTCCTCGTTCTCGCATTGATCGCCTTCCTCGCCGCGCTGTTCGCCTCGGGCACGGCCTACGCGATCAATTCGGTGCGCGTGTCGGTCGACGCCGACGCGATCGATCTCACCCATGCGGTCGAGCACTACAGCGGTCAGGGCGACAAGATCTCGGTCTCGATAGCGCCCGGCCCGGACAAGATCGAGCGGCGCATCGAGGTGAGCGCGCTCGAGCCCGGCGCCAATCCGTCGTGGATCGCGTTCGCGCTCACCAATGATTCCGACGAACAGCTCACCCGCCTCATCGTCGCGCCGCGCTACCGCTTCGTCGGCTCCGGCGTGATATGGCCGGACCTCGGCTCGGAGCGCATCGCCACCATTACCGCGAGCCAAGGCGAACCGCCCGAGCGCGAGGACGAGCTCTCAGCCGACATATTCCGCCTCACCCTCGACCCAGGCTCGACCGTCACCTATGTCGCGGAGCTGAGGTCCGACAATCTGCCGCAGATCTATTTGTGGGAGCCGGACGCCTACAAGGACAATGTCGCGCGGCTGACCTTGTTCCAGGGCATCGTGATCGGCATCGCCGGGCTGCTCGCATTGTTCCTCACCATGGTGTTCGTGGTGCGCGGCGCGCTGATGTTCCCGGCCGCGGCGGCGCTCGCCTGGGCGGTGTTCGCCTATGTCTGCATCGACTTCGGCTTCTGGCGGGAAATCCTCGGCTTCGACGACGCGAACGAGCGCATCTGGCGCGCGGCCGACGAAGCGACGATCGGCGCCGCGCTCATCGTGTTCCTGTTCGCCTATCTGAACCTGCGCCGCTGGCACGTGCGGTTCCTGCACATAGGCCTCGCCTGGCTCGTCACCATGGCGGCGGTGATCGCGCTCTCGGTCTACGACGCCCCGGTCGCCGCCGGCGTCGCCCGTATCTCGATCGCCAGCGCCGGAGGCGTCGGGTTGCTGCTGATCCTGAGCCTCGCCATCAGCGGCTCGGAGCGCGCGCTGCTGCTGATCCCGACCTGGTTCCTGCTCTGTCTCTGGGTGCTGGCTGCGGGCGCCACCGCGTTCGGCAAGTTGACCAACGATCTCGCGGCGCCGGGGCTCATCGGCGGCCTGGTGCTGATCGTGATGCTGATCGGCGTCACCGTCATGCAGAGCGCGTTCGCGACCGCCGGGGGCTCGAGCGTCGTCGGTGAGGACGCCCAACGGCGGGCGTTGGCGATGACCGGCTCCGGCGATTCGATCTTCGACTGGAACGTCGCCGCCGATCAGATTTATGTCGCGAGCGAAGTCGAGACCCAGCTCGGGCTCAAGCGCGGCGCGCTGCAGGGGGCGGCGGCGGGCTGGCTGGAAATCCTTCATCCGCTCGACCGTGACCGCTACACGGCGCTGCTCGACGGGCTGTTGCAGCAGCGCTCGGGGCGCATCGACCACGACCTCAGGCTCAGGGGCGCAGACGGACGTTACGCCTGGTTCTTGCTCAAAGCCCGTCCAGTGCTGAGCGCGCAAGGCGATGTCGCGCGCGTCATCGGCAGCCTCTCCGACGTCACCGAGAGCAAGGCCGCCGAAGAGCGCATCCTGCACGATGCGATCCATGACAATCTGACCGGCCTCCCCAATCGCGAGCTGTTTTTCGACCGCATCGAGATCGCGCTGCAACAGACGCGCCGCGGCGGCGCGAGCCCGGTGGCGATGGCGATCGACATCGATCGGCTCAAGGCGGTCAACATCGCGATGGGCCTGTCGTTCGGCGATTCGGCGCTGTTGACGGCGGCGCGCCGCGTCGGGCGCGACCTCAAGCCCGGCGACTCGCTCGCGCGCATCGGCGGCGACCAGTTCGGCGCCGTCGCCGTGCTCGACGGCGGCGGCCCGCAGGCCGGCGCCCTTGCCGAGAGCATCCGCGCCGCGCTCGCCAATCCGATCAGCTTCGGCGACAGGGAAGTGTCGCTCACGGCCTCGGTCGGCTATGCGCTGTACGACCCCGCGCTGCACGCGCGCGGCGCCGACCTCTACGCCGACGCCGAGATCGCGCTCGCCAACGCGAAGAAGGAAGGCGGCGACCGCGCGGTGATGTTCCAGCGCGAAATGCGCGCGGCGCGCAGGACCGAGGGCGGCATGATCGCCGAGGTGCGCCAGGCGCAGGAGCGCGGCGAATTGATCATGCTCTACCAGCCGATCGTGCGCCTCGAGGACCGCACCGTCGCCGGCTTCGAGGCGATGCTGCGCTGGCGCCATCCTCGGCTCGGACTTCTCAGGCCAGCCGAGTTCTTCGCCGAAGCCGAGGCGGCGGGCGTGCTCGCGCAAATCCGGCTGTTCGCCCTCGACGCCGCGGCCCGCGAGCTCGCCGCCTGGCAGCGCGCGCTGCAGGTCGATCCGCCGATCTTCGCCACCCTCAACATCAGCTCGCGGCAGTTGCTCGGCAACGAGTTGCTCGCCGACCTGCGTTCGGCGCTCACCAACCGTCAGGTCTCGCGCGCCGCCTTCAAGCTCGAGCTCACCGAGGGCGTGGTGATGGAGAACCCCGAATATTCGGCGCAGCTGCTTCCGCGCGCGAGAGAATTCGGGGCGGGGCTCGCGCTCGACGATTTCGGCGCCGGCTATACGTCGCTCGCCCATCTCGAGCGCTACCGTTTCGACACGCTCAAGATCGACCCGGCGCTGGCCAGGCCCAACAGCGCCGGCCAGCGGCCGACGATTCTGCGCTCGCTGATCGCAATGGCCCACGACCTCGGCATGAGCGTGATCATCGATGCGGTCGAGACCGAATCGGACGCCGTCGCGCTCGCCCAGCTCGGCTGCGATTTCGCGCAAGGCTCCGCGTTCGGCCAGCCGATGACCGCGGTTCAGGCCCGCAAGCTGATGGGCGCCGCGTCGGACTAGCGCTTGTAGCCGGGGGCGCCGACCCCGGCTTTGTGCTGTGGCGAGCCGGCCTCGGCGCGGCCGGCTACAACGAGCCGACCGCGTCCTTCGACTGGCTCAGGACGAGGGCGGCCGGCTATAATCGACCCCGTCATGCGCTTCACCCCCGAATTCCTCAACGAAATCCGCGCCCGGGTGCCGGTCTCGCAGGTCGTGGCGCCGCGCGTAAAACTGAAGAAGGAGGGGCGCGAGTGGCGGGGCCTGTCGCCGTTCAATGCGGAGAAGACGCCGTCGTTCTACGTCAACGACCAGAAGCAGTTCTACCACGACTTCTCCTCCGGCCGGCACGGCGACGTGTTCACCTTCCTCGTCGAGGTCGAGAACTTGAGCTTCCCCGAGGCGGTGGAGCGGCTCGCGCATTTGGCCGGCCTCGAGCTGCCGCGCCGCGACGCTCGCAGCGAAGCGCGCGACCAGCGGCGGGCGAGCCTCGGCGAAGTGCTCGAATATGCCGCCGCGATCTTCGAGCAGACGCTCAACGAGGCCGTCGGCGCCAAGGCTCGCGGCTATCTCGCCGACCGCGGCCTCGATCCGGCGACTGAGCGCGTATTCCGTCTCGGCTTTTCCGCGCCCGAGAAATACGCGCTGCGCGACGCGCTCGCCGCCAGGGGGGTCGAAGCGGAGCAGATGATCGACGGTGGGCTGCTCGTCCATGGCGAAGGCATCGCCGTCCCCTACGACCGCTTCCAGAATCGCGTGATGTTCCCGATCCACGACCGCTCGGGAAAGATCGTCGCTTTCGGCGGACGGGCGCTCGACGCGTCGGCGAAGGCCAAATACCTCAACTCTCCGGAGACCGAGCTTTTTCACAAAGGCGCCCTGCTCTACAACCACCACCGGGCGCGAAAGCCCGCCGGAGAAACGGGCCGCGTGATCGCCGTCGAGGGCTACGTCGACGTGATCTCGATGACCAAGGCGGGCTTTCCCGAGACGGTGGCGCCGCTCGGCACGGCGCTGACGGCAGAGCAATGCGCGCTGCTGTGGACTTTGAGCGAGGCGCCGATCCTGTGCTTCGACGGCGACAAGGCCGGGCGAAAAGCGGCCTATCGCGCCATCGACACGGCGCTGCCGCTGATCGGGCCGGGAAAAAGCCTGCAATTCGCGCTGCTGCCGGAGGGCCAGGACCCCGACGACCTCGCGCGCTCGGGCGGCGGCGAAGCGATCGGCGAAGTGTTGACCGGCGCGAGGCCGCTGGCCGAAATGCTGTTCCAGCGCGAGACCGAAGGTCAGACTTTCGACACCCCGGAGAAGCGCGCGGGCCTCGAGCGGCGCCTGAGCGAGCTCACCGCGGCGATCGGCGACGAGACCTTGCGCAAGCACTACGCCGCCGACATGGCCCAGCGCGCCGACGCGCTGTTCGGCGGCGTCGTCCGGGCGCCCACGGCTCGACGCGAGCGCGGGCGGCGCGGACCCTGGCGCGGCGGCCGTTTCGAACCCGGCCCGCGTGTCGGCGTCGCCATGGCGCCGCTGCCGCCGGCCGGTTTCTCGCTGAAGAGCAAGCGCGAGTCGCCGCGCGAGATCGCCATTCTCGCGGCGCTGATCGGCCATCCCGAGATCGTCGAGCACGCCTTCGAGGACATCGCCGCCCTGGAATTCGCGTCATCCGCGCTCGGAAATTTCCGCCGGCGCCTGCTCGATCTCGACCCGGTGGCGTTCGACAGCGCGACCGCGCTGATGGCGGCGCTCGAGGCGCGCGGCGCCGGCGAAGACGCCGCACGCATCCTCGCCCTCGCCCAGCGCATGCCGGACTGGTGGGCGCTGAAAGCGGAGGCCGAGATCGCCGACGCCGAGATCGTCTTTCGCCAGTGCATGGCCTTGCAACGCAAGGCGGGAACGTTACATAGGGAGCTGAAATCGGCGGAGGCTGCCCTGGCGGCGGAGCCGACCGAGCAAAATTTCGTGCGACTGTTGGATATCAAGTCGAGTCTGGCCGATCTGGCGAGCGCCGAAGCGGCGGTGGATGGGTTCGGCGAGTTGTCCGGGCGCAAATTGCCGCCGGTGTGAGCGCCCCCCGCCGTGACTGGGGTTTACGGTGGATTAGGCGGTTCTGTCCGACGCATGGGAAACCGATTCGCCGCGCCGTTTGCGCGCGGGCGAGAGTGAATTCGAGAGGCCGAACATGGCAAGGAACGACGAGCCGAAGCCGGAAGGGGAAGCCGCCGTAGTCGTCGAAGCCGCCGACGGACCTTTGCTCGATCTCTCCGACGCCGCCGTCAAGCGCCTCATCAAGCTCGCCAAGAAGCGCGGCTGGGTCACCCAGGACGAGCTCAACGCCGTGCTGCCCTCGGAAGAGATTACCTCCGACCAGATCGAAGACATGAACGCGATGCTCAGCGACATGGGCATCAACGTCATCGACACCGAGGACGCGGAAGAGGCGGAGAAAGAGGCCGCTGAGCCGCCGGAGGAAGAGGAAGCCGAGAGCAGCGGCGGCGAGCTCGTCGAGACTGCGCGGTCGACGGCGGTGGCGACGCGCTCCTCGGAGCCGGCCGAGCGCACCGACGATCCGGTGCGCATGTATCTGCGCGAGATGGGCTCGGTCGAGCTGTTGTCGCGCGAGGGCGAGATCGCGATCGCCAAGCGCATCGAGGCCGGCCGCGAGGCGATGATCGCGGGCTTGTGCGAGAGCCCGCTCACCTTCCAGGCGATCATCATCTGGCGCGACGAGCTCAACGAAGCCAAGATTCTGCTGCGCGACATCATCGACCTCGAGGCGACCTACGCCGGGCCGGACGGCAAGCGCGCGCCCAAAGTCGACATGACCACGCCGGAAGCGGCCGAAGCGCTGGCCGCCGAGATCCGCGAGCGCGCCGCGCCCTCGACCGCGCCGCCCACGCCGCCGGAGGGTTTCGACGGCGAGGGCGCGCTGCCGCCCGAAGGCTTCGACGACGACGACGATCTCGAGAATTCGGTATCGCTCTCCGCGATGGAGGCGGAGCTGAAGCCGAAGGTGCTGGAGACCTTCGACCGCATCGCCGACGCTTACAAGAAGCTGCGCCGGCTGCAGGACCAGAATGTCGAGAACCGGCTCAAGAACGAGAGTTTGTCGCCTTCGCAGGAGCGCAAGTACAAGGCGCTGAAGAAGGAGATCGTCGCCGACGTCAAGCAGCTCTCGCTCAACCAGAACCGCATCGAGGCGCTGGTCGAGCAGCTCTACGACATCAACAAGCGGCTGATCGGGTTCGACGTCAAGCTGATGCGGCTCGCGGAGTCGCACGGCGTCGCGCGCGACGATTTCTTGAGGAACTATCAGAATTCGGAGCTCGATCCGAAATGGGTGCTGCGCATCTCCAAGCTCGGCGCGCGCGGCTGGAGGGACTTCGTCGCCAAGGACAAGGACGCGATCAAGGACGTGCGCACCGAGATCCAGTCGCTCGCCCAGGAAACGGGCCTGGAAATCCAGGAATTCCGCAAGCTCGTGCACATGGTGCAGAAGGGCGAGCGCGAGGCGCGGCAGGCCAAGAAGGAGATGGTCGAGGCCAACCTCAGACTCGTCATCTCGATCGCCAAGAAATACACCAATCGCGGCCTGCAGTTCCTCGACCTGATCCAGGAAGGCAACATCGGCCTGATGAAGGCGGTCGACAAGTTCGAATACCGTCGCGGCTACAAGTTCTCGACCTACGCGACCTGGTGGATCCGTCAGGCGATCACGCGCAGCATTGCCGATCAGGCAAGAACCATCCGCATCCCCGTGCACATGATCGAGACGATCAACAAGATCGTGCGCACGTCCAGGCAGATGCTGCACGAGATCGGCCGCGAGCCGACGCCGGAGGAGCTCGCCGAGAAGCTCGCGATGCCGCTCGAAAAAGTGCGCAAGGTCCTCAAGATCGCCAAGGAGCCGATCTCGCTGGAAACGCCGATCGGCGACGAGGAGGATTCGCATCTCGGCGATTTCATCGAGGACAAGAACGCGGTGCTGCCGATCGACGCGGCGATCCAGTCGAACCTGCGCGAGACGACGACGCGCGTGCTCGCGTCGTTGACGCCGCGCGAGGAAAGAGTGCTGCGCATGCGCTTCGGCATCGGCATGAACACCGACCACACGCTGGAAGAGGTCGGCCAGCAGTTCTCGGTGACGCGCGAGCGCATAAGGCAGATCGAGGCCAAGGCGCTGCGCAAGCTCAAGCACCCGAGCCGGTCGCGGAAGCTCCGGAGCTTCCTCGACAACTGAGATCGAGGCGGCGCATCGTTCGGGGGAACGGATGCTGACGCGGCTGCGCATACGCAACTTCAAGATTTTCGAAGAAGCGGATATACCACTCGGGCAAAATGTTGTTCTGATTGGGCCGAACAACTCGGGGAAGACTTCGGCGCTACAAGCGTTGACACTCTGGCGTGCCGGTTTGACCGAGTGGTTGTCACGGCGCGAAGAGAGAGTAAGTCGGGCTAAGCAACGAGTAGGCGTAATCGTTCACCGCAGGTCCCTAACCCAGATTCCGTCGATCGAAACCCGGTCGCTTTGGCGCGGGTTGCGTGCGACGCTTTCTTCACGCGACAACGGCGGCCAAGCTACCAAGCCCGTATTCATAGACATAATCGTCGAGGGGGAAACAGCGGGCGCAAAATGGGAATGTGGCCTAGAATTTCAGCACGCGACGCTCGAGACGATCTACTGTCGACCAGTGCGCGTCGACGGCGGCTCGGATCGAATGCCGGTACCAGACGAGGCCGGCCAGACAAAGGTCGCTCTATTGCCACCTATGTCGGGTTTGGCAGTCGAGGAACCCGAACTGCAGGCAGGTCGGATAGCCGTCCTGCTCGGTGAAGGGCAAACTGCGCAAGTCTTGCGGAATCTATGCTTTCAAGTGTGGGCCGACTCGAACGACGATTGGGAACGTATTGTCTCAGACATTTATCAGACATTCGGAGTTACGTTAGATGAGCCTCGCAGAGACACCATACGCGGAACCATAGAATTAGGTTATAAGGAGCGCGACGCGAAGCTTGACCTGACAAGCGCAGGACGTGGCTTACAGCAGACTCTTTTGTTGCTTGCTCATCTGAGAGCCAAAAAAGGTGGCGTACTTTTACTGGACGAACCGGATGCGCACCTTGAGATCTTGCGCCAAAGGCAAATATACACCTTATTGACTGATACGGCGCGTCGCACAGGATCGCAAATTATTGCCGCGAGCCATTCGGAAGTTCTTCTAAACGAAGCTGCTGAGAAAGACGTTGTGGTAGCCTTTGTCGGTAAACCTCATCGTATTGACGATCGCGGCAGTCAAGTGCTTAAATCTCTGAGAGAGATTGGTTTCGAACATTACTATCAGGCGGAAGCGCGTGGAATCGTGCTGTACCTAGAAGGCTCGACCGACTTGGCAATATTGCAAGCGTTCGCCCGCAAATTGAAGCATCGCGCAGAGCCTTTTTTGGATGCGCCGTTCGTCCACTATGTTCAGAATCAACCACAACTCGCAGCGCATCACTTTTTCGGCCTTCGGGAAGCCAAGCGAGACCTGCGCGCCGCGGCTGTTTTTGACCGCCTCTCGGCAGGCCTACCCCCCAATTTCGCGATACCGAGCACCGTTTGGAAGCGCCGCGAGATAGAAAACTACTTGTGCCGGAGGGAAGTGCTCTTACGCTATGCGTCGGGTAAAGAGCCTGACGACCTTGTGTCACGCGCCGAACGATCGATACGGGTTGAAGCAATGATGAAGGCTCTGGACAAAGTCGAACAAGCGGTGCGCGTGCTCGGGCGCGACCCGTGGTCGCCTGACGAAAAAGTATCTGACGAATTTCTCCCGCGCGTTTTTGCAATATATTTTGAAGAACTTAGACTTGACAACAAAATGACCAAATCTAATTTCCACATTCTTGCTGAATTTTTGGAGGTCGATGAAATTGACGATGAAGTCATTCGGTGCCTTGAACTGATCGCAACGGAGGCGGATGCCGTAAAACTTGCCAAGGACTTTTGAAACCGAAAAGGGGACTAGTGGTCCGCGAATAGTTTCGGCATCTTGTGGCGGCAAACGCTCGCTTTTGCTCGGAGCCGGTCGCCAACTATCTCTGCACGCGCAACGTGCTGCTACGCTGCGCCGAAGGCACGGAGCCAGACGATCTGGTCGGCCGTGCGCGCGCCGCCGAGCGGCGGGAGAAAATGCGCGCGGCGATCGACAGGGTCGAAGCGGCGTCGCTGACGCTCGGACGCGACCCTTGGTCCGCCGACGCTCGGGCCTCGGAGGCATTTTTGCCCGCCGTGTTCGCGGCCTATTCCGCCGCGCTCGGGATCGAGAACCGCATGAACAAGGCCAATTTCCATACCCTCACCGAATTCGTCGCGCCCGAGGAGATCAATCCCGACATCGTCGAGGCCCTGGACCGGCTCGCCGGGGCTGCGCCGGGAGGCCTATCGACAACGAGCCTCTACGGCGCGATGGAGAGCGAGGGCTGGACTTTCGGCCGGCGCCTGGGCCAAGGCGAGTGAATTTGGACGGGAACGAGACGCCGCATGCAAGTCGAAGCGACCGCCATCCCCGAGTTGCGCATTTTCACACCGCAACGCCACCGCGATTCCCGCGGCTTCTTCGCGGAAGTCTATAATCGCCGCGCCTTTGCCGAGGCCGGCGTCGATTTCGAGTTCGTGCAGGATAATCAGTCGCTGTCGCGCGACG
>JBKQKS010000259.1:0-16557 GCA_052147395.1 Roseiarcus sp.
CGGTTTCGAAGTGGCGGAGGGGCTGGATTGCTTCGCAGCGCTCGCAATTACGGCCTAGGAGTGGATTGCGACCATTCACCCGATTGCCCTGCGGGTTTGCGGGCGTTGTGCCGCTCTGCGGCGCGCCACCGAGTTTGGGTAGGAGATCTGCGGACGCCAACGTCAGGCGTCGAGACAAATGCCGTCGCCGAGGGTACCATGCGGCAACTGCGCGAGGTCGACGCGGCGCGCGGGACGCCGGGTTGGATGGCAAGGGCGTCTTTCGGCCACGGAAAATGGGATGGCGGCGGATGGTTTCTGATGATCCGATGACCTGGATGTGGTCGGAGGCGATGGCGATGCTGACGCGCGCCGAACGTCTGCGCCTCGCGGCCTTTTCGCCGAAGCGCGTCCTGGGGCGGCCGTTCTGGGAGCCGCCGGTCGACATCTTGGAGACCGACGCGGAAGTGCTGTTCGTGGTCGCGTTGCCCGGCGTTCGCGACGAGGAAATCGAAGTGGCGATCGAGGGCGGCGCGCTGGTCGTGCGCGGCCGGCGCGGCTTGTCGCCGCAGGCGCGCGCCGCATTCGTCCACCGGCTCGAATTGCCGAGAGGCCCGTTCGAGCGGCGCATTGCGTTGCCGGCCGGCCGTTACGGGGCGCTCGTCAGGCGGCTCAGCGAGGGCTGTCTGTTCGTCAGCCTGCGCAAGGCCGATTGAGGAGCGCGCCATGACCTCCGAGCCCGAAAAAACCGACTCCTCCATCGATCCGGGAGTCGCTGCGACGGCCGCCGACCAGCTGATCATTCTGCCCGTTCGCGACACGGTGTTGCTGCCCGGAACCGTGGCGCCGATCGCCATCGCGCGCGAGGTTGCGATCGCCGCCGCCCAGCAGGCCGTTCGCGAGGAGCGGCAGATCGGCGTCCTGATGCAGCGCGACCCGAAACAGGAGGAGCCCGCCGCCATCGACCTCAACCGCACCGGCACGGTCGCCAACATCCTGCGCTACGTCAGCGCGCCGGATGGAACGCACCACCTCATGCTGCAGGCCGAGCAAAGGTTTCGCGTGATCGAGTTCGTCGAGGAGCGGCCGTTCATCGTGGCGCGCGCGCAACGTCTCGAGGACTCCGCCGCGCCCACGCCGGAACTCGAGGCGCGGTTCATGTTCCTGCGGCAACAGGCGCTCGAAGCCCTGCAGCTCATGCCGCAGACGCCGCGCGAGCTGATCGAGACGGTTCAGGCGATTCCCTTTCCCGGCGCTCTGGCCGATCTCGTCGCCGCCTACATGGACATTTCCGCCGATCAGCGCCAGGAGCTGTTGGAAACCCTCGAAATAGCCGCGCGCATCGACAAGGTGACCAAGCTCATGTCGGAAAGGCTGGCGGTGCTGCGGCTGACGCACGAGATCGGCCAGCAGACCAGGGCCGCTTTCGACCAGCGCCAGCGCGAGGCGGTGCTGCGCGAACAGATGGCGGCGATCCGCCGTCAGCTCGGCGAAGGCGACGGCCGGACCGAGGAGGTCCAGGACTTGAGCGAAAAAATCGCCCGCGCAAAAATGCCGCCCGAGGTCGAGGAACAGGCGCGCAAGGAACTGGTGCGCTACCAGCGCATGCCGGAAGGTTCGGCCGAGGCCGGGCCCGAGCGCTCCTATCTCGATTGGCTGATCGAGCTGCCCTGGGCGCTGCCGGCGCCCAAGCCCATCGACATCGGCGAAGCGCGCCGCATTCTCGATGCCGACCATTTCGGGCTAAAGAAGATCAAGCAGCGGATCGTCGAATATCTCGCGGTGCGCAAGCTCGCTCCGGGCGGCAAGGCGCCCATCCTGTGCTTCGCGGGTCCCCCTGGCGTCGGCAAGACCTCGCTCGGACAATCGATAGCTCGCGCGATGGGCCGCAGCTTCGGGCGGCTGAGCCTCGGCGGCGTCCATGACGAGGCCGAGATCCGCGGCCATCGGCGCACCTATGTCGGCGCCATGCCCGGCAACATCATCCAGGCGATCCGCAAGGCCGGCGCGCGCGACTGCGTGCTGATGCTCGACGAGATCGACAAAATGGGCGCCGGAATCCAGGGCGACCCGGCGGCGGCTTTGCTGGAAGTGCTGGATCCGGAGCAGAATTCGACGTTCCGGGACAATTACCTCGGTCTTCCCTTCGACCTATCGCGCGTCGTTTTCATCACCACCGCCAATATGCTCGACACGGTTCCGGGGCCCCTGCGCGACCGCATGGAGATCATCACGCTCGCCGGCTATACCGAGGACGAAAAATTCGAGATCGCGCGCCGCTATCTCGTCGCCCGCCAGCTCGCGGCCAATGGCCTCGCGCCCGAGCAGGCGTCGATCGCAGACGAGGCGTTGCGCCGCATCATCCGGGATTACACGCGCGAAGCCGGCGTGCGCAGTCTCGAACGCGAGATCGGCCGCGCGCTGCGCCATGCGGCCATGGGGATCGCCGAGGGAAGCGCCGATCACGTCGATATCGAGGCC
Source organism: Roseiarcus sp. (assembly GCA_052147395.1). Classification (GTDB taxonomy): domain Bacteria; phylum Pseudomonadota; class Alphaproteobacteria; order Rhizobiales; family Beijerinckiaceae; genus Roseiarcus. The sequence continues at coordinate 2,461 of JBKQKS010000259.1, forward strand.
GACTCGTTGCCGGAGATCATGGGGCCGGCCCTGTTCGACAACGAGACGGCGATGCGCACCAGCGTGCCCGGCGTCGCGACGGGTCTCGCATGGACTCCGGTCGGCGGCGACATCCTCTTCATCGAGGCCGCGCGCTCGCCGGGCAAGGGCGGCCTGACCTTGACGGGTCAGCTCGGCGACGTCATGCGCGAAAGCGCCCAGGCGGCGCTGACGCTGGTGAAAAGCCAGGCCGCCGCGTTTGGCGTCGCGCCGGAAATCTTCGAGAAAAGCGACATTCACATCCACGTTCCCGCCGGCGCGACGCCCAAGGACGGTCCGAGCGCCGGCGTCGCCATCTTCACCGCGCTGGTCTCCCTGCTCAGCAACCGCACGGTGCGCAGCGACACCGCCATGACCGGCGAAATTTCCTTGCGCGGGCTGGTGCTGCCCGTCGGCGGCATCAAGGAGAAGGTCACCGCGGCCGCGCGCGCCGGCCTCCAGCGCGTGCTGTTGCCGGCCCGCAATCGGCGGGACTACGAAGACATTCCCGAGGATGCGCGCAAGCGTCTGCAGTTCGTCTGGCTGGAGCGCGTCGACGACGCCATCGCCGCGGCGTTCGAAGTTAAGCCCGCCGCGGCGCCTGAGATTGCGCCGGACGCCGGCGTCTGAGCGCGAGCCTCACGCCCCGGGAGCCGGCGGGGGGGTGGCGGCCTTGGCTTGGACGATGGCGCCGGCCATGGTCGCGAGCGGCGTCAGGCCGCCGAGCTGCATCGCCTCCACCGCCATCGAGGGCACGATGACGATCGTCGCATTGTTGCGTTTCAGGCCTTCGTAGAGCATGTTCATGGCTCTGAGATGGAAGGCGGTCGGGTTGTCGACGTAGGTTTTCGCCGCTTCGCCGAATTTTTCGGCCACTTGGCGTTCGGAATCGCCGAGGATGACACGCGCCTGGCGCTCGCGCTCGGCCTGCGCCTGCATCGACATCGCGTCCTGCAGGTTGGGCGGAATCAGCACGTCCTTCAGCTCGACCGAGATGACGTTGATGCCCCAGGGCTCGGTGCGCATGTCGATGATGCGCTGCAGCTCGGAGCCGAGCTTCTCGCGGCCCTCTAGCATGTCGGCGAGCACGGTCTTGCCGATCACGTCGCGCAGCGCCGTCTGCGCCGCCCAGTTGATGGCGGAGACGTAATCGGCGACGTCGAGCGCCGCCATCTTGGCGTCGACGACCCGCCAGAACAACACCGCGTCGACGTTGACCGGAACGGTGTCCTTGGTCAGCGTATTCTCCGCCTTGAAGGCGGAGGTGATGACGCGGGTGTCGATGCGATAGGGCGTCGTCTCGATGATCGGGATAATGAAGAACAGTCCCGGCCCCTCGAGCGAGCGGAACTTGCCGAGCCGGAGCACGACGATGCGCTCCCATTGATCGGCGACCTTGACCGCGTTGGCGACGATCGCCGCCACGATGAAGCTGAGGAGTGCGATGGTCGCGCTCGTGACCGGATGGTCGGCGTTGGCGCTGGGAAGTGCGAACATGAGGCCGAGGGCGAACACGACGATGAACACCAGCCCCGGCAGCGGACTTGGCTTGCGCATGCTGAGCCTCCGATTTGGGGCGGCGTGACGAATCGCCGCCTTCGTTTGTAATGTGGGAAGCCGCGGGCGCGTGCGCCAGATCTGCCCGGCGCCGGTCGGTCCCGAGGGAGCCGGCGAATGTCATGTCGAGATTTCCGCCGACGGAAGGCCTCGAGCGCTGGCGAGCGGAACGAATGGCAAACAGGCGCATGAGCACGGGCGGGCGGGTCCCGAGGGCCTGCAAACGGCGTCGCCGTGCGCCCCGGCGCATTCGAGGCGCGACAGGAATTGCCCAGTCAACTGGTCAAAATGATAGAAGGCGCCTCGAGAACCAAGTCGATCCAACTTGTTTTAGCTGGCGCTTAAGTAAACGAATTCCGTGTTGTAGGATAATATTCGACTTGACAGAGTCCGGGAGCCCCCCTAGTATTCAGAAAACATAATATTTGAATAGGTAGGTCGAAGAGTGCGCAACGTGTTCGGCGCAAGAGGCGGGGTGTGGATTGGCCATTTTTCCGGCGGGGGGAAGCAGTTTCCCGCGCCGGTTCGAGTCGCGTTCGGGAAAAGCTCGGGCGCGGGGCGTAGCGTAGAGTTCTGATAAAAAGGTCAAATTTGAACTAAGTCAATTCGTCCCGGAGTAGCGGGGCGTTTGTAGCGTAGAGTGGCTCCGAGAGAATGGGCGCCGGGCCGAGATGCTGGGCGGCGGAGCGAAGGCGAGGATATAGGGGGAGGACATGGCGGCTCTGTTTTCCGACGACTGGATGGTCGATCTCGGCAACGCGTGGAACGACGAGACGGAACTCGGCGACGCGCTGGCGAAGATCGGTTTCAACTCCAACATTGGTTACGGGTTCGAAGGCGAAGATAAACCGCGGGGCGTGTTGAGGGTCGAAGGCGGCTATGTCGTCGAGGCCGGCGCCTACAATGGCCAGTCTTTGAATTGGGACCTCAGGGCCAGCCCGGCCGACTGGGAGAAGTGGTGCACGAGCGGTATCGGCATGATGTCGCTCGGCCTCGCCTATACCGCCGGCAAACTCAAGTTCAAGGTCGGCGATTACGGGGCGATGGTCAAGAATCCGGCCATGGCCGGCCCGTTCATCAAGAGCTTCTCGGTGATGGGAAAGGTGCCTCGCACCTGATCGTTTCATTGATCGGCGCCTGAACGGGCGGCCCGGCGATAGATCCCGCCGGCGTCGAGGGAGGTTGTTGGCGCGATGTTGTCGTTACTGCTCAGGACGCTGCCCATCTTGATCGCCGCTGTCGTCGGCGGCCTCGTTGCGGTTTGGTTGAGCGGACGCGGGTCGCAGAGCCAGCCGCCGCCGACGGAATATGGGCTCGCAACGTATGCGGCGCTGGTCCCCTCCGTCGAGGCGCAGCCGATGCCGAGCGCCGCGCGTTACAAGCTCGGCGGCGTCGTCGAGTCGCGGCGGGCCGTCCACTTGACGGCGCAACAACCGGGACGCGTCACGTTCCTTGCCGGCCAGGAGGGAACGCGCCTGCCCGCCGGCTCCGTCGTCGCCGCGCTCGATGACGACGCTCTGCGCCCGGAATACCGCAGCGCCTGGGCGAAGCTGAGCGGCGATATGGCCGAGCAGCAGAACGCGCTGACCCAGCTCTATCAGAAGCTCTATGGTCCGCGGCAGCCGACCATGGGCGGGCCGGCCTACGACGCCTACGAACGGACCTTTACGCCTTTCTACAACATGGCCCAGTCTATGATGGGCGCATCGCCCATGGGAGGAACGCCTTTCGGAAGTTCGCCGGGGCAGGGCGGGGCGCCGATGATGAGTCAGGCGCAAGCCCAACGCTCGCCGTCCGAGATCAACAACGCGCGCCTCCAATTCGAGCAGCAGCAGGCGGCGCTCGTCGCCTCGCAGGCCAGCCTCGACTCGCTCGATCAGCGGCTGCGCGATCGGCGCTCGATCGCGCCCTTCAACTCGGTGATCATGACGCGGCACGTTCGCGTCGGCGACATCGTGCAACCTGGGCAGCCGTTGGTCGATCTCGCCGACCCCGACGAACTCGAGTTGCGCATCGAGACGCCTGCCGACCTCGCCCTGCATCTCAGAGTGGGCGACCGGCTCCCGGTCAGTCTCGACGCCGTCAACGTCTGGGCGATCGTGTCGCAGATCTATCCGGGCGCCGACGACCTCCACCACACCGTGACGGTCAAGGCTGCGCTGCCGCCCGGAGTGGCCGCGGCGCCGGGCATGTATGGCATCGCCTGGATCGAACAGCCCGGCGGCGGCGGCGAACAAGCCACGGCGCCGAGCATCCCGATGAGCGCCATCGTCTATCGCGGGTCTCTGCCAGCCGCGTTCGTCATCGGCGCCGACGGCACGGCCGAAATGCGCATCCTGCGGCTCGGCGAAGTCTCGGGCGACCAGGTCGCTGTGCTGGCCGGCCTGCAAACCGGCGAGCGCGTCGTCGCCCATCCCGCGCCCGACCTCGAGTCCGGCGCCCCCCTGTACGCGCCTCCGCGCTGAAGCTATCGAGGGCGCGAAATCCCCATGACCGATACCGCCGCGCACGACACCCCGAAGGAGGGCCACAACGGGCGCCGCTCACTCGGGCTCGCCGGCCGAGCGTCGCGCGCGTTCATCGAATCCCCACTGACCCCGCTGCTGCTCATCGCGTTCTTCCTCATCGGCCTGCTCGGCATGATGGTGACGCCGCGTGAGGAAGACCCGCAGATTTCGGTGCCGATGGTCGATATCTTCGTCTCCTACCCCGGAGCGTCTTCGGCCGAGGTCGCCAATCTCATTTCGGAGCCGCTGGAGCGGCTGATGTCCGAAATTTCGGGCGTCAAGCATGTCTATTCGATGTCTCGCGAAGGCCTGTCGATGGTGACGGTGCGCTTCGAGGTCGGCGAGCAGATGGAGCCTTCGCTCGTCAAGCTCTACGACAAGCTCTATTCGCACATGGACCTCATTCCCAAAGGGGTCCTGCCGCCGCTGGTCAAGCCGAAGAGCATCGACGACGTTCCGGTGGTGACCGTCTCGTTGAGCTCCGACAAGCTCGACCTCGTGCAGTTGCGCAAGCTCGGCCTCGATGTCGAGCAGCGATTCAAGGCGCTGCCCAACACCGGCCAGAGCTTCGTCGTCGGCGGCAGCCAGGAGCAGATTCGCATCGACGTCGATCTGGCGCGCCTTTCTTCGTACGACGTGACGTTGGGCCAAATTGCTCAGATGGTCGCCGCCGCGAACGGCCGCGCGCCGGCCGGCGACATCGTCGAAGGCGGCAAGTGGTTCAACATCTACACCGGCGCGTTCCTCAACGACGTGGACGAGGTCGAGAATCTGGTCGTGACCGTCGACCACGGGCATGCGGTGTTTCTGCGCGATATCGCCGTCGTGAGCCAGGGCGCTTCCGAGACCAAGAGCATCGCCGACAACAGCGTGCGTGGCGACGACGGTCATTTCACGACCGAGCCCGCGGTGACGGTGGCGGTGGCCAAGAAGCACGGCTCCAATGGCATCGATGTCGCCGAGGAACTCGTCCACGAGCTCGACGTGATGAAGGGCACGCTGATCCCGGATTCGGTGACTGTGACGGTGACGCGCGACTACGGCGCCACCGCGCAAGACAAGGTCTCGCATCTGATCGAGAAATTGTTCATCGTGTCGGCGCTGGTGACCGTGCTCGCCTTCCTCACGATGGGCGTGCGGCCCGCCCTGATCGTGGCGATCACGATTCCGGTCGTGCTGCTGATGTCGCTCGCCGTCGCCTATGCGCTGAAGTTCACCATCAACCGCGTGTCGATGTTCGCGCTGGTGTTCGCCATCGGCATCCTGGTCGACGACGCGATCGTCGTGGTCGAGAACATCTATCGCCGTTGGCTCGCCTCTGGCGAGACCTCTGATGAGACCACGGTCGAAGCGGTCGACGAGGTTGGCAATCCGACCATTCTGGCGACCTTCACCGTCGTGGCGGCGCTGCTGCCGATGGGATTCGTCAGCGACATGATGGGCCCCTACATGCTGCCCATCCCAGTTCTGTCGTCGGCCGCGATGGTGTTCTCGCTGTTCGCCGCCTTCGTCTTCGTGCCCTGGCTCGCGGCGCGGGTGAAGCCGAGCCTGTCGTCATTGAAGAAGGTGTCCGATCGCGAGCATCGGCAGTCGGAAACGATCGGGCGCGCCTACTCCGGCGTCATCACGCCGATCATGGACAATTGGATCGTCGGCTATCTCACTGCGTTCGTCATCATCCTGGCCATGCTCGGCGCGGTCTCGCTGTTCCTGGTGAAGGCCGTGGCGTTCAAGATGCTGCCATACGACAACAAGTCGGAATTGCAGGTCGTCATCGACATGCCCGAAGGGGCCGACAGCATCCCGACGGCGAATCTCGCCCATCGCATGGGCGTGGAGCTCGAGAAGATCCCCGAGGTCACGGCGTTCCAGACCTATGTCGGCGCGTCCTCGCCGTTCAATTTCAACGGGCTCGTACGTCACTATTTCTTGCGCTCGCAACCTTGGCAGGGTGACATCGCGGTGCAGCTGCTCGACAAGTCGCTGCGCGAACGCACGAGTCACGAGATCGCCGCTTACGTCCGTGCGGTCCTGGCGCCCATGGCCGCAGTCGCCGGCGCGCGCGTCACCGTTGCAGAGGCGCCGCCTGGCCCGCCGGTGCTCGCCCCCGTCGTGATCGAGCTCTATGGCCCGACGCCGGAAATCCGCCGCCAGGTGGCTCACGATCTGCTCGGCATTCTCGCCAAGACGCCCGACATCGCCGACATCAATACGTTCATGGAAGCGCCGCACGACAACATCGAGTTCGATGTCGACCGGTTGCGCGCCTCGATGTTCGGAGTCTCCATAGAGGACATCAATCGCGAAATCCAAATGGCTACCGGCGGCTTCGAGGCTGGGCCGTTGCAGCACGTGCGCAACCTCGAGCAGGCGGTGATCGTGCTCCAGGCGCCGATGCAGACGCGCGGCAACATCGGCAATCTATTGGTGATGCCGGTGCGCAGCAAGACTGGCGCCCTCGTTCCGCTGGGCGAACTCGGGCGGTTCGTCAACAAGCGGGTCGATCCGGTCATCTACCACAAGGACCTGCGTCCGCTGGAATACGTCACCTGCGACGTGATCGGCCGGCTCGGGGCGCCGCTCTACGGCATGCTCGACGTCGACGCCGCGCTGCAGAAGTACACGACCCCGGACGGGGTCCATATGAGGGGCAGCTATCTCGACCAAGCGCCCTCCGACACCTCCCGCAGCGGCTTCAAATGGGACGGCGAGTGGCAAGTCACTTACGTGACATTCCGCGACATGGGCATCGCCTTCGGCGCTGCGCTGGTGCTCATCTACATCCTCGTCGTCGCCGAATTCCGCAGCTTCGTGCTGCCGGCAGTGGTGATGGCGCCGATCCCGTTGACGATGATTGGCATCGTGCCCGGCCATTGGCTGCTCGGCGCCGATTTCACCGCCACCTCGATGATCGGGTTCATCGCGCTCGCTGGCATCATCGTGCGCAACTCGATCCTGCTCGTCGAGTTCGCGCGCAGCAAGGTGCACGAAGGCTGGGACGTGCGCGACGCGGTGATCCTGGCGGGCCGCGTGCGCTTGCGCCCGATCCTCATCACCGCGATGGCGTTGGTGATCGGTTCGATGGTGTTGCTCAGCGATCCGATCTTCCAGGGCATGGCGGTGTCGCTGCTGTTCGGCTCGCTGGTCGCCACGTTTCTCACGCTGATCGTCATTCCGCTCGGCTGCGTCTCGGTGCGCAAGCATTTCGCCCGGCCCGAGGACATGCATCAGCCGCCGCCGCCCGGTTCGGCGCCGCCATCCGGTCCGTCGCCCTCGGGTCCGGGACCGGGCCCTGGTCCCGCCGACGGCAGCGCGCCGGGACGGCCGCCGCGCCTCGCCAAGCGTGGCGAAGCGGCGCCGCCGCCCGCCGCCGAAGCCGCCGCCGGCCTCGCGGCCCCGTCGGGCCGCCCGCCGCGGCTCGTCAAGAAGTCCGAACAGGATGGGGCGCCTGCGTCCGCCGCGCAGAGTCCCGGCGGTCGCCCGCCTCGCCTGGTCAAGAGGTCCGAAGCTGTCGAGCCCGCGCCCGCCGTCCCCGGCCGGCCGCCCCGGCTGATGAAGAAGTCGGAGCGCGTAGAACCGGCGGCGGTCGAGGAGACGCCGGGTGAGATCGAGCCCGAGCCGGCGGCGCCCACGCCCTCGGAAGCGGCGGCGCCGTCGACCCCCACGGGGACAGTCGAACAGGGGGCCGAACCGTCGCCGGCGAGCGAGGCGGAGGCCGGGCCCACAGCGAGCGAACCGACCCGCGCCGCGCCCAAGCGGGAGAGAACCACCCGGGGCATCCGTCTCAAAGCTGAACCGTCCGATCCGGGAGCGCAGGAATGACAAGGGATAAGGTCACGCCGGCAGGGGTCGCGGCGCTGGCGGCGGCAGGGATGCTGCTCACAGGCCCCGCCGGGGCGGCGACTTTCGGTGACCTGGCGTCTGGCCCGGGCGGCCCCCCAGCGATGTATCCGGTCGCGGTCGAGGCGCCTTGTGTCCCGTGCGGCCCCGCGATCGCTGGCTACGGAGCGCCACAGACCGGCGCGCCGGGCGCCTATGCGCCCGGCGTAGCGGCGCCCGCGTACGGGTACGGGTACGGGGCTCCGCCGTACTGGGGCTCGCCCTATGTCGCCGCGCCCTATGTCGCCGCGCCCTATGGCGCCGGGCCGTATGGGGCGGCGCCGTATGGGGCGGCGCCGTATTGGGCGGGACCGTATCTGTCTTCGCCCTATTATGGCGCTGCGCCTTATCTCCCGGCAGCCGGGGGGTACGCGGGCGCGGTCGCGCCAACCGTTGTGTACGGGGGAACGCCGACCCTCATGCCCGGCGGCCAAGCCTATTCGGGCCTGCCGTGCTGCGGAGCGTCGCCGATCACCAGCGGTGCGGAGGGCGTTCCGCCTGCGGCTCTGGATGCCCCGGGCTCGCTGACGCCGTCGGTCGCTTGGACTCCGCCGGAAGCCTATCTGCCGTTCGGTCCCAACGGCCAACTGCCGCACGGCCGACTCCAGGTTTGGACCTTCGGCCAACTCAATTCGACCACGGACCCGTTCAACACCTCGGGTCTGAGCACGCCTTTCATGTACGTGCCGTGGAGCACGCCGCTGTCGGGGTGGACCAATGCGCAGACATGGAACTGGTGGCGAGAACGCGCGGGCGTTCAGCCGCCCTATTGGTAGGGTCGCGCTGGCGGCTCGCTCGAACAGCTACGATGAGAGGAGTATAGTATGAATACCGTGACGAAACTGGCGATCTTCCTGGGGGCGACCTGCCTCGCGGGCGCCGCCTACGCTCAGCAGGGCGCGCCTCCACCGTCGGGTCCGTATTCGGCGCCGCAGGGGACCGACGCGATGCCCCCGCAGCAGGCGCAGAATCAGCATCCGAACTGGGGCGCGCCGCCCCCGGCGGCCCCGCCGTATGGCTATAACTATCCGTCGGCGCCGCAGCAGGGCACGACGGCGCAGAGTCCGAATTCTGCGCCGGCGCAGCAGGCCTGGGCGCCTCCGCCTCCGCCACCGCCAGCCTATGGCCCCGGCTATGGCTACGGCTACGGTCCCGGCTATGGCGGCTATGGTCCTGGCTATGGCGGCTACGGTCCTGGCTATGGCTACGGTCCTGGCTATGGCGGCCCGGGTTGGGGCCGTCCGTATGGTGGCTACGACGGGTACGACGACTATAACGGTTCGGGCAGCGGCTACGGCACAGGCCGCGGCCGGGCGAGCGGCAACTTCAGCTTCGGCGGCGACACCGACTTGTCTGGCAACGGCTGGGGCAACGGCTATGACCGCGGCCGCGGCTATGACCGCGGCTGGGGTCCGGGTGGTTGGTGATCTGAGCCGGGGCGCTGGTAAACTAGCGCCCCGTCTTCTCGGCAAGTCGGCGGCCCGCGCCGCCGGCGTTGCGATCTCGGTTTATTGGGCGGGGTCTCCGCCGCGAGGTGACATATGCGGAAATTCAGGTTTTGCCTGAGGGCGGCGGCCGTCGCCGCCGCCCTCATCGGGTCGACCGCCGCCAACGCGCAATGGTGGGGCGGCAGCCCCTGGACGGGCGGTCCCTTGGGCGGTGGTCCCTGGGGCTACAATCCTTACGGCTACCCCTATAACGGCTACAACGGCTTGGGCAACGGTTGGGGGCACGGCGCCGGGAATATGTCGTTCTCCACCAACGCCGGCGGCTTGGGCAACGGCTTGGGCAACGGCTTGGGCAACGGCTTGGGCAGCCCCTGGGGCGGCAGTCCCTATTATGGCGGTCCCTGGAGCGGCGCTCCCTATGGCGGCAGTCCGTGGGGCGGCGCTCCCTATGGCAGTCCCTATGGTGGGCCTTGGGGCGGCGCTCCCTATGGCGGTGTTCCCTATGGCGGTGTTCCCTATGGCGGCGCTCCCTATGGCGGTGTTCCCTATGGCGGCAGTCCCTGGGGCGGCGCTCCCTATGGCGGTGTTCCCTATGGCGGCGTTCCCTATGGCGGCAGTCCCCTTGGCGGCAGCCCCATGGGCTGGTGACGCCGAATCCGGCGGAAGGCCGACGCCGGCCGTCCGCAGGCGACCGACAAACCCAATACTCGAGGCATCCACATGATTTCCTGGATCGCTACTAGGCTGTTTTACGCCATCGTGTTCTTTCTGCTCGGGTTCTGGGCGGCTAGGGATTGGCCGGGACTCGAGATGGCGATGCGTCATACCACTGTGGTGGCGACGCAGGAGTTCGACAAGTTGCGCGACTGGACGTCGACGACGCTGAGCCCGCCGGTCGAGAGCTACAAGCCGAAGACCGAGGCCGCCGCGGCGCTTCCGCCACCCCCCGCGCCTGCTCCTGTGGCCGCCGCGGCGCCTCCGCCACCCCCTGCGCCTGCGCCTGAGGCCGCCGCGGCGCCTCCTCCGGCCCCTGCGCCCGCTCCTCAGGTCGCCGCGGCGCCTCCGCCCGAGCCTGAAGCGTCCGTCGAACCCTCTGGCGAGGGAGTGCTGACCCAAGCTCGGATCGCTTACGCTCACAACGACGTCAACGCCGCCATCGAAGCCTATCGCGAGTATATCAGCCGTAATCCCGACGCGGTCGACGCGCTCGGCGAACTGGGCAACGTCTACTATGCCGCGGGTCGCCGCCACGAGGCCGCCGAAATGTTTCTCGAGGCGGGGCAGAGGAGGCTGGACACCGGCGACGTCGCCGGGGCGAAGGCTCTGCTCGGCGCTCTGCGTCAGACCGATTCGGAACTCGCCGACCAGTTCGCTCGACGCATAGCCACGAGCGAGAGCGGAAAGAATTAGCCGCCGCGCACTGGCGGCTGACAGGACAAATATGGTCACCCCGACGCAAACTGAGCCGAGCGGGGGCTCGAGACAGGCAGAGACGCCCGCCGGCGCGGGCAGGATGGTGGTCGTCGGCAACCTCAAAGGGGGGTGCGGCAAGAGTACAGTAGCGTTCAACCTCGGAGTGTGGCTCGCCGCACAGGGTCGGCGGGCGACGCTGGTGGACCTCGATCCGCAACGGACATTGACCGATGTCGTTGCGGTGCGGTGCGAAATTGGCGGGTCGCCGCCGATCGAGCGGCCGCTCGATGCGCTTCCGGCCGAGAGCCGTCGGCTCGTCCTCGTCGATTCCGGCGCGGCAGACCTCACACGCTGCGAAAAGGCGCTCGAGCTGGGGGATTTGTTTCTCTCGCCCGTGCTTCCCAGCCAAGCCGATATCTGGGCGATCCAACGCTATCTCAAGATCCTTCTGGCGCGCCGCAAGCCAGGGGCGCGCATTGCGATGTTCATCAATCGCGCCGAGCCGCTCGAGGCGTCGCGCGAGACGCGCGAATCGCTCGTCGCCCTGAAGGCCATGGCGGCGATGTGCGAAGGGGCGACGGTGCTGCCGGCGATGCTCGGACGGCGGATCGCCTTTGGCCGAAGCCTCAGCGAGGGACAAGGCGTTTTCGAAATGAAGGGTCAGATCAAGGCGGCCGAAGAGTTCGTCGAGTTCGCCAGAGCGGTGACGGCCCTGCTCTGAGGCCGACCGCCAGTTCAGGAACAATGTCATGGAAAAGCCCGAACACCCCAGCGGCATCGAGTTGGTGCACGATTACCCGAAACACGTGTTTCCGGATCCGCATCCGCCGGCGCATCCGCCTCCGTATGTGGAATATTTGGAAAAGGCCATCCATGCCCTGCGGTCGCTGCGCTTGCTCGTCTACGCGGGGCTCGGGGCCTTCATCCTGTTGGCCACCTACGGCTTCTTCCTCATCTACCTGCTGACCAGCGACGCGCGCACCATGGCGCAGCAGACCTTGACCATGGCGGAGCAGACGCTGATCATGGCGGAGCAGACGAAGAGCATGTCGGCTCACGTTACCTTGATGACCGCCCAGATCTCCGAAATCGCGGGAACCATGCGAAACATGGGCGCCAATATGGATAGCTATCAGACCAATCTCACCGCGATGAACCAGCACATGGCTGCGATAGAGGCTTCGACCGGCAACATTGCCATGACCGTCACGTTGATCCAGCACTCGGTGCGCAATCTCGACGCCAGCGTGGGCCCGGCCATGGGGGCGATGAACCGGGTGATGCCGTTCGGCGCCGCGGGAAACAATTGGCCCGGCCCGGCGCCCTTCGCCCCCATGCAGTGGTGAACGGGAGGGATCCGGCGCGCCGCAAATGCGGCGCCGAGCGGCGTCTGCCCTCGGCGCGCTTTCGAGCGCGTCAGCGCTTGCCGGGGCCGATCGGGCCGCGGCGAACTTGGGGGCGTGGCCCGGCGCCCGCGGCGTGGTGCTTGCCGCCGTCAGCGGACGGCGCCTGACGGCCGACGTGGCGAGACGCCTCGTCGTGAGGCCGCGGCCGCCCGCCGCGACCCTGAGGCCGGGACGCGGCGTCGCGCGTCGGCTCAGCGACGGCGGAGCGGCCCCCGGCGCTGCGGCGGTCGGTGAACGGCAGGGTCTGGCGCGTCAGCTTCTCGATCTGGCGCAGCAGCGGGCGCTCGCCGTTGTCGCACAGCGATATGGCGCGGCCCGAGGCGCCGGCGCGCGCCGTGCGGCCGATGCGATGCACATAGGCTTCCGGGACGTCCGGCAACTCGTAGTTGACGACGTGGGTCACGCCGTCGATGTCGATGCCGCGCGCCGCGATGTCGGTCGCGACCAGGACCCGCGTAGCCCCGCGGCGAAACCCCTCGAGCGCGCGGACGCGCTGGTTCTGGCTCTTGTTGCCATGGATCGCCGCCGCGCCGACCCCCGCGGCCTCCAGATGCTGGGCGACGCGGTCAGCGCCGCGCTTGGTGCGGGTGAACACCAGCGCCCGCGATACCGTAGCGTCGGCCATGAGTTCGACCAGGATGTCGCGCTTGGCGGCGCCGTCGACGAGCACGACGTGCTGATCGACGCGCTCCACCGTCGTCGCCGCCGGCGCGACCGAAATTTCCGCGGGATTGTCGAGCAGATCGTCGGCGAGGCCCGCGATCTCCGTCGGCATGGTGGCGGAGAACAGCAAGGTCTGCCGCCGCTTCGGCAATTTGGCGACGATGCGGCGGATCGGCACGATGAAGCCGAGATCGAGCATGTGGTCGGCCTCGTCGAGCACGAGAACCTCTGTGGCGTCGAGCTTGGCGGCGCCGTTGCCGAGATGTTCGATGAGGCGGCCGGGCGTCGCGACCAGCACTTCGAGACCTCGCGCGAGCATGTCGAGCTGCGGGCGGTGGGCGACGCCGCCGACGATGACGCCGACTTCGAGCGCCGGACGCATGAAATGCCCATAAGTTCGGAAGCTGTCGGCGATCTGCGCCGCGAGTTCGCGCGTCGGCGCGAGCACCAGCACGCGGGTCTTGCCGGGCGTCGGGCGGCGGCGATCGGCGCTGAGGCGGGCCAGGATCGGCAGCGCGAACGCGGCGGTCTTGCCGGTGCCGGTCTGGGCGATGCCGAGCAGGTCGCGGCCCTGCAACAGTTGTGGGATGGCTTTGGATTGAATGGGGGAAGGGGTTTCATAGCCTTCGCGCTTCAAGGCGCGAAGCAGCGTCTCGGGGAGACCGAGACTGGAAAATGTCGTCACTCGACGTCTTTCATGTGGGGGCGCGTTCGCGGCCCCTCGGGGGCGCGCTCAGCGAGCCGGAAACAGCTCGGGCCCCGCGTAATGGGCCTTCACTAGGGGAGGTGGGAGGAAAGCCGGATTGTCGGCCGACGCATGCGCCGCACGCCGATTTACGCTGCCGGAGCGCCTCATGTTGCAGAGCAACAAGGAGGACATAGGGCGAGTCAGGCGGTTAGTCAAGCATTGTGGCGGCCGTCGACAGGGCAATCGGGCGAATGGCCGCAATCGACTCCTGGGCCGTCATTGCGAGCACAGCGAAGCAATCCAGCCCCTCCGCCCCCTTCGAAACCGCAGAAGCTCACCCACTATCCCTTGCCCGATATTTCGTGCTCTCGGTCTGTCAGGCATCACACGGCGGCTAGATTGCTTCGCTGCGCTCGCAATGACGATGGAAAGGTTGCGACAATTTCTTTCGCCCTATTGCCCGGCGGCCGCTCCGGGCCGGCGTCACCTCGCAGCGCCCGCGGCGGCGCGCACGATCT
>JBKQKS010000260.1:0-13548 GCA_052147395.1 Roseiarcus sp.
GCCAGCCGGCCTCGACGCGGCCGGCTACAAACATCGCGGCGCGCTACCGCCTTTCGGGCAACACAACTCGCAATAAGAGCGGAAACCTAAAATCGTCATCATTCCGAACAGGAGCGCGTAACCATTGCGGCGTAGGCTGGATTCGACTGCGCGGTGACGGAAGCGGCAAGCGATTCTCGCTTCATCCTCTGCGGCCTTCCGACCTGCTGGAGCCAAGACTGAAACCTTTCTTTCGACATCGCTGCGAACTCCGGACCCAAAACGGTCTCATCGCCGAAACCTGCGGCTTCGCCTCGAGAGTCCAGCCGATGTAGTACGAATGTCACGACGATGGATGCGAAGCGGCAAGGAGGCTCGAGTTGAAACACGCCGTCGGAATCGCAACCACCGGACGCGCCGATGTGCTGACGGCAGTTGTCACAGAGCTGGCCAAGCAGATGACAAAGCCAGATGGCATTTTCATTTGCGGCGCGAATCGAGAAGATGTCGATAGACGTCGCCTCGAGGCGCTGGACGCTAATATTACTATATTATTTAGTGATTGCGGTTTGACGCGACAACGCAATGCGATCCTGGATCAATTGACAGGATTTGATATTGTTACGTTTTTTGACGACGATTTCATTCCGGACAAATTTTATTTAGAGTGGATTGCCCGCGCTTTCACTGAGAGGCCAGATGCCGCCATGATTACCGGCAGCGTGATCGCCGACGGATCGGCGAACGCCGGAATATCGTTGGCCGAGGCTTTGCAAATCGTCGCCACCCCGCGCCAAGAGACGCGCGAGGAGCTGTTGGCGATCTTTGCCGCTTATGGCTGCAATATGTCGGTTCGGCTCGCCCGGGTATTCGAAAATCGGCTGCGTTTCAACGAACGCTTTCCGCTATATGGCTGGCTCGAAGACCTGGACTTCAGTCGACGGATCGCAAAGCATGGCGCCGTCTTGCAAGCGACCCGGGCGCGCGGCGTGCACATGGGGGTGAAGAAAGGACGGGTTTCCGAGGTTAGAAACGGTTATTCCCAGGTTGCCAATCCGATCTGCATGTTTCAGGATCGGATTATTCCGTTTTCGACCGTCCTCGCCTACGCAGGGCGAAAAATTGCCGCTAATCTCATCAAATCCCTCGCCTCCGAGTCCTTTATCGATCGGAGAGGCCGCTTGCGCGGCAACTTGTACGCTGTCATCGATTTGTTTGCGGGACGGCTCGATCCCACCCGAATTGTCGAGCTCTGACGCCGTTCCTTCGCCAATAGCGTCAGAGTCTGATCATCCGATTCGCAACTCCCCCAGCAACACTACGCCGCGACGCTGGCGCGCGTTCAGAATTCGGCCCAGTCGTCGACGCTCGCCGTCCTCCGCGGCGGCGCGCCGACCTTGGGCGCCGTGGCGACCGCTCTGGGGCCAGATCCGCTCGGCTTGGGCTCGCGGGGTTTGGCTGCAGGCGCGGGCTTCGCCGCGCCGCGGAACGCATGGGGCGCGACCTTCTGCAATTGCTGGCGCAGCCGCCCCTCGGCCGGATTCGACGTCTGGCTCGCGACGTGGAACTGCCTGACGAGTTCGCCGAGTTGGGCCGCTTCGTCGGCCAGCGACCGGCTCGCCGCGGTCGCCTGTTCGGCCATGCTGGCGTTTTCCTGCGTCATCTTGTCCATGTTGTCGATGGCGCCGTTGATCTCGGTGAGACCGTCGAGCTGCATCTTGGCGGCGCTGGAAAACTCTGCGACTACGCCGTTGAGCTCGGAGACTTTGCCGGCGATGCGGCGCAGCGCGTCGCCGGTTTCCGCCACCAGCTTGCCGCCGCTTTCGACCTGCGCGATCGAGGTCGAGATCAGCTCCTTGATTTCCTTCGCCGCCTGAGCCGAGCGCTGGGCGAGCGCGCGCACTTCCGAGGCGACGACGGCGAAACCCCGGCCCGAATCCCCTGCCCGCGCGGCCTCCACGCCGGCATTGAGCGCGAGCAGGTTGGTCTGAAAGGCGATCTCGTCGATCACGCCGATGATCTGGCCGATGCGCGACGAGGATTGGGTGATCGCCGACATCGCATCGACCGCCTCGTCGACGACCCCTGCGCTCTGCTTGGCGTCCTCATCCGCGGCATTGACGACTTCCCGCGCGCGATAGGCGCCTTCGGTCGAGCCCTTCACGGTCTCGACGATCCTGTTGAGCGATTCGGTGGTCTCGGCGAGGCTCGCGGCCTGCATTTCGGTGCGCGAGGAGAGATCGTCGGCGGCGTCCGCGATCTGGCGCACGCCGTCGCTCACGCCGACGGCCCGCGCGCTCACCGCCGCGAACGCGCCGCCGAGTTTTTCGATCGCCGAGTTGAAGTGGGCCTTGATCTCAGCGAACTGCCCTTCCAGAGACTCGTCTATGCGCACCGTCAGATCGCCCTCGGCGAGTTTGGCGAGCTTGGCGGCGAACACCGCGACGGTCGCGCCCTGCTCGGCGGCGAGTTTGGCCTGCAACGCTTGCCGCTCGTCGACCTCTCGCCGTTCGTTCGCGCTCGCCGCCTGCGCCTTGGCCGCCGCGGCTTCGGCCTCGGCTTTCGCCGCCTCGGCGGCCAAACGTTCGTCATCGGAGCTTTTCGCCGCGCGCTGCACGATCACGGACATCCAGATCCCGCCGCCCGCCTCGGCGCCCAGAATGACGGCGTGCAGCGCAACGCGCAAGATCGACGGCCCACCGGGGTAGACCGCCTCGGGCAGCAAGAAATCGAGCGTCAGATGATGCGCGGCGACCGTCACCGTCGCGGCGAGAATCGCGATCGGATCGCAGAACACTGCGACCAGGGCGACGCCGGCGAAATAGCTCATGTGCAGATCGACTTGCCACGCCGCGCCAGATGCCGAGGCCAGCATCAGCGACATCTGAGCCATCAGGGCGACTGCGATGGTCGAGCGCGCGACAAAGGCGTCCGCGAATTTCCACACCGCCGTCGCGAGAATGGCGATCGCGACGCTGGCGCCGCCGACCAACGCCGGTGAAGCGCCCAGGAAGTTCGCGGTCGCCAGATTCAGCGGCGCATAGAGCCAGATCAGGGCGAGCAGCACCCGCCCTACGCGGTCCCGCAACAAATCCATCGTCGCCATCGACTTGGTCCTCGAAAACCTAGAATGCCGAACAGAAGGTGAAAGCGGCGCCGTCGAGCACCAGCACGGCGCCAGCCCTCTCCAGGCGCTGGGCGAGGCCGGGTTCGGCGCCCGAGACTGCCACGATGAACGGGAAATCGCCGAAGCCCGCCGCGGGTGCGATGCTGGAGACCGCCGTCAACGCGCGTTCGGCCGTCCACCACGGCGGAAACACGGCGGCGAGCCGCCCGGAATCCCGCGGGCGCGCGCTCGTCAGCGCCGCCGCCCCGAGGCTCGCGGCGAAGATCATCGCCAGCGGCGTCCAGGACGCGCAGGCCGCGAGCCCTGGCGCTGGCGGATCGGTGAATTCGGTATTCGGGGGAGCCAAGACCGCGAGCCTCCGCGCGCCGCCCGTTCGTCATGATCGGCGGCAGCGATACGCCTCGCTCGACATGAGCTCGGTTGCAACGTCGTCATGCAACCCACGCGTGTCCTGACTATGCGAAACGCCGGTTAACGGCCCGTTATCGCCTCGGCGCTTTGGCGCGCAAAATCGCGGCGTTGAGCTCGCCGCCGAACACGAAGATGGCGGCGATGAAATACAGAAACACCAGCGCGATCATCACATAGGCGAGTCCGGCGTAGGTGTTGACGTAATTGCGCGCATAAGCGCTCAAGTAGAGTCCGAAGGCCTCGCCGAATCCGAGGCTGGTGAAAAACGTGACGCTGACGCCCGGCCAGACGTCGGCGAGCCGCAGCCTCGCCGCCGGCAGCCAGAGATGGGCGAGCAGCAGTGCGACCAGCAACGCCAGCGTCGCCGCCGAGAAACGCGCGACTGTGAACAGGTCCCCGAGCGGCGCGAGCGCCGGGGCGAACTTCAGCGCCGCGCTGAAAAGCAGCGGCCCGAGCACGATGAGGAAGGCGAGCGTGAGCAGCGCCAGCGCGCCGAACGCGACATAGGCGACCGATTGCAGCCTGAGCCAATACCAGGGCCGCTTCTCCGGCTCGTCGTAGGCGCGGTTGAGGCCGGTGCGCAACGCCTCGATCGCGCTCGACGAGAAATAGAGCGCGAGCACCGCGCCGAAAGTGACGAGCCCGCCGCGCGGCGCCGTCAGCACGTCGTGCACTTCCGCAGCGATCGGTTCGGCGACGACCGCCGGCCAGGCGCCGAACAGAATGCGCGCCGCCTCGTCGGCGAGCGATTGCGAACCGAAGAAGCCGGCGAGCGCGGTGACGAAGATGAGAAACGGGAACAGCGAGGTCAGAGTCGACAGCGCGATGTGGCTCGCGACCGCCCACCCGTCGTCGACGAGGAACGAGCCGATGGCGTCGATGAGGATGGAATAGGATCGTCGCATTTTTCCGCGCCCGGCGGTTTGGCCCGCGTTGCGCCGGTATTTAGGGGCGGCGGAGCGGAAAGCCAACCGGCGCTCGGCCCGCGCTCGACCTTGGCGAGAGGCCCCAGCGGCGCGCCCGAGGCCGTGACGTTCGCCGCCCCAGGGCGCGCAGACGCCAAAACGCCGCTATGTTCCTGCTTCCAAGGGTCATATTGCCAACGACGTTTCGTCAGCGCATTGTGCGCCGCAACAACACATTCAGGGGGACCGCCTTGAACCTCGAAGACCTCGCGTCCGAATCCCAGCACGCCGTCGAAGCGATTCTGGCCCGCGCAACCGCCAACTTGCGCGAAAGACTCAGCGTCAACGGCAAGCTCAGCGCCGCCAAGATCGAGGCCGAACAGCACGCCGCGCATGGCCTCTCCTGGCTCGCGACCTATGTCGAAGCGCTCGAGGAAATGGCGAATTATGCGAGCCGCATGCACGACGAAGGCCGCTACGGCGCGACGGAGGAGCTGCTGACGCGGATCGGCATGGGCGAATACCTCGCGCAAGTGTTCGGCGGCATTGCGATGAACCAGGGCGAGATCGTCCGCCTCGGCGATTTCGGCATCGGCGACGCCGAAGCCGCGGCGATGAAGACGCCGGCGGTCGTCGAAATGATCGCCGAAGGCAACACCGTCGAAAACCGCAGACGTCTGGGGGTGATCATCGCCGACGCGGCCGAAGGCCTGATCGGCGACCCCGGCCTCGACGAGACGTTCGAGGCGATCCGCGGCGAGATGCGCCGCTTCGCCGACGCCGAGGTCGTCCCCTACGCGCAGGATTGGCACCGCAAGAACGCCTACATCCCGCTCGAGGTGATCAAGGGCCTCTCCGACATGGGCGTGTTCGGCCTCACGATCCCCGAGAGCTACGGCGGCATGGGGCTCGGCAAGGTCGCGATGTGCGTCGTCTCGGAAGAGTTGTCGCGCGGTTATATTGGCGTTGGCTCGCTCGGCACGCGTTCCGAGATCGCCGCCGAACTCATCCTGGTTGGCGGCACTTACGAGCAGAAGCAGAAGTATCTTCCCAAGATCGCGAGCGGCGAAATCCTGCCGACCGCGGTGTTCACCGAGCCCAACACCGGCTCCGACCTCGCCTCGCTGCGCACCCGCGCGATCCGCGAGGGCGACGTCTACGTGATCAAGGGCAACAAGACCTGGATCACCCACCCGGTGCGCGCCGATCTGATGACGCTGCTCACCCGCACCGATCCCAACGAGCCCGGCTACAAGGGACTGTCGATGTTCCTCGCCGAAAAACCGCGCGGCGCCGACGAGAACCCGTTCCCCGCTGCAGGCATGTCGGGCGGCGAAATCGAAGTGCTCGGCTATCGCGGCATGAAGGAATACGAGATCGCGTTCGACGGCTTCGAGGTTCCGGCGAGCCAGTTGCTCGGGGGGATCGAGGGCCAAGGTTTCAAGCAGTTGATGGAGACCTTCGAATCCGCCCGCATCCAGACCGCCGCCCGCGCCGTGGGCGTCGCGCAATGCGCGTTCGAGATCGGCCTGCGCTACGCCAAGGAGCGCGTGCAGTTCGGCAAGACGATCATCAATTTCCCGCGGGTGGCCGACAAGCTCGCCATGATGGCGGTGGAAATCCACATCGCGCGGCAGATCACCTATTTCGCCGGCCGGGCGAAGGACGAAGGACGGCGCTGCGACCTCGAGGCCGGCATGGCCAAGCTGCTCGGCGCCCGCGTCGCCTGGGCGGCGGCCGACAACGCGCTGCAGATCCATGGCGGCAATGGCTTCGCGCTCGAATATCCGATCTCGCGCGTGCTCTGCGACGCCCGCATCCTCAACATCTTCGAAGGCGCCGCCGAAATCCAGGCGCAAGTGATCGCGCGCCGGTTGCTGGAAGGCGGGAATTGAGCGAAACTCCTCCGCCACGACGCAATTGGGGACTGGCGTCTTGCTGGATCCATCGGAGATTGACGCGCTGTTTCGCTATCGAGAGTCGGATCGGGTCGAGCGCAAGGCGAGTTTCAAGAACAAGCGGGAAGAGATTCGCCAAGCGATCTGCGCTTTCGCCAACGACTTGCCCGACCATCGTCGGCCGGGGGTGGTGTTCGTCGGCCAGAACGACGACGGAAGTTGCGCAGGGCTCGCCATCACCGATGAGATGGAAAGGGAAGCGGGGGGCTTTCGCGCCGACGGCCAGATCTTGCCGTTTCCATCCCTGACCGTCTCTCGCCGCCGCATCGACGGCTGCGAGGTGCTGGCGATCGTCGTGCCGCCGCATGAGCGACCGCCAGTGCGCGTCGACGGCCGGACCTGGATACGGATCGGGCCGCGCCGCGGACTTGCGACCGTGGAAGAAGAGCGGCGGCTCGCCGAAAAGCAGCAATGGCGAAACGTCCCGTTCGACATGCGACCGGTGCGCGAAGCCGGCCTCGACGCGCTCGACCTCGTCCGCTTCGAGCGCGAATACGTCTTTGCCGCGACCTCGCCCGAGATTCGCGGCCAGAATGAACGGACGACGTCCGAGAAGTTACGGGCGTTGCGCCTGCTGACGCCAAAGGGTGAGCCGACCTCGGCGGCGATTTTGTTGATCGGCGCCGATCCGCAGCAATTCTTTCCCGGCGCCTACATCCAGTTTTTGCGTATAGACGGCCCGAACCTGACCGACCCGATCCGCGACAAGAAGGAGATTTTCGGCACGCTGCCCGATCAGATTCTCCGCGCCGACGAACTGATCCAGTTGAACATCGCGACATCGGTGTCCATCGGCGCTACGCGCCGCGTCGAGCGCGCCGATTATCCCCGCGACGCGATCGTTCAGGTGTTGCGCAACGCACTGCTCCACCGCAACTACGAGGGCAGCAACACCCCGGTCCGCTTCACCTGGTATTCCGACCGCATCGAAATCCTCAGCCCCGGCGGGCTATTCGGCGAAGTGACGCCGGAAACGATCTGGCGGAACGTGACTTCGTATCGCAACCCCGCCATCGCCGAAGGCCTCAAGTCGCTGGGTCTCGTCGAGCGTTTCGGTTTCGGCCTCGCGCGCGCGCAGCAAACGCTCGCCGACAATGGCAACCCGCCGCTTCGCGGCGTCTTCGATCCGAACTATGTGCTCTTCGTCATCGAGGCGAGGCAATGAAGACGATCGCCTTCTTCAACAACAAGGGAGGCGTCGGCAAGACCTCGCTCGTCTACCACATCGCCTGGATGATCTCGGAACTCGGCGCGCCCGTGCTCGCGGCCGATTTCGACCCGCAGACCAATTTGACCACGATGTGTTTTTCTGAGGAAGTTCTTGAGGAGATGTACGATCGACCGGATCGGCGGACGGTCGCCGCGTCGATCGCGCCCTTGAAGCGGGGGATCGGCGATCTCGAGTTTTTCGAAGCCACCCACGTCGGAGATCGCTTCTGGCTGGTCCCTGGGGACCTCGGCCTCAGCGATATCGAGGACGAATTGGTCAAATGCTGGAGCGAGTGTGTCGATCGACAGGAAAGAGCCTTTCGCGTCACCGCAGCGCTTCATCGCGTCGTGGAATACTCCGCAGCGCATTGCGGCGCGGAATTCGTGCTCATAGACGTCGGCCCCGATTTCGGCGCACTCAACCGCGCAGCGCTGATCGCCGCCGATCACGTCGTCATTCCGGCTACGCCCGATCTCTTCTCCGTGCAAGGCCTCGAAAACGTCGGCTCGCGTCTGCGCACTTGGCGGTCTGAATGGCAGGACCGGCGGCAGCGAGCGCCTACATTGGATTTCGCGTTGCCGGCCGGCGAAATGCGCCCGCTCGGATACGTAGTGTCGCGATTGACGACGTTCGCCCGGGGCCCGGTCTACTCATTCGAGCGCTGGATCGACCGTATCCCCGCTGCCTACCGCGGATCAGTCGATCCCGCTCCCGATCTCAGCGACGACCAGCTGAGCCTCGGGCTGCTGAAAGATTATCGCTCCCTGATAGCGATGGCCCAAGAGGCGCGTAAGCCGATGTTCAAGCTCAAACCCGGCGACGGCGCGATCGGCGGCCATCAGGCCGCCGTCGCCGGCGCCTATGCCGATTTCGAGGCGCTGACGCGGTCGATCCTCACCCGAGCCGGCGTGCGACTGCCGACGCTGCGAGCGCCCCGCATCGCCGAGTGAGCGGGCGTCAAAGCCTCTCCAGCGTCACATGCGCCACGCCGACCCGGAGCATGCCGAGCACGCCGGCGGCGTAGGTGGAGACGTCGATGATGCGCCCTCTCGCGAACGGGCCGCGGTCGACGATGGTGACGACGGCGCTGCGGCCGTTGTCGAGGTCATGAACGCGCACTTTCGTCCCGAACGGCAGCGTCTTGTGGGCGGCGATCATGCCGGGGTGATAGGGGTTGGTATAGTAGGTGGCCACCCCCCGCTCGTTGGCGAGCGCGGTGGCGGACCAGCCGACGACGAGCGTCAGCGCCAAGATCGATGTTTTCACCAATATCCAGTTTCCCTTCGTCGTTGACAAGGTTAATCTTGCCCAATGAGCGGCCTCTCGCGCGACAATAAGTCGCGAGTAAGGCGGTCGTATTTTCGCCTTGCTCAACGCGGAGCGGGAGACGCAATGGCCACGACGAAGCGCGGCGGGAGGCGGCGGTGAAGATTCTCGTGGTGGGCGCAGCCGGCATGATCGGCCGCAAGCTCACCAAGCGGCTCGCACAGGACGGAAAGCTCGGCGACCAGAGTGTGACGTCGCTGCGCGCCGTCGACATCGTCGCGCCGTCTCCTCTCTCGGCGCCGTTCCCGGTCATGTGCGACGCCTTCGACATGGCCGCGCCCTACGTGGCGGCGAAACTGGCGGCGGATCGGCCCGACGTGGTTTTTTTGCTCGCCTCGGTCGTATCCGGCGAAGCCGAGGCCGATTTCGAAAAAGGCTATGCTATCAACCTCGATGGGACGCGCGGCCTATTCGAAGCGCTGCGCCGCGAACGCGCGCTCTCCGGCGAGGCCTACCGTCCACGCGTCGTGTTCACTTCGTCGATCGCGGTGTTCGGCGCGCCCTTCCCCGAAGTGATCGACGACGAATTCCTGTCGGCGCCGCTGACCAGCTACGGAGCGCAGAAGGCGATCCTGGAACTGCTCCTCGCCGACTATTCGCGGCGAGGGATCTTCGACGGCGTCGGCTTGCGGCTGCCGACGATCACGGTCAGGCCCGGCGCGCCGAACGAGGCGGCGTCTGGCTTCTTCTCCGGCATCCTGCGCGAGCCGCTCGCCGGAAAGCGCGCACGGCTGCCGGTCCCCGACACGGTCTGCCACTGGCACGCGGCTCCGCGCTCGGCCGTCGGCTTCCTGCTGCGCGCCGCGACGATGGACTCGAGGCCGCTCGGCGCCCGCCGCAGCCTCACCATGCCGGGCGTCGCCGCGACTGTCGCGGATCAGATCGAGGCCCTGCGCGCGGTCGCCGGGGATGCCGCGGTCGCGCTCATCGACCGCGAGCCAGATCCTGTCATCGAACGCATCGTCAGCGGCTGGCCGCGCCGCTTCGACGCTGCGCGGGCGCGCGCGCTCGGCTTCACGGCGGAGTCGAGCTTCGATGAGATCCTTCGCGCCTATATCGAGGACGAACATGTCCGCATTGGCGCCTGAACAGTCGGAGGCGCCCACCGCCGCCGGAAAGACCAAGATCGAAATTCAGGCGCGCCCGCAACGGCTCGGCTTGACGTGGCGGCTGCTCGCGCTCACGATCGGCGGCGTGCTGCTGGCGCTCGCGACCGTCTTTGTGTTGCGCCTCACCGCGTCGCGCGAGAACTGGCTGCACGATCGTCTGCTCGCCGCCGAGACGGCGGCGACGGTGTTCGGCGCCAGCCCGCAGCCGCCGATTTCCGCGGCCCTCGCCAGCAAGATCGTCGATGCGATTGGCGTCAAACGCATCATCCTCACCGCGCCCGACAGCCGCCTGACGATTTTCGATCCCAAGGCGCCGATCTCGTCGGACTTCACCTTCGACGATACCGACCCGAGCTTCCTGGAGAGCGTCCGCGGCGCCTTCGACGCGTTGTTTGCGCCGCGCGGCTCTATCCTCGAGGTGGTGGGCGCGGGGTCGCGACCCGGCGTGAGCGTCGAGATCTTGATCGATCAGACGCCCTCGATCGACGATCTGTGGCAGCTCACGCGCAACTATTTCGTGCTCGCCGCGCTGGTCTCGTCAGTGGTCACGCTCGCGCTGTGGGCGGCGCTGTGGAGGTTGGTGATCTATCCGGTCCAACGCCTGACCACGAGCATCATCGCGTTCGGCGAGAATCCCCAGGACCGGGGACGCATCGTGAAGCCGAGCGGGCGAAACGACGAAATCGGCCGCGCCGAGGCGGCGCTCGCGGAGATGCAGAACACGCTCGCCCACGAGTTAGGCCAACGCGAGCGCCTCGCGGAACTCGGCATGGCGGTCGCGCGCATAAATCACGACCTGCGCAACATGCTCGCAGCTGCACAGCTCATCTCCGACCGGTTCGCGACCATCCCCGACCCGCTCGCCCAACGCCTGGCGCCGCAGCTCGTCGCCACCCTCGATCGCGCTATCGGCTTCTGCAAATCCACGCTCGCCTATGGCTGCGCGCGCGAGCGTGCGCCGCAGCGGCAGCGGTTCGACCTTCGCGACCTGGCGCGTGAGATCGTCGAAGCGGCCGAGGCGACGGGCGCCTGCGAAGTGGACTACGTCATCGATATCCCGCCCGGCTTCGAGCTCCATGCCGACCCTGACCACGTGCGCCGGGCGCTCGAGAATCTGAGCCGCAACGCACGAGAGGCGCTGAACGCCCAGGGCGAACGACGCGAGCGCCCGGCGGCGATCCGCTTCGCGGCGACCCGCGCGCCATCGGGCGAAACGCTCATCGAAGTGAGCGACAGCGGGCCGGGCATCCCGACCGCGCAAAGCGCCCACGTGTTCGAGCCGTTCCAGCGCTCGACCCGCAACGGCGGCTCTGGGCTCGGCCTCGCGATCGCCAGCGACCTCGCGCAACGCAACGGCGGATTGATCCGCCTTGTCCCCGCGGCGCCCGACGACGTCTATTGCGGCGCCCGCTTCGTCATCAGCCTGCCCGCTCCCGACGGCGCCGACCTTTCGCCTCGCGCGCCCTCTGACGCGTGATATGAGGCGGCGCCGGAGCCTTCCCGGCCGCTCATGCCGCTTCGACCCGTCATGGCTGAACCCTCGCTTTCCCGTCCGGTTTCCGGCGCGCTGCTGGCGCTCGCCGGCTGGGCGGCCTTCAGCCTGCAGGACGCTGTCGTCAAGGCGCTCGTCGTCCGTCTGCCCGTCGCCGAGGTGCTGTTCGGCCGGTCGCTCGGAATCGTTCTGATTTCGCTCGCTTTCGTACGTGCGCGGGATTATCGCGTCTGCGCCGAGCGTCGCAACGCGATCGGGATTCTGGTTCGCGCCACGCTCATTCTCGTCGCCTGGCTCGCCTATTACCGGGCGTCGCGCGACCTGCAGCTGGCAGATCTCGTGACCTACTATTTCGTCGCGCCGCTGTTCGTCGTCGGCCTGGCCGCGCCGCTGCTCGGCGAGGCGGCGGGCGTCGGGCGCTGGCTCGCCGTCGCCGTTGGTTTCTCCGGCGTGCTGGTCGCCGCCAATCCGATGGGCGGCGCGCCGCTGGCGCCGGTCGCGCTCTGCCTCGTCGCGGCGCTCGCCTGGGCGCTGACCACTCTGCTCGCGCGCAGCCTCTCCAAGGGCGTCAGCACGCCAGCGATGATGCTCGCGAGCGCGGCGGTCTACGCCGCGTCCTGCGGCGCCGTCCTGCCGCTTTACGGCGTCCCGCCGTCCCTGCCGGAAGCGGCTTCGATCGCCGCCCTCGGCGTGATCGGCGCGCTCGGACAATTCCTCTGGTTCGAGGGCGTGCGCCGCGCCCAGGCCTCCCTGCTCGCGCCGCTCGAATATTCTCTGCTCCCCTACGCGATCGTCTGGGGCTACGTGTTCTTCGGCGATCTGCCGGGCCTGCGCACGCTGATCGGCGCGGCCATCATTCTCTCTGGCGGCCTCGCCGCCATGGGAATCGAGCTCCGCCGCCGCCGCATCGCGCCGCAGCCGGAATGACCCCTGCGACCTTGGCTCGGGTTTACCTGACCCGCCGTATCCATTATGGCTCCCGCGCCTTTCGCGAGACCCCGAGAACATGAACGCGCGCGCGCCGTTGGGCGACAAGACCCTGGCAATTTCGTTCCTGGCCTCGAACGCCCCCGAGGCGCAGGAGGCCCGGGACGCCCTGGTCGAGCTGTACGGCGACTGCGGCCCCGAAGAGGCCGACGTGATCGTCGCGCTCGGCGGCGACGGGCTGATGCTGCAGACGCTGCACCGATTCATGGACAACCCGAGGCCGATCTACGGCATGAACCGGGGCTCGATCGGGTTCCTGATGAACGACTATTCCGACCACGATCTGCGCGAACGGCTCGCCGCGGCGCGGCCCTCGATCATACATCCGCTGATCATGCGCACGATCGACATCGACGGCAAGCGCGCGGTGTCGCGCGCGATCAACGAGGTCGCGCTGCTGCGCCAGACCTCGCAGACCGCGAAGCTGCGCATCAGCGTCGACGGCGCGGTGCGGCTCGCCGAGCTGATCGCCGACGGCGTGCTGATCGCGAGCCCCGCCGGCTCCACGGCCTACAACCTTTCCGTCAGCGGTCCGATCATCCCGCTCGGCGCGACGCTGATGGCGTTGACGCCGATTTCGGCCTTCCGGCCGCGGCGCTGGCGGGGCGCGTTGCTCTCGGACCGCGCGAAGGTGGTCATCGAGGCGGTCGAAGGCGAAAAGCGTCCGGTCGCGGCGAGCGCCGACCATTTCGAGATCCGTCGCGTCCAGCGCGTCGAGGTGGCGACCGACCACGACACCTCGTTGGTGCTGCTGCACGATCCCGGCCATTCCCTCGACGAGCGAATCTTGCGCGAGCAATTCGGCTACTGAGGCGGCGCCATGTCCGCCCCGAGCGGTCCTTTCGGCCTGCGAACGGTTCGCTTTCGCGCATGCGGCGCAACCCCCTTCTCCCTCCCCCCTCATCCTGAGCTTGTCGAAGGAGCCTTGTAGCCGGGGGCGCCGACCCCGGCAGCCGCGGTCAACGCCCGCGGCTACAAGCGGTCGCGTTTCATCCATCGAGGTGTGCGAAGCGCATGTAAACTCATCCTGAGCTTGTCGAAGGA